>NZ_CP027792.1:2030463-2362454 GCF_003013695.1 Pulveribacter suum | reverse complement strand
AGGGCCGGCTGCACCAGGCGGCCGGCTTCCTTTTCCAGCAGCACGTGGGCCAGGGCCTGCGCCGTCTTGCCCAGGCCCATGTCGTCGGCCAGGATGCCGCCCAGCTGCTGCGCGCGCAGGTACTGCAGCCAGGCCAGGCCTTCGAGCTGGTAGGGCCGCAGCTGCACCTGCAGGCCCTGGGGCGCGGCCACGGCCTGCGGCGTGCCAACGGCGCGCAGGCGCTGCGCCAACTGCGCCAGGCCGGCGTCGCCCTGCAGCTGCCAGGCGTTGTGCTCGCCCACGCGCTGCGCCTGGATGAGCGCGGCGCGCAGGGCCTCGATGCGGCGCGCCTCCCAGGCGCCCAGACGCAGCGGATCGCCCTCCTGGCGCTGGTTGCGGGCCGGGTCGGTGAGCAGGTCCACCATGGCGGCCACGATGGCCTTGAGCGGCGCGGCCGGCGCTTCGATGCGCCGCCCGCCCGGCGCGCGCAGCGTGATGACGGCCGCGTCGTCGATGGCGGCCAGCTGCCGGGCGTCGAGCCAGCGCACGTCGCGGCGCAGCAGGTCGGCCAGCATGGGAGCCAGGTCCAGCGTCTCGCCGTCGATCTCCACGCCCAGGCTGAGCAGCCAGGCGCCCTCGCGTGCGGGCAGGTGCAGCTTTTGCACCGGGCGCTGGCGCGGGGGCAGGGAGCCTTCGACCTCGCGCGCGGGCGATGGCGCGCTGCTTTCGGGCGACAGCACCAGCTTCCAGCGCTGCACGGGCACGCTCTCGTGCGCGAAGCCGGGGTGGACGGCGACGGCCCAGCCCTCGGCGCGCAGCTGCGGCACCTGTTCGGCCCAGAAGTCGCCGAAGTGCGCCTCCTGCGCCAGCGTCCACACGGGGCCCAGCGTGGCTCCGGCGTCGGGGTGGCGCCACTGCAGCTTGCGCGGGTCCACGGGGATCAGGCCCAGCGCCCACACGCGGTCCATGGCGTCGGCCTCGGCCGCCCGGTCGCGCGCCAGGCGCAGCACCGGGCCGCCGGTGTCGTACAGCTCTTGCACCGCGTCGGGCCGGGCGCCCAGCACCGAGGTGGGCGCAGAGCATTCCCACTGCGCGCCAGCATCGGTGCGGTAGGTCCAGTCGATGCGCGCCAGCGTCACGCCCGCGCCGCGCGGCCCCAGCCGGCCGTGGGGCGCCAGGCCCAGCAGGCCTTCGCCGCGGCCCAGCGTCATCAAGGTGATGCGGGGGCGGAAGTGGCCGGTGATGGCGGCGTCGTCGGCCTGCATGCCAGGTCAGCGCGGCAGGACCGGCTCGCAGCGCACCTCGGTCTTCACCGAGTTGGCGATGAAGCACTCCTCGTGCGCCCGGTGGTGCATGGCGTGCAGCTGCTCGGGCGTGGGTGGGGGCGCGTCGCCGCCAAAGCGCACCTCGGGCCGCAGCGTGACCACCGTCATCGCCATGCGGCCCTGCGCATCGCGCGCCATCACGCCCTCGGCGGCGTCGCGGTAGCGGTCCACGCAAAAGCCCTGGCCTGCGGCGATGGCCAGAAACCACAGCATGTGGCAGCTGGACAGCGAGGCGACGAAGGCCTCCTCCGGGTCCACCGCCGCGGCGTCCGACCAGGGCGTGGGCACCACGTGCGGCGACGAGGAGCCGGGCAGCTCGGCGCCGCCGTCAAAGCGCAGCAGGTGGCGGCGGCTGTAGCGGTTCTTCAGGAAGTCCGCGGGCGGCGCGGTGCGCTCCCACAGCGCTTCGGCATGGTAGGTGGCCATGGTGTGTGTCCTTATGGTGAAAAAGGCTCCCAACCCTTGTACGGCAAGCGCCAGCAGCTATGAAAACGGGAGCTACCAGGGCAGCGGCGCGTCGGCGTCGGCCCAGAACAGGATGCGCCGCGTCTCGGCGTAGCGCGAGGTGCCGTACTGGTGCGGGTCCGGGCCGCTGGCGCGGCGCAGCAGTGCCAGCGTGCCGCCGGCCGTGCCCACGGCCAGGGTGTCGCCGGGGCCAGGCGCCAGGCACAGCACCGCGCCGCCGCCCACATGGTGCCGCCACAGCGTGCGGCCGTCCTCGTCCAGGCCATGCAGGTTGCCCAGGCCGTCGCCGTGCACGGTGGTGCCGTGGATGCTGGCGTGCGGGGCGCCATCCTGGGAGGCACTCGCATCGGCCGGGACGATGCGCAGGCCGCCGGCACCGATGCGCCAGCAGCGGTCCGTCCAGGCCAGCAGGGTGCCGTCGTCCTCCCAGCGCAGAGCGCGCACGGCCGGCCCCGTGGCGCAGCGGGCGTAGGCGGCGGGGGCGAAGGCGAAGCGCTGGTGCAAGCGCTGCGACAGGTCGGCGTCCGCATGCGTGTGCACGGCGCGCACCAGCTGCAGCACGGCGGCGGCGTGCAGGCCGCGCGGGTCGGCCAGGGGCGGCGGGCCGCCTTCGGGCTGCGCCGCCCACAGCGAGCGCACCACGGCGGCGTGCGCCCGGCCGGCGGCCTGCCAGCCGTGCGACAGGGCCATGAGGGCGGGGCCGAGGACCTCGGCATCGCTGTCGTGCGCGGCGAAGGGCGGCGTGCGCGCCAGGGCGGGCGGGGCGTCCGCCGACTCGGGCGGGGCCTGGCGCTCGGCGGCGGCAAACAGCTGCAGCAGGCGCTGCATGTGCTCCACGGCGTCGCCCGGCAGGGGCTGCAGCATGTCATCCGGGCGCTGGCGGTAGCCCAGCCGCAGGCCGCCCGGGTGGGCAGCGCCGGCGTCGTCGGCGGCTTCGATCTGGTAGCTGGCCAGGCTGTCCTCGTCTGCGTCGCCAGGGCCGTTGCGCCACTGCAGCCGCAGGGCGCGCGGGTCGCGCGGGTGGGGCTGAAAGCGGCGGGCCCAGGCCTGCCCCTCCTGCCAGCCCTGGAGGGGCTGGCCGGTGAACACCGGCAGCAGCGTGAGCGCGTCCAGCCGTTCGGGCGTCAGCGCAGCGTGCAGCAGCGCGCGCAGCGGCCGGCCGGCGCGGCGCTCGCCTTCGGCCAGGCGCCAGTAGCGCAGCACGCCGTGCCAGCCTTCGGCGCAGGCCTGCAGCGCCTCGGGCGGTGCTTGGTCGTCCAGCGCCAGCCAGGGGCCGCCGTGGGGGCGGTAGTGGCAGTCCAGAAGGCAGGCGTGGGCCGGCGCGGCGGGTACGTCTGTCTGACCGCGCAGACGCGCCCAGGCGCGGGCCAGCGGCGTGGCGGGGGCGGGGGTGGCGGGCAGGGCAATCCAGAAATCCCATCGCCGCCACAGCGTCATGAACAGCGCGTCGCGGTAGCTGTCCCGGTCTTCGTCCACATGGCTGCGGGTGAGCAGAAAGTCCGTCTGGCCGAACCAGCCGGCAGCCTTGTGGTGGCTCTTGTCGGGCAGGGCGGCGCGCAGCAGCTGGCGCAGGTGGGCGGCGGTCATGGCGCCGCCGGGGCACAGCGTGGCGTCTTGCAGCAGCAGGAGGTCAGGGGCGGCGGCGGGCATGCTGCGGCGCATGGTAGCGCCGCGCGGTCTCAGGTTGCCAGGGCGATCAGGCCTTCGCGCACATAGCGCTCGAGCTCGTCGCGCGGCAGCGCGGCCAGGCCGGCGGCGCCGTTGCTCTCCTGCCAGCTCAGCGTGACGCTGTCGGCAGCGTAAAGCAGCTCCACGGCGCCCTTGCGGATGGTGATGGGCATGCCGTCGCCTTCGCGGTAGGTGACGTGGCCCTGGATGGTGGCATGGCGGGGGGTAGGGGTGGTTGCGTGTTGGGTCATGGCTCTGAGGAAGGAGGGAAAGAAACGGAAGAAGCGGCCCCGCCCGGCCGCCCGGACGGACGGCTGGCGGGCGCCGCGGCGTCGGCACAGGGGCGCCCACGGGCGTTGGCACCAGGGTCGGGCTCGGCGCCGGACACCAGGGTCTGGTGCGCCAGCGGGATGGCCCACAGCACGACCAGGCCGAGCAGGCCACTCAGCAGGGCCATGCCCTCCTGGCCCAGCCCGGCGGCGGTGCCGATGGCGGCGGTGAACCAGATGCCGGCGGCGGTGGTCAGGCCCTGGACGGTGTCCGGGTCCTCGCGCTTGAGGATGGTGCCGGCGCCCAGAAAGCCCACGCCCGCCGTCACGCCCTGGATCACCCGGCTGTTGTCCGCCGGGTCGATGCCAGCCTGCTCGGCGCCCAGCACGAACAGCGCCGCGCCCATGGACACCAGCATGTGCGTGCGCAGTCCGGCCGCCTTGCCGGCCCGCTCGCGCTCCCAGCCCAGCAGGCCGCCCAGCGCGGCGGCGATGCCCAGGCGCAGGACGACGCGCGTCACCAGCTCCGGGTCGGTGGTGCTGGCGAATTCATTGCTGGCGGTAGCCAGCGCTTGGTTCCACCAGCCGCTCATGGCCGCGCGCCGGCCGGGGCCGGGAAAGACGGGCAACTCTGGGGGTACGGAAAGGGGCAGCAGTGCATGTGGCGCAGTGTCGCCACGCCCTGGCGGCGCGCCAGCGGCGCGGGCCGGTTGTCCGGGTAGGACGCGGCGCACGCGCGGCGGCGCCGAGCGGTTTTCAAGGAAAAACGCCTCCAGCCTTTGCTGAGCAAGCGCAGGCAGCTATGCTTTTTGATGCTCTGGCGCCGGCGGCTGCCAGGGCAGGGGCCACACCCGCTGTTGCCAATCGCGCAGGCAGGGCGGTGTGTCGGCGAGGGGTGGCGTTTTGGCTTCGGCTTCGGCAGCGGCGGGCGGCCAGCGCAGGCCGCTGTGCAGTGCCAGCGGCCGGCCGTCGGCCGGGTGCGGCAGCTCCAGCTGCCAGGCGTGCAGCCACAGCCGCTGCAGGCCCAGGCGCGCGGCCCACCAGCGGTTCAGCGGGCCCTTGCCATGGGTGGCGTCGCCCAGAATGGGGTGGGCGATGTGCTTGAGGTGGCGGCGGATCTGGTGGCGCCGGCCGGTGGCCGGCTGGGCCAGCACCAGCGAGGCACGCGTGCCGGCAAAGCGCGGGTCGCTGGCCTCGGGCAGCTGCAGCCGGGCCAGGCAGCGCAGGTGGGTGAAGGCCGGCTGCGCGGGGGCATCGGGCGGCGCGTCGTCGGGGCGCAGGGCGTGGTCCACCTCGGCCCGGGCCGGGGCCCAGCCGCGCACCAGGGCCAGGTAGCGCTTGCGCACGGCCTGGGCGGTGAAGGCCTCGCCCAGAGCGCGGGCCGCCTGCGGGTGCAGCGCCATCACCAGCACGCCGCAGGTGCCTTTGTCCAGCCGGTGCACGGGATAGACGTGCTGGCCCAGCTGGTCGCGCAGGGTTTGCAGGACGAAACGGGTCTCGCCCGCGTCCAGCCCGGTGCGGTGTACCAGCCAGCCGGCGGGCTTGTACACGGCCACCAGGTGATCGTCGCGCCACAGCAGCGGCAACGCGCCCGGCGCCACCTACAGCCCGCGGCCCGGCGTGAGCTGGATGGTGCCCAGGCCCGAATCCTGCGGCTCGCCGTGCGGCGTCAGCCAGTACAGCCACAGCCCGCGCAGCCAGGCCACCAGATAAATGAGGGACACGGCAACCAGGCCCCACTGCGCGGTGTGCCACGCGGTGTAGAACCAAAAAGGCTGGCCCATCAGTCCGAACACGCAGGCCCAGCGGCGCGACGACAGGCTACGTGCCTGCGACAGCCAGGCAGCGGCGGCGCCCAGCAGGGCAATGGCGATCTGGTCAAAACCCATGGCGTCTTCCCTCCTCAAGCCTGGTGAACCGTGGTGTGGGATGGTAACTGGATATTCATCCAGTCTTTGTGGCATGGCCGGCCGTGCGAGGCATTCCTACAACGCCAGGGCATGGGCGATGGCGCAGCGGCGCGCGCCGTCGCCCTAGGGTGGCCTTCTGGGCTGACAGCCCCGCCCCGCGCATGGTGCACGGGGCGCCCACTGCAAAGGAATACCGACATGAACACCCCTGAACTGCGTGAATCCGTACGTGACGCCATCGCATACGACGAGGCCCGCGAAAGCGCCCCGTTCGAGCACGAGATCACCCTGCTGACCGGCCTGGGGCTGATCGCCTGTGCCTTTCTCACACCGTCGCGCACCCGCGCGGTCATGCATGCGCTGGTAGGCGGTGCGCTGGTGGTGCGTGCCGCCAGCGGACGCGACGGGCTGCGCAAGTGGGCGCGCGAGCCGCAGGCGCAGCCTCGCAGCCGCATCGTGGTGACGCCCTGAGGCCCTGGCTGCGCGGGGTGTGCCTGTCCGCCGCCGGACGGCCGGGGGATGTGCATGCGTTGTCTCCTCGTGGGGCCGGCTGCATCAGGGTGCGCCAGCTGTTGTATGGATCAGGTGCAATGGCTTTGCAGGGTGTCGAATGGCGTAATTGCAAGGCAAGAAACGCAACAAAACCCGACGCACCGGCCCGCGATGATGGGTGCGCCCCCGCGCAGCCTCTGTAGGAGCGGGGCGCATCAGCCTGTGCTGCGCCCGCTGGCGCGCTGCCGCACAATCGGCGCACATGACGATTTCCTCGCGCAACACCCTGCTGCCACTGTCCTTGCTGGTGGCACCCTCCCTGCAAGACCCGCAACCCCTCGTCCTCTACCACGGCCGCTGCGCCGACGGCTTTGCCGCGGCGCTGGCGGCCTGGCGCTTCTATGGCGGCCAGGTGGAATGTGTGGGGTTGACGCACGGCCAGATCACCAGCGTGCAGGACCTGCCGCCCTTGCAGGGCCGTTCGATCTACGTGCTGGACTTCGCCTTCGGCCCGGAGCTGCTGGCCGCCATCGATGCGCAGGCCGCGCGCCTGGTGTTGCTGGACCACCACAAGAGCGCGGCCGAGCAGCTGGCGGGCTTTGAATGCCGCTGCGGCGTGGTGCATTTCGACATGCACAAGTCCGGCGCGCGGCTGGCCTGGGAATTCTTCTACCCCGAACAGCCCCTGCCCGACCTGGCGCGCTTCGTGGAAGACCGCGACCTGTGGACCTGGCAGTTTGCGCAGACCGCCGGCTTCGTCGCCGCGCTGGACATGGAGCCCTTCGACTTCGAGCGCTGGAACGACATCGCCAGCTTCACGCCCGAGCAGGTGGCCGCCTTCGTTGCGCGCGGCCAGGCCATGGACGAGAAGTTCCGCCACCTGGCGCAGGACGTGGCGCGCGCCGCGCGGCCGCTGGTCTTCAATGGCGAGGCGGGCCTGGCGGTGAATGCGCCCGGCGCCTTTCACAGCCTGGTGGGCGAGATGGTGTCGCAAAAGAGCGGCACCTTCGCGCTGATGTGGACCGTGGGCGAGGACGGGCAGATCAAGGTCGGCCTGCGCTCGCAGCGCGGCTACGACTGCTCGCCCCTGGCCGTCAGCATGGGCGGCGGCGGGCACGCGCAGGCCTGCGGCTTTCGCATGGCGGCCGAGCGCCTGCCCGAGCTGCTGGCCGGCACGCTGCAGGCGAAATAATGGTCAAATCGGCTGCAAAGCCTTGCCGGTCAAGCGCTGGCAGCTATCAAAATTGATGTTTCTCAATTCTCTTTCGGCATGACCCGGACCCCCATGACCCAGCACACTTCCTCCAGCTCCCCCATCCGCGTCGGCATCGTCGGCTACGGCAACCTCGGCCGCGGCGTGGAGGCGGCCATCGCGAAGAACCCGGACATGCAGGTGGCCGGCATCTACACGCGGCGCGAGCCGGCGCAGCTGAAACCCCTGGGGCAGGGCGTGGCCGTGCATGCCATGGGCGAACTGATGGCGCACCAAGATCGGCTGGACGTGCTCATCCTGTGCGGCGGCTCCAAGGACGACCTGCCCGTGCAAAGCCCGCAGCTGGCCGCCCGCTTCAGCCTGGTGGACAGCTTTGACACGCACGCGCGCGTTCCCGAGCATTTCGCCGCCGTGGACGCCGCCGCGCGCAGCGGGCAGACCACGGCGCTGATCTCCGCCGGCTGGGACCCGGGCATGTTCTCGCTCAACCGCCTGATGGGCGAGGCCCTGCTGCCCGACGGCGCCACCTATACCTTCTGGGGCAAGGGCCTGAGCCAGGGGCATTCGGACGCCATCCGCCGCGTGGCCGGCGTGGCGGGCGGCGTGCAGTACACCATTCCTGTCGATGAGGCCGTGGAGCGCGTGCGCTCCGGCGGCCGGCCCGAGCTGTCCACGCGCGAGAAGCACCGCCGCGAGTGCTTCGTGGTGCTCAAGGAAGGCGCCGACGCCGAGGCCGTGCGCCGCGAGATCGTGGGCATGCCGCACTACTTCGACCAGTACGACACCACGGTGCACTTCATCGAAGCCGACGAGCTGGCGCGCGAGCACGGCGCCATGCCCCACGGCGGCTTCGTGATCCGCAGCGGCACGACCAGCGAGCAGGCCAGCCAGGTCATCGAATACCGCCTGAAGCTGGACAGCAACCCCGAGTTCACCGCCAGCGTGCTGGTGGCCTACGCCCGCGCCGTGCACCGCCTGCAGGCCATGGGCCAGCACGGCTGCAAGACGGTGTTCGACGTGGCGCCGGGCCTGCTGTCGCCGCGCAGCGCCGAGCAGCTGCGCGCCGACCTGCTGTGAGCTGAGCGGCCGGGCCGCTCAGCGGCCGTTGCCGGCCTTGATGGGGTGGCGGCGCCGGTATTCCCACGGCGCCAGCGGCCGCTTTTGCGACCACAGGCCCAGCCGCGCCGCCTGGGCGCGCTGCTGCAGGGCGGTGAGTTCGCGGTATTTCGCCGTCTGGCGGGTATAGACCCACGCCAGCCCGGCGCCCACCTGGGCCTGGGCGACGTCGCGGCCGGCGCAGCGCACGCGGGCCACGCGGCGGCCGTACATGTCGCGGGCCAGGGTGTAGAGCTCGGCGCGCTGGCGAAAGCACAGGCGCACGAGCTGCTCACGCGCCTGCTTGCCAAAGGCCTGGCGGCTTTCGGGGGCGTCGATGGCGGCGATGCGCACGCGCTCGGGGCGCCGCGCGCCGCAGCGCACGGAGAGGGTGTCGCCGTCGCTGACGGCGATGACGAGGCAGATGAGGGCGGTGGCAGACACGATGGGCCCGGCAGGAAAAAGGGCGAAACTATAGGCACTGCCGTCAGCCCCTGCCGGTCGCCGGGCGCATGCCCTTCAACCGCGGCGTGCGCCGCGCTTCTCTTCTTCCCCCCTTTTTTTCATTCGATCTGCCGTGCTCAAAGGCCTTGCCGCATCCCTCTCCGCGTCCGTGCTGTTTGGCGGCATGTATTACATGGCGCCCTACCTGGCGCCGCTGGACGGCGAGCAGATCTTCGGCTGGCGCGTGCTGGCGACGCTGCCCTTCACCACGGCGCTGCTGCTGGGCCTGGGGCAGGGCGCGCGGGTGCGGCTGCTGGCGCAGCGGGTGCGCCGCGCGCCGGCGCTCGCGCTGGGCCTGCTGGCCAGCGCGGCCATGCTGGGCGTGCAGCTGTGGCTGTTTCTGTGGGCGCCGCTGCACGGGCGGGCGCTGCCGGTGTCGCTGGGCTACTTCTTGCTGCCGCTGGTCATGGTGCTGGCGGGGCGGGTGCTGTTTGCCGAGCGGCTGTCGGGCCTGCAGTGGCTGGCCACGGCGCTGGCCGGCGCCGGCGTGGCGCACGAAGTGCTGCGCGCGGGCGGCATGTCCTGGGAGACCTGGCTGGTCGCGCTGGGCTACACCGCCTACTTCGTGATGCGCCGGCTGCTGCGCACCGACCACCTGGGCGGGCACTGGCTGGACATGCTGCTGCTGGCGCCGGCGGCGGCGTGGTTCGTGCTGCGCGCGCCCTCGTCGCTGGGCCTGGTGGCCGGGCACGTCCACCTGTGGACCCTGGTGCCGGTGCTGGGTCTGCTCAGCGCCGTGGCGCTGGCGCTGTACATGGCCGCGGCGCGGCTGCTGCCGCTGGGCCTGTTCGGGCTGCTGAGCTACGTGGAGCCGGTGCTGCTGGCGCTGGTGGCGCTGCTGCTGGGCGAGAGCATCGCGCCGCAGCAGTGGCCCACTTACGGCCCGATCTTCGTGGCCGTGGCCGTGCTGGTGGTTGATGGGGCGCTGCGACTGCGCCGGCGCTAACGCAGTCGCAGGCGTCCGCCATCAGGCCGCGGGCTTGAACTCGTCGAACGCCTGAACGGCGCTGGCGGCATACATGGCCACCGGCCCGCCGCCCATGTAGATGGCCACGCCCAGGGCCTCGTGCACCTCGGCCGTGGTGGCCCCCAGGCGGGCCAGGGCCTTGGTGTGAAAGCCGATGCAGCCCTCGCAGCGCGCAGCCACGCCCACGGCCAGGGCGATCAACTCCTTGGTCTTGGCGTCCAGCGCGCCGTCGGCGATGGCGGCCTTGCCCATCTCGCCAAAGCCGGCCATCACGCCGGGCACGGTCTTGCGCAGCGGCATGAGGTTGCTGGAAATGTCCTGGGTGAGTTGCTTGTACGAGGCGATGGTCATGAAACGACTCCTGTGCGGGGGGTGAATGAACCGGTGGCCCGAATCCGCGATGCGGGTAGGGCGTTTTGTTTAGATAATTCTAATTTAGAAAAAACTAAATTACAATCCAGTCCAGCCATGAACGATGTGAATGACATGAACGACACGCAGCCGCCGCCCTCTGCCTTCGCGCAGTTGCAGCAAAGCGCCACCCAGGCCGCTGCGCTGCTGCAGGCGGTGGGCAACCCCAATCGCCTGCTGGTGCTGTGCCTGCTGATCGAGCACGGCGAGATGAGCGTGGGCGCCATCAACGAATTCGTGGCGCTCAGCCCTTCGGCGCTGTCGCAGCACCTGTCGCGCATGCGCGACGAGGGCCTGGTGGCCTTTCGCCGCGAGGCCCAGACGCTGCACTACCGCATCGACAACCCGCACGTGGCCACGCTGGTGGCCACGCTGAAGGGCATCTTTTGCCCCTGACCCTGAATTGAAAGCCCCCTTGCCATGACCTTGCAGACCCTGGACGCCATCGCCGCCCGCCGCCTGATCGACGCGGGCGGCGCCCTGCTCATCGATGTGCGCGCGAGCGACGAACACGCGCGCGAGCGCATCGCCGGCGCCCGCAGCCTGCCCCTGGCGCAGCTGCGCGCCCAGGCGCAAGCCGGCGCCGCGCCGCTGGCCGGCGCGCAGGCGGTGATCTTTCACTGCCGCTCCGGGCAGCGCACGGCCGCGCACGCGCAGGCGCTGGCCGACTGCGCCAATGGCCAGGCCTACGTGCTCGAAGGCGGGCTGGACGGCTGGAAGCGCGCCGGCCTGCCGGTGGTGCGCGACGCCTCGCAGCCGCTGGAGCTGCAGCGCCAGGTGCAGATTGCCGCCGGCGCGCTGGTGGCGCTGGGCACGGCGCTGGGCTTGGGCGTGTCGCCGTGGTTTTTGCTGTTGCCGGGTTTCGTCGGCTGCGGGCTCGTGTTTGCGGGCGTGTCCGGCTTTTGCGGCATGGCGCGCCTGCTGGTGAAGATGCCCTGGAACCGCAGGGCAGCAGCGGCCTGAACGGGCCTGTTTTCAGCAATCAACCGAGGGAAAGCATCATGAAATTCAACGTGGGCGGCATCGACCGCATCCTGCGCGTTGTGGTGGGACTGGTCTTGATCGCGCTGGCGGCCACGGGCACCGTGGGCTGGTGGGGCTGGCTGGGCGTGGTGCCGCTGCTGACCGGGCTGGTGCGCTTTTGCCCGGCCTATGCCCTGCTGGGCATGAACACCTGCCCGATGCGCAAGCCGCGCTGACCGCGGCGCAGCGCCGCCCCAGGTTTCATAAGAAAAATGGCTCTGGCGCTTGCTGGTCAAGCGCGAGCAGCTATCATTTTTGATAACCCGGGGGTGGCGCCACGTCGTCCCACGCGCCCGGCGCCAGGCCCTGCAGCGTGTAGGGGCCAGTGGCCGCGCGCACCAGGCGCAGCGTGGGGTGGCCCACGGCGGCCGTCATGCGGCGCACCTGGCGGTTGCGGCCCTCGCGGATGACCAACTCGATCCAGCAGTCGGGAATGTGCTGGCGCACGCGGATGGGCGGGTCGCGCGGCCACAGCGCGGGCGCCGCGTCCAGCCGGCGCGCGCCGGCGGGCAGGGTAGGGCCGTCGTTCAGCTGCACGCCGGTGCGCAGGCGCTGCAGCGCCTCCTCGCCCGGCAGGCCCTCGACCTGCACCCAGTAGGTTTTCTCCATCTTGTGGCGCGGGTCGCTGATGCGCGCCTGCAGCGCGCCGTCGTCGGTCAGGAGCAGCAGGCCTTCGCTGTCGGCGTCCAGCCGGCCGGCGGCGCGCACGCCGGGCACGTCGATCAGGCCCTTGAGGCCGCGCCAGCGCCCCTCGGGGGTGAACTGGCTCAGCACGCCGTAGGGCTTGTTGAAGCGGATCAGCCGGCTCACAGGAACAGGGCCGGATCGACCATGGTGCGGTTCAGCATCACGCCCCAGTGCAGGTGCGGGCCGGTCACGCGGCCGGTGGCACCCACCTGGCAGAACGACTCGCCCGCGCGCAGCGAGTCGCCCACCTGGCAGTCCACGCGGCTCAGGTGGCAGTACAGCGTCAGCAGGCCGCCGCCATGGTCCAGCCAGACGGTGCCGCCGTTGAAGAAATAGTCGCCCACGTCGATCACCCGGCCGGCCAGCGGGGCTACGACAGGCGTGCCCGTGGGTGCGGCGATGTCCATGCCGCCGTGCGGATTGCGCGGCTGGCCGTTGAACACGCGCCGCAACCCGAAGCTGCTGCTGCGCCGCCCGGGCACGGGCGCGCGCATGCGCAGGTCCGGCCCCTGGGGCAGTGGGGTGGAGAAGGTGGCCATCACCTGCTGCTGGTGGGCGCGCTCGCGTTCGTGGCGGGCGCTGTCCTCGGGCGACAGGTCCACCGTGCGCGGCGCCACGGTCAGGCGCTGCTCGCTGTATTTCTTGGGCGCCACGCGGTAGGGCACGCGATCGGCGCCAGTGGCGATGTGCGCCGCGCCGGGCGGCGCCGCCAGGGCAATGCCGACCAGGGCCGTCCATTCGATGACGTCGCCCAGCACCAGCACGGGCACGCCATCGGGCATGTGTGCGGCGGGCCGCTCGGGCGCGGGGCCCAGCGACAGCCGCGCTACGCCCCCGGGCACGCGCAAGTCCTGGGGCCAGGGGTCGGCGGGCGGGGCCGCCCCGGCAGGGCAGGCGGCAAGCAGCGGCGGCAGGCCCAGAGCCTGCAACAGGGCGCGGCGCGTGGGGGCGGGGAAAGGCAGGTCAGGCATGGATGCCGAGTGTAGAGGGAGGGTTATGCGCGAAAGTAAGCTTCTCATGCGCGCCGGACGCATTGGGTCATAATCGCCGCCCATGCCCTGCGCGGCGGCGTGCCAGATCCGGCACGTCCGGCCTGCCAGGGCATCGGCTCATGCGGCCTGCGCACACCGCAGCACCCCGCCGCAGCTGCCCGCGCCCCGTGCTGCCCAAGAAGCGCCCGGCTCGCAGTGCAGCGCTGGCCCTGCCACCTCCACACGGGCGGGGCCGCTCTCATTTCGCCCTTTTTCCAACATCGTTTCTTCATCCCACCCGACCATGCGTCAAGAACAAGACTTCATCGGCATCAAGACCATCCCTCCCGACGCCTACTGGGGCGTGCACACGGCCCGCGCCGTGGAGAACTTTCCCATCACCGGCCACACCGTGGCGCAGATGCCCGAGCTGGTGCGGGCTTTTGCCTTTGTGAAGAAAGCCGCTGCCCACGCCAACCTGCAGCTGGGCGTGATCCAGGCGACCCAGGCCCAGGCCATCTCCCAGGCCTGCGACGACCTGATCGCCGGCCAGCTGCACGAGCAGTTCGTCACCGACGTGATCCAGGGGGGCGCTGGCACCTCCACCAACATGAACGCCAATGAGGTGATCGCCAACCGTGCGCTGGAGCACCTGGGATTGCCCAAGGGCCGCTACGACGTGGTCCACCCGAACGACCACGTCAACGCATCGCAAAGCACCAACGACGCCTACCCGACCGCCGTCAAGATCGCGGCCTATTTCGGCATCCAGTCGCTGCTGCAGTCGCTGGCCTGCCTGCGCGGTGCCTTCGAGGCCAAGGCCGCGGAGTTCGGCCCCATCCTGAAGATCGGCCGCACCCAGCTGCAGGACGCCGTGCCCATGACGCTGGGCCAGGAATTTGCCGCTTTTGCTTCCATGATCGCCGACGATGAGCGCCGCCTGCGCGACTCGGCCTTCCTGATGTGCGAGATCAACATGGGCGGCACGGCCATCGGCACGGGCATCAACGCCCCGGTGGGCTACGTGGACGTGGTCACGCCCAAGCTGGCCGAGCTGTCGGGCGTGCCGGTGAAGGCCGCCGGCAACCTGATCGCCGCCACCTCCGATACGGGCGCTTTTGTTGACATCTCTGGCGTTCTAAAGCGTATTGCCACCAAGCTGTCCAAGATCAGCAACGACCTGCGCCTGCTGTCATCGGGCCCGCAAGCCGGCGTGTGCGACATCAAGCTGCCCGCGCGCCAGGCCGGCTCGTCCATCATGCCGGGCAAGGTCAACCCGGTCATCCCGGAGGTGATGAACCAGGTGTGCTTCGAGGTCATCGGCAACGACGTGGCCATCACCATGGCCTCCGAGGCGGGGCAGCTGCAGCTCAACGCCTTCGAGCCACTGATCGCCTGGGCGCTGCACAAGAGCCTGCGCCACCTGGCCCAGGCCTGCCACACGCTGCAGGTGCACTGCGTGGAGGGCATCGTCGCCAACCACGACCTGCTGGGCGAGCGCATTGCCGCCTCGGTGACCCTGGTGACGGCGCTGAACCCCTTGATCGGCTACGAGAAGGCCGCCTCCATCGCCAAGGCGGCCATCGCCACGGGCAAGCCGATTGCCGACGTGGCCGAGGACCTGGGCATCATGAGCCGCGCCGACATGCAAAAGCTGCTGGTGGCCGAGCGCCTGACCCAGGCCGGCACGCTGGCAGCACAAGCCTGATGCGCTATTAAATTAATAGCTGCTGACGCTTGACAGACGGGCGCTGGAGCCGCTTTTGGCTTCAGCGCCCGTTTGTCGTCTGCAGGGGCGTTTCAAGGAGGGTCAGCGCACCCGCTCGGTCTCCACCACCATGTCCAGCACATAGGCCCAGGTGGACGCGTCGGCCGGCGCCTGGGCGCGCTTGAAGCGGTTCAGGCGCAGGACGTTGCGCACGCCCGGCTCATGCTGGTAGCCATCGATCTCGGCGTACAGCGGCTGCCATTCGCCGGTGCTCTGGCGCACGCCGTTGTCGGCAAAGCGGATTTCGCGCACGCGCAGGCACTGGGCATTGGCGGCGACGCCGTTGTTGCAGGGCACGCGGTGGGGCGCAACTTCCAGGAAGACGCGCTCGCCGGCGCTGCCGTACTGCGTCTGCGGCGTGGGGGTGCCCTTCAGCTCCCAGCGGCTGGCGTCGTTGAAGTGCAGCACCAGCAGCGGCGGGCCGCCGGCGTTGTTGCGCACCTCGTAGCTCATCGCGCCCGACAGGGCTGCTGTCATGCGCTGCTCCAGCTCGTTCAAGGCCGGCTCGGCGCAGGCGCGGCGGGTGGACACGCCCTGCATCAGCTCCAGCGTGCTGCCGCGCAGCTGGTAGCTGCTGCTGACCACGTTGCACAGGTTGTGCAGCGACACGCGGCCGTTGTCGAACTGCAGGCGCGGAGCGCGCTGGCTGGCCTGGCGCCAGCGGGTGTCGCTGCGACCTTGGTGGTCGCTCATGGCGACCAGCTCCCAGTGGTAGGCAGTCAGTTGCGGCATGGCGCTGGACGATGGGGTGATGACAGTGCCCGGCACCGAGGGCGACGCGGGCTGGCTGGCCTGCGGCGCGCCGGCGCAGGCGGCCAGCAGGGCGGCAAGGGACAGGACGGACAGGCTTTTGCAGGCGTTGAGTGCGCGCATGGGTTCTCCAGTGGGTAGGGTGGCAGGCAGCATGCCACGCCCGCGCCGCAGCGCGGGTAGGAAGCGGGCGCTTGCCGGTCGCCGTGCCGCGCCTGGGCCGGTTGTCCCTGCCTGCTTCTTATTTGCCCCAGGAGTCCTTGAGCCCCGTGATGCGGTTGAACACTAGACGCTCGCCGCTGTGGTCCGCGCAGTCGGCCACGAAGTAGCCAAAGCGTTCGAACTGGAACTTGTCGCCGGCCTGGGCGGCGGCCAGCGAGGGCTCGACCCAGGCGCGCGCCACCTTCAGGCTGTCCGGGTTCAGCAAGGCCAGGTAGTCCTTGCCGCCCGAGTCGGGCTGGGGGTCGGTGAACAGGCGGTCGTACAGGCGCACCTCGGCGGCCACCGCGTCGGCTGCACCCACCCAGGTGATGGCGGCCTTGACCTTGACGCTGTCGGCGCCGGGCGTGCCGCTCTTGGTGCCCCCCACCACGGTGGCCAGCACGCGCGTGACGTGGCCGGCCTCATCCTTCTCGCAGCCGGTGCATTCGATGACGTAGCCGCCCTTGAGGCGCACGCGGTTGCCGGGAAACAGGCGCTTGTAGCCCTTCGGGGGCTCTTCGGCGAAGTCCTCGCGCTCGATCCAGACCTCGCGCCCCAGCTTCAGGTGCCGGGTGGGTACGGCCTCGCCCTCGCGGGCGTGGGGCAGGGCGGGCAGCTCGCAGGCCTCCAGATGCGCGTCCGACCCAAACACCTCGGCCCAGTTGGTCAGCTCCAGCTTGAGCGGATCCAGCACCACCATGGCGCGGTGCGCGCGCGCCTCCAGATCCTCGCGCAGGCAGGCCTCCAGCAGCGCGTAGTCGATCCAGGCGTAGTCCTTGGTCACGCCGATGCGCTCGCAAAAATCCCGGATGGACTCGGGCGTGAAGCCGCGCCGGCGCAGGCCGACGATCGTGGGCATGCGCGGGTCGTCCCAGCCGCTTACGGTGCCGCTGTCCACCAAGTGCTTGAGCTTTCTCTTGCTGGTGACGACATAGGTCAGGTTCAGCCGGGCGAATTCGTACTGGCGCGGCTGGGGCGCGGCGATCAGGCCGCCCTCGCGCAAATGGTCCAGCAGCCAGTCGTAGAACGGGCGCTGGTCCTCGAACTCCAGCGTGCAGATCGAGTGGGTGATGTGCTCCAGCGCGTCCTCGATGGGGTGGGCGTAGGTGTACATCGGGTAGATGCACCACTGGTTGCCCGTGTTGTGGTGCTCGGCGTGCTTGATGCGGTAGATCGCCGGGTCGCGCAGGTTGATGTTGGGCGAGGCCATGTCGATCTTGGCGCGCAGCACGGCGGCGCCGTCGGGCAGGCGGCCCTCCTTCATCTCGCGAAAGCGCGCCAGGTTCTCGGCGGCGCTGCGCTCGCGGAAAGGGCTATTCACGCCCGGGCGCGAGAAGTCGCCGCGGTTGGCGCGCATTTCCTCGGGCGACTGCTCGTCCACATAGGCCAGGCCGCGTTCGATCAGGTACTCGGCCGCGCGGTACATGAAGTCAAAGTAGTTGCTGGCCCAGTACAGGTTCTCCCGGCCGCCTTCCGGATCCTTCCAGTCGAAGCCCAGCCAATGCACGGCGTCGATGATGCCGTCCACGAACTCCTGGTCTTCCTTTTCCGGGTTGGTGTCGTCAAAGCGCAGGTGGCAGGTGCCAGCGTAGTCGCGCGCCAGGCCGAAGTTCACGCAGATGCTCTTGGCGTGGCCCACGTGCAGGTAGCCGTTGGGCTCGGGCGGAAAGCGCGTGCGGATGCGCGCCGCGTCCACGCTCCCCTGGCTGTGGTGCCGGGCATCGCCCGGCGTGCCCCCCCACAGGCGGGCGGCATGGGTGCCACGGTCCAGGTCGGACTCGATGATCTGGCGCAGGAAGTTGCTGGGCCGGGGGGTGTCGGGGGTGCGGTCTTTGTCGGCAGGGGAGCTCATGGTGCAATTCTAGGCGGCACATTGGTTACACGCCGTGACGCACCGCCCTACATGCGGAAACAAGAAAATGCGACATTCGTGCCATCCTTTGCGGCATCTGGCGCGTTATGTCTGCAAAGCATCTGTTTCGTTTTTTTGAACCCGGCGGCGTTGTCGCCATTGAAGGAGAGTCGTCATGACCACAATCCGCTCCTGGTGGGCCGCCGCCGGCCTGGGTCTGGCCCTGCTGGCCGGCACGGGCGCTGCCCACGCGCGCAGCGACGTGTACTGGTCGGTGGGCGTGGGTGTGCCCGGTGTGGTGGTGGGTGCAGGCAATGCCGCTCCCGTGTACTACACGCCGCCCGCCCCGGTGTACTACGCCCCGCCGCCGCCCGTGTACTACGCTCCGCCCCCGCCCGTGTACCAGTCGCCGCGGCCGGTGTACTACGCGCCGCCGGTCATGGTGGCGCCCAGGCCGTACTGGCGCGGCCATGGCTATCACGGCCACCATGGCGGCCGGCGCGACTGGCGCTGACAGGCCTTATTCGCTCGAAGCGGCCCCTGGCGGGCCGCTTTTTTTCGCCCGCAGGGCCCCGCATAATTGGCGCCCCCGACGCCGCCCCTGTCCCGCCCCATGAGCCAAAAAACCGTTTTCGTCCTCAACGGACCGAACCTGAACCTGCTGGGCACGCGCGAGCCGCACATCTACGGCGCCCACACCCTGGCCGACGTGCAGCAGCTGTGCCAGAGCGCCTGCGAGCGCCACGGCCTGGCGCTGCAGTTTCGCCAGAGCAACCACGAGGGCCAGCTGGTGGACTGGGTGCACGAGGCCGGTCGCCTGCATGCCGATGGCCGTCTGGCCGGCCTGGTGCTGAACGCCGGCGCCTACACCCACACCAGCGTGGCCCTGCTGGACGCCGTCAAGGGCACGGGCGTGCCGATGGTGGAGCTGCACATCAGCAACGTGCACGCGCGCGAGCCCTTTCGCCACCATTCGTACCTGTCGGCTGCCGCCCGGGCCGTGCTGTGCGGCTTTGGCGTGCAGGGCTATGTGCTGGCCATCGACGGCCTGGCGCAGTGGTGACCGCGCCGCTGCCCGCGCCAGCCACGCTCCCCACGCCACCCGCCGTTGCAGCCCTTGCGCAGCAGGCGCGCCGGGTAATCACGCCCTGCGGGGGCGGCGAGCTGGTCTGGCACGTCTGGGGCGAGCACACGGGCGCCGGTGCGGATGCAGATGCGTTGCCCCTGGTGCTGCTGCACGGCGGCAGCGGCAGCTGGACGCACTGGGTGCGCAGCATTGGCGCGCTGGTCCACGCCGGCCGCACCGTCTGGGCGCCCGATCTGCCCGGCTTTGGCGACTCTGCCTTGCCGCCTCGGGGCGCCGATGCCGACGCCGTGGTCGAGCCCCTGGCCCAGGGCCTGCGCCAGCTCTTTGGCCAGCAGCCGTGCGACCTGGTGGGCTTTTCGTTCGGCGGACTGGCGGCCGGGCTGCTGCTGGCCGCGCACCCGCGCTTGGCACGCCAGCTGGTGCTGGTGGGCGCGCCGGCCATGGGCGTGGTGCCCTCGCGGCAGTTCGTGCTCAAGGCCTGGCGGCACCTGGAGGCGCCCAAGCAGCTGGCGGCGCACCGCTACAACCTGGCCGCCCTCATGCTGCAAGACGCAGCCCTCATCGACGAGGACGGCGGCCTGGCCCTGGGCCTGCACGTGGCCAACGTGCTGCGCGACCGCATGCCGCGCCGGCGCCTGGCGCACACCGATGCGCTGGCCCGGGCGCTGCCCCAGGTGCCTTGCCCGGTGCACGCCATCTACGGCGCCACCGACGCCCTGTATCGCCAGTGGATTGCCGCGCTGCAGGGCGCCTACGAACAGGCCACGCCGGATTTCCGTGGCCTGGTGCTGATCGAGCAGGCCGGGCATTGGGTGCAGTTCGAGCGGCCGGAGGCCTTCCACGCCGCGCTGCTGCAGGCGCTGGACGCCGGGGCGCGCTAACGCCTTCTTTGCAGTTTCAAGCCAAAACAGCCCCAAAGCCTTACTGGTCAAGCGCTGGAAGCTATTAAAACAGGAGTGCCAGGAACATCGGCGCCGCACGCCGGTCGCACCCTGGGCAGGCCACGCCGTGTGGCCGCGGTCCATCGACAAGGAGTTTTCATGCCCCAACGCGCCCGTTCCGGCCCACCGCAGGCCCCGCCCCCGCCTTCGGGCGCCGCACGGCTGATGGCCGCGCTGCTCGTGCTGGCCGCCCTGGCCGGCGCCGTCTGGTGGCTGTGGCTGCGCCCGGCCGAGGTGCCCGCGCCGGCGCCGCAGGCCGGTGCCCCCGCGCCCGCGGCGGCGCCTGCTGAACCGGTCGCTTCCGCGCCCGCCGAGCCGGCGCTGCACCACCCGGTCGATGCGCTGGGCGAGGCCGACACCCAGTTGCCGCCGCTGGCGCAGTCCGATGCCGCCGTGCGCCAGGCGCTTGAAGGGCTGCTCGGCGCGCAGCAGGCGGCCGCCTGGCTGCAGCTGGACGGCTTCGTGCATCGGGCCGTGGCCACAGTGGACAACCTGGCGCGCCCGCAGGCCAGCGCCCGGCTGTGGCCGGTGCAGCCGGCGCCCGGGCGCTTTGCGGTGGATGGGCCGGCCGACGCGCAGACGCAGACCATCGCCGCCGACAACGCCGGCCGCTACCGCGCCTTCGTCGCCCTGGCAGAGAGCGTGCCGCTGGACGCCGCCGTCACGCTCTACGCCCGGCTGTATCCACTGCTGCAGTCCGCCTATGAGGAACTGGGCTACCCCGGCCGCTACTTCAACGACCGGCTGGTGGCGGTGCTGGACCACCTGCTGGCCACGCCCGAGGCGGCGCAGCCGCTGGCCGTGCAGCTGACCCGGGTGGAGGGCGAGGTGGCCTCCACCCGCCCCTGGGTGCGCTATGAATTTGCCGACCCGAAGCTGCAGGCGCTGAGCAGCGGCCAGAAGATGCTGCTGCGCATGGGCCCGGACAACGCGCGGCGGCTGAAGGCGGTGATGACCGCCTTGCGCGCCCGGGTGGCCACGGGCGTGCGCTAGGCCTGCGGCGGCTCGAAGAACGCCTGCAACACCGGCACCAGGGCAGGAAATTCCTGCCCGAAGCGCTCGCGGTGCACGAACCAGGCCTCGCAGGCCACGGCAAAGAACTCGGCCGGCGCCGTGGCGCCATAGGCGTCCAGCCAGGGCAGGGCGCCGCCAAAGCGCTCGGCGATGATGATCTGCTCGCGAAAGTGCGCGTACGCCGGCTGCCAGGCGGCGCGCCAGGCCTCGCGCGCGGCGCGGTTGCTGGCTGCGCCCATGAAGCCGGGCGGCAGGGGCGGGCAGCCGTCGGCCTCGCCGCCCTGCATGTCGATCTTGTGCACGAATTCGTGGATGACCACGCTGGTGGCCAGGCCGCCGTCCTGCGCGGCGGGCCGGCCGGCGGCGTCCACGGCTGGCCAGCTCAGCATGACCGGGCCGCCCTGCATGGCTTCGCCCAGCAGCACTTCGTCGTACTGGTGCACCACGCCAGCCTCGTCGGTGGCCTGGCGCCGGGCCACGGCCTCGGCCGGGTGCACCACGATGCCCACGAAGTCGTCGTACCAGGCCAGCGCCCGGTGCGGCTCGCCCCAGTGCAGCAGCGGCAGGCAGGCCTGGGCGGCGATGGCGACGGCCATGGCGTCGGTCACCACCAGGCCATGGGCGCCGGTGAACTGCTTGCGCTGCAAAAACAGCGCGCTGAGCGCGCGCAGCTTGCCCTGGTCGTGCAGCGGCAGCCGGGCCATGAAGGGGTGGCGCCGCAGGGTCTGCAGCCACAGCTGCGCCGGGATGTCGGGCACGGGTGCGACGGTGCGGCGCACCGCCTGCGCCAGCCGCCGCAGCCAGCGGGGCGCGGCCATGGCCCCGTCAGCCGGCGAGCGGCAGGCGCTCGCTGCCGCTCGCGCTCAGGCGCAGCACGCCGGCCCGCGGCGGCGTGGCCGCGGGCTCCCAGTCGGTCAGCACATGGCGTGTGCCGGCGGGGCCCAGGGCGTGGTCGGCGGGCAGGTGGGTGTGGCCGTGGATCAGCGCGTCGGCGCCCGCGGCCTGCAGCCAGGCCAGGGCGGCGGCGGGGTCCACGTCGGCATAGACGGCGGTGCCCGCGTCCTTGCGCGCCTGACTGTCGGCGCGGGCGCTGCGGCCGGTGGCGCGGCGCTCAGGCAACGGGCGCGCCAGCAGCTGGGCCTGCCAGGCCGGGTCGCGCGAGAGGGCGCGAAAGCGCTGGTAGTGCACGTCGTCCAGGCACAGCGCGTCGCCGTGCGTCAGCAGCCAGCGGCGCCCCGCAAGGCTGAGCACCGTGGGGTCGGCCAGCAGGGTGATGCCGGTGTGGCGGGCAAACGCCGGCCCCACCAGAAAGTCGCGGTTGCCGTGCATGAAGTACAGCGGCCGGCGCTGCGCCGCTTCGCGCAGCACCGCGCAGGCCTGCGCCTCGAAGCTGCCGGGCTCGTCGATGGCGTCGTCGCCCACCCAGACCTCGAACAGGTCGCCCAGGATGAGCACCGCGTCGGCCGGCGTGGCCTGCAGGTGGCGCTGCAGCAGCGCCAGGGTCTGTGGCAGCTCGGCCTCCAGGTGCAGGTCGGCCAGGCAGTCCACCGCGCGCCAGCCGGGCGGCGCGGCCAGCTCGGTGGCTGTGGGCGCGGCGGGGGGTGTCACGTCAGGCGGGCAGGTCAGCCCTGGACGGCAACGGCTTTGTCGATCACCACGGAATCGAACGGCACGTCGTCGTGGAAGCCCTTGCGCGTGGTGCGCACCTTCCTGATGGCGTCCACCACGTCCTGACCCTTGGTCACGCGGCCGAACACGGCGTAGCCCCAGCCCTGGGGCGAGGGCGAGGTGTGGTTCAGGAAGCTGTTGTCCACCGCGTTGATGAAGAACTGGGCAGTGGCGCTGTGCGGATCGCCCGTGCGCGCCATGGCGACGGTGTACTGATCGTTCTTCAGGCCGTTGGCGGCTTCGTTCTCGATGGGGGCGCCGGTGGGTTTTTGCTTCATGTCGGGCGTGAAGCCGCCGCCCTGGATCATGAAGCCCTTGATCACGCGGTGGAACACCGTGCCGTCGTAGAAGCCCTGGTTCACGTAGTCCATGAAGTTCTGCGTGGACTTCGGCGCGTTCTGGGCGTCCAGCTCCAGCGTGATGACGCCGCTGGAGACGGTATCGCCCTCGGTGATGGTGACGTGCAGCTCGACTTCGGGGTTGGGAGTGTTGCTCATTGGGGTGTCCTTTCAGGGTTGCTGTGTCTTGTCTTTTACTTGCCGCCGACCAGGGTGGCCGACTCGATGACGACTGGGGTGGTCGGCACGTTCTGGTGGCCGCCGCGGCTGCCGGTGGGCACGGCCTTGATCTTGTCCACCACCGCCTGGCCCTCGATCACCTTGCCGAACACGGCATAGCCGTGGCCGTCGGGCTTGGGCGCGTTGAGCATGTCGTTGTTGACCACGTTGATGAAGAACTGCGACGTGGCGGAATCAGGGTTGGACGTGCGCGCCATGGCAATCGTGTATTTGTCGTTCTTCAGGCCGTTGCCGGCCTCCAGCTTGATGGGCGCGCGGGTGGGCTTTTGCTGCATGTCGGGCGTGAAGCCGCCGCCCTGGACCATGAAGCCATCCATCACGCGGTGAAACACCGTGCCGTTGTAGTGCCCGTCTTTCACGTACTGCACGAAGTTGGCCACCGTGGCCGGGGCGCGGGCCGGATCCAGCTGCACCACGATGTCGCCCAGGGAGGTGGCCAGCTTGACCTGCGGGTCGGCCGGCTGTGCGCTTGCTACCGTAGTGATAGCTGCCAGCGCAATGCTGGCAAGGGATAGGGCCGTTTTTCGTCTGGAAATCATGAAACGCTCCTTGGGGTCGCGGAAACAAGGGGGAGGGAACAGGCAGGCCGCCGTGGCGGCGCCCGATAAAAAAGGCTCAGCGGCCGGGCGCGGGCGCCAGCAGGTCGCGCAGCAAGGCCAGGCGCGGCGCCACCGACCGGGCCATCTGGGGCGACAGCTCGCCAGCGCGCGTGTAGGCACGACGGGCCAGGCGCGCGTGGATGTCGCCCAGGTTCTCGTACGCCACGGCGTAGTCGGGGCGGGCGCG
This sequence comes from Pulveribacter suum, assembly GCF_003013695.1. GTDB lineage: Bacteria > Pseudomonadota > Gammaproteobacteria > Burkholderiales > Burkholderiaceae_C > Melaminivora > Melaminivora suum. Next base: position 2,338,830 of record NZ_CP027792.1, on the reverse strand, counting down.
CACGGCCATCTCCAGCGCCTCGCGCGCCTTGTCCAGCTCATCCCGGGCGGCGTAGAGCACGGCCAGGTTGTTGTAGGGCTCGGGCAGCTCGGGGTAGGTCTCGGTCAAGTCCACCAGGGCGGCGATGGCCTCATCCTGGCGGCCCAGGTCGGTCAGCGCCACGGCCCGCAGAAAGCGCAGCTGCGGGTCGCGCGGGGTGGCGGCCAGCCGGGCATCCAGCTGCGGCAGCGCCTGCGCGGGCTTGCCGGCCTTCAGCAGCTGCTGCACGTCGTTGTAGGTGGTGGGGGCGGCCTGCTGGGCCTGCGCACCGCCAGCCAAAAGCAGGGCTGCCAGGGCCAGCCGGCACAGGGATCGGGAGGCAGGGCGGCGGGCAGGCGTCATGCGGGCAAAGCGGCTGGTGAAAGAGGAAAACCCGCGCGCCGAGGCGAGGGCGGGGCGGGCCGAGAGCGTGCTATGCCCTTTTACGTGTCCGCGAAAGTAGGGGAAAGGCTCGGAGACAAGGCGCAAAGTGCGCGCGGTATCGATACCGCAAGCGCTTTGCAACGCAGTGGCCGGGCCTTTCCCCTGCTTTCCCGAAGGGTTGGGCCTTTGCGGCAGCGCTTGCGGCGTTGCGTTGCTTGACAAGGCGGCCAGCCTTGACTGCGCAACGCGCCTTGCAAGCGCTGCCGCAAAGGCCCAACGCGGACACGTAAAAGGGCATAACACGCTCTATACTGCCGCCGATTGTAGCGAAGGGGCCACAGGCCGTGGCGAGCGGCCACACCGGCCGGCCCCGCGGACCGCCCGACGCCGGGCCTCGCCCGCCCCCACTTCCCCCTTCCATTTCCTCACATCTGCATGAGCTTGCGTATCTACAACACGCTGTCGCGTGCGCTCGTGGACTTTGCCCCCCTGCAACCTGGCCACGTGCGCATGTACGTCTGCGGCATGACGGTCTATGACCTGTGCCACCTGGGCCATGCGCGCTCCATGATCGCCTTTGACGTGGTGCAGCGCTGGCTGCGCGCCAGCGGCTATGCCGTGACCTATGTGCGCAACATCACCGACATCGACGACAAGATCATCCGCCGCGCCGTCGAAAACGGCGAGACCGTCCGCGGCCTCACCGACCGCATGATCGACGCGCTGCACCAGGACGCCGATGCCTTGGGCGTGGAGCGCCCCACGCACGAGCCGCGCGCCACCGAATACGTGCCGCAGATGCTGTCGATGATCGGGCAACTGCAAAACAAGGGCCTGGCCTACCAGGCCAGCGGCGGCGACGTGAACTTTGCCGTGCGCAAGTTTGCGGGCTACGGCCGGCTGTCGGGCAAGACGCTGGACGAGCTGCATGCCGGCGAGCGCGTGGCCGTGGCCGAGGGCAAGCACGACCCGCTGGACTTCGTGCTGTGGAAGAGCGCCAAGGCGGGCGAGCCCGAGGAGGTCAAGTGGACCAGCCCCTGGGGGCCGGGCCGCCCGGGCTGGCACATCGAGTGCTCGGCCATGGGCTGCGAGCTGCTGGGCGAGAGCTTTGACATCCACGGCGGCGGCGCCGACCTGGCCTTTCCGCACCACGAAAACGAGATCGCCCAGAGCGAGGGCGCCACGGGGCAGCCGTTCGCCCAGGTGTGGATGCACAACGGCTTTATCAACGTGGACAACGAGAAGATGTCCAAGAGCCTGGGCAACTTCTTCACCATCCGCGACGTGCTGCAGCAATACGACGCGGAAACGGTGCGCTTTTTCGTCGTGCGCAGCCACTACCGCAGCCCGCTGGCCTACAGCGACGTGCACCTGGACGACGCCCGCGCTTCGCTGCGCCGGCTGTACACGGCGCTGAGCCTGGTGGCACCGGCGCCGGTGCAGATCGACTGGAGCGAGCCGCACGCCGCGCGCTTCAGGGCGGCCATGGACGAGGACTTCGGCACGCCCGAGGCGGTGGCCGTGCTGTTCGACCTGGCCGGCGAGGTCAACCGTTCCAAGTCGCCGCAGGCGGCCGGGCTGCTGAAAGCCCTGGGCGGGCAGCTGGGGCTGCTGCAGGGCGACCCGCAGGCCTTCTTGCAGGCCGGCGCCGGGCTGGATGAGGCCGCCATCCAGGAGCGCATCGCCGCGCGCGCCGCGGCCAAGGCGGCCAAGGACTTCGCCGGGGCCGACCGCATCCGCGCCGAGCTGCTGGCGCAGGGCATCGCGCTCAAGGACTCGGCCGCCGGCACCACCTGGGAGGCGGCGTAGCCCATGCACCGCTATAAGCAAAATCAGCCGCCAGCGCAGATGGGATAAGCGGTGGCAGCTACAAAAAAGATAGTAACGGCCGCCGCGGAAGACCCCCCCACCACGCGCCCCTCCTATTGGGACGAAGCCTGCCGCCACCTGGTCAAGAAGGACCGGGTGATGCGCCGCCTGATCGCCCAGGTGGGCGACGTGTCGCTGAGCCCGCGCGGCGATGCCTTCGCCACGCTGGCGCGTTCCATCGTCGGCCAGCAGGTGTCGGTGGCCTCGGCCCAGCGGGTGTGGGAGCGTTTTGCCGCGCTGCCCGGTGCCATGGCGCCGCGCAGCCTGCTCAAGCTGAAAGTGGACGACATGCGCGCCGCCGGCCTGTCGGCACGCAAGGTGGACTACCTGGTGGACCTGGCGCTGCACTTCGACAGCGGCCGGCTGCACGTGCAGCAGTGGGATGGCATGGACGACGCGGCCATCGCCGCCGAGCTGGTGGCGATTCGCGGCATCAGCCGCTGGACGGCCGACATGTTCCTGATCTTCCACCTGGCGCGGCCCAACGTGCTGCCGCTGGACGACGCGACGCTGATCGGCGGCATCAGCCAGCATTATTTTTCCGGCGACCCGGTCAGCCGTAGCGACGCGCGCGAGGTCGCCCAGGCCTGGCAGCCCTGGTGCAGCGTGGCCAGTTGGTATATTTGGCGGTCTCTCGCCCCCCTGCCTGTGGACTGCTGAAGTCCGCGCCGTTCACGACAACCGCATCGACACTCAAGCGCCGCAGGGCGCGGCCGTATCCGGGCCTGGACCCGAGGAGAATCACGTTGGCGAAAAAAACCTTCCTGGACTTCGAGCAACCCATCGCAGAGCTCGAAGGCAAAATCGACGAGCTGCGCTATGTGCAAAGCGAAAGCGCGGTGGACATCTCCGAAGAGATCGAGCAGCTCAGCAAGAAGAGCCACCAGCTCACCAAGGACATTTACAGCGACCTGTCGCCCTGGCAGATCACGAAGATCGCCCGCCACCCCGAGCGTCCATACACCATGGACTACGTGCGCGAGATCTTCACGGACTTCATCGAGCTGCACGGCGACCGGCACTTCGCCGATGACCAGTCCATCGTCGGCGGCCTGGCGCGCTTCAACGGCAACCCTTGCATGGTCGTGGGCCACCAAAAGGGCCGCGGCACCAAGGAGCGCGCCGCGCGCAATTTCGGCATGACCCGCCCCGAGGGCTACCGCAAGGCGCTGCGCCTGATGAAGACGGCCGAGAAGTTCAAGCTGCCGGTCTTCACCTTCGTGGACACGCCCGGCGCCTTTCCCGGCATCGACGCCGAGGAGCGTGGCCAGTCCGAGGCCATCGGCCGCAACATCTTCGAGATGGCGCAGCTGGAAGTGCCCATCATCACCACCATCATTGGCGAGGGCGGCTCCGGCGGCGCGCTGGCCATTGCAGTGGCCGACCAGGTCATCATGCTGCAGTACTCGGTGTATTCGGTCATCAGCCCCGAGGGCTGCGCCTCCATTTTGTGGAAGACCAGCGACCGCGCGCAGGATGCAGCCGAGGCCATGGGCATCACGGCGCACCGCCTGAAGGCCCTGGGTCTGGTGGACAAGATCGTCAGCGAGCCGGTGGGCGGCGCGCACCGCGATGCCAAGCAGATGGCGGCGCTGCTCAAGCGCGCCCTGGGCGACGCCTGGCGCCAGCTGGCCGACCTCAAAGCCAAGGAGCTGCTGGATCGCCGCTATGAGCGGCTGCAAAGCTACGGCCGCTTTGCCGATACCAAGGCCGACAGCCGCTGATCCACGGCCTGCCCGCGTGCCCCGGTAAAGAAGCGCGCTGCAGGCTGACAATTGTTGGTTTTCCCACCCCGGCCGGGCTCCGCCGGGGCGGTAGCATTCGCATGCGATTTCATCCGCTCCGGGGATCCATGCAGTTACTGAAGACACTCAAGGGCCAGGTGCTGCTGATTGCAGCCCTGTGCCTGGCCGCCGGCTTGGCCGCACTCACGGCAGCCACCTATTTCTCCTCGCGCGCCGAGGCCCAGGATGCGCTGGCGGCCCAGTCCCGGGCGCTGGCGCGCAGCCATGCCGACGGGCTGCGCGACTGGGTGCGCTCCAAGGCCGCCATCGTCGCGGTGGCCGGCACGGCCAGCGCCAACCCCGAGCCCGAGGCCATCCTGGCCCGCCTGAAGACCGCCGGCGGCTACCTCACGGCGTATTTCGGCTACGCCGACAAGCGCACCGCGTTCTCCAGCCCGCAGAGCCTGCCCGCCGACTACGACCCCACCAGCCGTCCCTGGTACCAGCAGGCAGCGGCCTCGCAGTCCTACATCCTGACCCGCCCCTATGAAGATGCGGGCGGCCATGGCCTCGTGCTGACCATCGCCCAGGCCGTGCGTGCCGGCACGCAGGTGCAGGCCGTGGCGGCGGGCGACATCTCCATCGACACGGTGGTGAAGAACGTCGCGACCATCAAGCCCACGCCCTCCAGCTACGCCTTTTTGCTTGCCGGCGATGGCGCCCTCATTGCCCACCCCGACGCCCAGCTGGCGCTGCAGCCGTCCACCGCGCTGGCCCCCGAGCTGACGGCGGCTGCGCTGCAGCAGATAGCCCAGCGCGGCCAGCTGCAGCCCGTGCGGCTGCAGGGCCGGCCCATGCTGCTGACAGTGGTGCCGGTGGAGGGCACCGACTGGCTGCTGGCCGTGGCCGCCGACGAGCACGAGGCGCAGCAGGGCATCCGCACGCTGCTGCGCACCTCGCTGCTGGCCGGGCTGGCGGTGCTGGTGCTGGCGCTGCTGGCGCTGGCGGCCATCCTGTCATGGCGCCTGCGCCGCCTGACGCTGGTGCGCGACGCCATGCACGAGATCGGCGAGGGCGACGGCGACCTGTCGCGGCGCATCGACGCGCAGGGCGAGGACGAGCTGGCGCAGATCGCGCGCAGCTTCAACACCTTTGCCGCCAAGCTGGCCGGCGTGCTGGCGCAGATCCGCGACGCCAGCCAGTCCGTGCGCCTGGCTTCCGAGGAAATCGCCGTGGGCAACCAGGACCTGTCCAGCCGAACCGAGCTTGCCGCGTCCAGCCTGCAGCAGACGGCCGCCTCGATGCAGCAGCTCACCGAGACCGTGCGCCACACGGCCGATGCGGCGCGCCAGGCCGACCAGCTGGTGGCCCAGGCCTCGGGCGTGGCGCAGCACGGCGGGCGCGTGGTGGGCGACGTGGTCAGCACCATGGAGCAGATCGACACCGCCTCGCGCAAGATCAGCGACATCATTGGCGTCATCGACTCCATTGCCTTTCAGACCAACATCCTGGCGCTGAACGCGGCCGTGGAGGCCGCCCGCGCAGGCGAGCAAGGGCGGGGTTTCGCCGTGGTGGCCGGCGAGGTGCGCCAGCTGGCCAGCCGTTCGGCCGAAGCCGCACGCGAGATCAAGGCGCTGATCGGCTCGTCGGTGCAGCAGGTGCAGACCGGCTCGCGCCTGGTGGCCGACGCCGGCACCACCATGTCCGACATCGTCCAGTCGGTGCAGCGCGTCACCGACATCATGGGCGAGATCACGTCGGCGGCCACCGAGCAGAGCACCAGCATCGCCGAGGTCGGCCAGGCCGTGTCGCAGCTGGACCAGATGACGCAGCAAAACGCCGCCCTGGTCGAGCAAAGCGCCGCCGCGGCCGCCAGCCTGAAGGACCAGTCCGCCCGCCTGTCGGAAGTGGTGGGCAGCTTTCGCCTGCAGGGCGACGGCGCGGCGCAGCCAGCGCGCCCGGGCCGGCCCCCCGCACCCGCGGCCCTGACCATGCGCGATGACCCAGGCCTTTGATGCGGCGCTGGCGGCCTTCGCCCCGCGCCTGCCGCTTGCCGTGGCCCTGAGCGGCGGGGCCGACTCCACTGCGCTGCTGCTGGCCTGCGCCCAGCGCTGGCCCGGCCAGGTCGCTGCGCTGCACGTACACCACGGCCTGCAAGCGGCGGCCGACGACTTCGTGCGGCACTGCCGGCAGTTGTGCGCGGCCGTGTCGGTGCCGCTGGCGGTGCGCCACGTGGATGCGCGGGCCGCGCCCGGCCAGAGTCCCGAGGACGCTGCGCGCCAGGCTCGTTACGAGGCTTTGGAGGCTCTAGCCCTTGCCAGTCAAGTGCCGGCAGCTATACAAAGCATAGCGCTTGCGCAGCACGCAGACGACCAGGCCGAGACGATCTTGCTGGCCCTGTCGCGCGGCGCCGGCGTGGCCGGCCTGGCCGCCATGCCCGGGCAGTGGGAGCGCGGCGGCCTGCGCTGGCACCGGCCGCTGCTGCGGGTGGCCGGAGCCGACGTGCGCCAGTGGCTGCGCGCGCGCGGGCAGGGCTGGGTGGAAGACCCCACCAACGGCGACGAGCGCTACACCCGCAACCGCATCCGCGCGCGCCTGCTGCCGGCGCTGCAGCAGGCCTTCCCGCACTTTCGCGACACCTTTGCGCGCAGCGCCGCCCACTCCGCCCAGGCCGCCGCCCTGCTGCTGGAGGTGGCCCAGGCCGACCTGGACGCCGTGGGCCTGCCGCCACGCATCGACGCGCTGCAGCGCCTGAGCCACGCGCGCCAGGCCAACGTGCTGCGCCACTGGCTCAAGCGCTGCCACGCCACCACGCCCAGCACCGCCCAGCTGGCCGAGCTGCAGTCGCAGATTGCCGCCTGCACCACGCGCGGGCACCGCATCCGCATCCGCGTGGGTGCGGTGCTGGTGGTGCGCGAAAGTGCAGTGCCCGGTTGCTACAATCTCGCGGTTTTGGACCTCCCTTCCTGAAGCGGGGCGCCGGCGCGCCAAAACAGCCCCTACCGCGCCACGAACAAGCAGGCGCCTCGTGTCACAGCACGACTTTCCATGGCACTGATCGTTCATAAATACGGCGGCACGTCGATGGGCTCCACCGAGCGCATCCGCAACGTCGCCAAGCGCGTGGCCAAGTGGGCGCGCGCCGGCCACCAGATGGTGGTGGTGCCCAGCGCCATGAGCGGCGAGACCAACCGCCTGCTGGGCCTGGCCAAGGAGCTGGCCCCTTCGCAGGCCAGCAATGCCTATCACCGCGAACTCGACCAGCTGGCCGCCACCGGCGAGCAGGCCTCGTCGGCCTTGCTGGCCATTGCGCTGCAGTCCGAAGGCATGCCTTCGGTGAGCTTCACGGGCTGGCAGGTGCCGGTACGCACCAACAGCAGCTACACCAAGGCACGCATCGAATCCATCGACGACCAGCGCGTGCGCGGCGAACTGGACGCCGGCCGGGTGGTCATCGTCACGGGCTTTCAGGGCATCGACGAGAGCGGCAACATCACCACCCTGGGCCGCGGCGGCTCCGACACCTCGGCCGTGGCCATCGCCGCCGCCATGGGCGCAGCCGAGTGCCTGATCTATACCGACGTGGACGGCGTCTATACCACCGACCCGCGCGTGGTGCCCGAGGCGCGCCGCCTGGGCACCTTGAGCTTCGAAGAGATGCTGGAGATGGCCAGCCTGGGCAGCAAGGTGCTGCAGATTCGCTCGGTGGAGTTCGCCGGCAAGTACAAGGTGCCGCTGCGTGTGCTCTCCAGCTTCACGCCGTGGGACATCGACATCAACGAGGAAGCCAAGTCCGGCACCCTGATCACCTTCGAGGAAGACGAACAAATGGAAAAAGCCGTAGTTTCGGGCATCGCGTTCACGCGCGACGAGGCCAAGATCTCCGTGCTGGGCGTACCCGACACGCCCGGCATCGCCCACCAGATCCTGGGTACCGTGGCCGACGCCAACATCGACGTGGACGTGATCATCCAGAACGTCGGCAAGGAAGGTAAGACCGACTTCAGCTTCACGGTCAACCGCGGCGACTACCAGCGCACCATCGAGCTGCTCAAGACCCAGGTCGTGCCCAAGATGGGCGCCGAGGAAGTGGTGGGCGACGACAAGATCGCCAAGGTCAGCATCGTGGGCATCGGCATGCGCAGCCACGCCGGCGTGGCCAGCAAGATGTTCCGCGCACTGTCCGAGGAGGGCATCAACATCAAGATGATTTCCACCTCCGAGATCAAGACCTCGGTGGTGATCGACGACAAGTACGTGGAGCTTGCCGTGCGCGCCCTGCACAAGGCCTTCGACCTGGACCAGGGCGCAGCCTGAGTTTCGCCGTGTGCCCCTGAAAATGGGGCATAATCGCCGGATTGGAGACGTGACCGAGTGGCCGAAGGTGCTCCCCTGCTAAGGGAGTATGGGGTGTAGAGCCTCATCAAGGGTTCGAATCCCTTCGTCTCCGCCAGAGCAAAGCCTGAATGAATCTTTCATTCAGGCTTTTTTTTTTGCCTGTCCCATTCGCGCGTCCAGGCGCCTAGCGCGAAAGCCGGCGGACTTTGTCCAGTTCCGCTTTGCGGCGTTGCGACAGCAGGCGGGCCGCCAGCTGCAGGCCCGCGATGGCGACGAGCTCATAGACCACGCGCATCGCCGCAGCGCGGCCTTGGCTGCCCACTGCTTCCTCGGGTGTCAGCGGGGGCGCAACGGATGCACCACGCTGCTGCACCGCTGCAGCCAGGCCTGCGGGCAGCGCGGCGGGCTCGGTGCCCTCGTGCCCTGCGGCCTCTTGCGGCATGCCCGCGTCGGCTGTGGCTTGCGTGGCTGCGCTGGCCCGCGCTGCGACGTTCGAGCCGTGCTCGTCGGCATAGACCTTGGTGAACTCGGCGCCCAGCAAGAAGATTTGCGCTGCGTAATAGACCCACGCCAGCAGTACGACCAGAGAGCCGGCGGCCTGAAAGGATTCGGTAATGCCGCTCTTGCCGATGTACAGGCCAATGAGCACCTTGCCCACCTCGAACAGCACGGCAGTGACCACCGCGCCAGTGCGCACGTCGCGCCATGCCACCGGCGTGGAGGGCATCAGCTTGAAGATCATGGCGAACAGCACGGTGGTGAAGCCCAGCGAGATCACCAAGTTGCTCGCGTGCAGCAGCATTTCGGAGGCGGGCAGCAGGCTGCCCACCCAGCTGCCCAGCGCCGTGGTGGCGGCGCCCACCGCCAGCGACACCATCAGCATGAAGGCCAGGCCCAGGATCAGCCCGAACGACAGCAGTCGGGCGCGCAGCACGGCCCACAGGCCCTGGGGCTTTTCGCGCTCGGGTACATGCCAGATGCGGTCCAGCGCGCTTTGCAGCTCGGCAAAGACAGTGGTGGCACCTACCAGCAGCACGATCACGCTGATGGTGCCCGCCACCAGGCCGCGGTCGGTGTCGCTGGCGCTGACTACCAGGCCCTGCACCAGACCGGCGCCGTCGCGGCCGATGAGGCCCGTCAGCTGCCCGGTGATCTGCCCCATCACGGCGTCGCGCCCGAACAGCGCTCCGGCGATGGCGATCACGATGACCAGCAGCGGCGCCAGCGAGAAAACCGTGTAGTAGGAGATGGCAGCGCCCATGCTGGGAGCGAAGTCGTCCACCCAGGCGCTGATGGCCTTTTTGCCCAGTTTGAAGATGCGTTGGAAGTTCATGTCGTTTCGTAAGGGCGTGCCCGGCGGGCTCCAGCATGACGATGGGCCGGGCCTGCCTGTCCGGCCGTAAGGCGGCGGGCTGAGGCCGCGTAGGAGGGCGCAGGCTTTGCGCGGCAAGGCATGCGCGCGCTGGTAGCCTGGGCCGCCATGACCGGCTTTCATTCCTTTGTTCCATGACCGCAGACCCGAGCGACTCCTCCATGGTCCGCGTGCGCGGGGCGCGCGAACACAACCTGAAGAACGTGGACGTGGACATCCCGCGCAATGCGCTGGTGGTGTTCACCGGCATCTCGGGCTCGGGCAAGTCGTCGCTGGCCTTCGGCACCCTGTTTGCCGAGGCGCAGCGGCGCTACCTGGAATCCGTGGCGCCCTATGCGCGCCGCTTGATCGCCCAGGTGGGCACGCCCCAGGTGGACAGCATCGAGGGCCTGCCGCCCGCCGTGGCGCTGCAGCAGCAGCGCGGCGCCCCGGGCGCCCGCTCGTCGGTGGGCAGCGTTGCGGCGCTGTCCACACCGCTGCGCATGCTGTACTCGCGCGCCGGGCGCTATCCCGCGCACCAGCCCATGCTGTATGCGGAGGACTTCTCGCCCCATACCCTGCAAGGTGCCTGCCCGCACTGCCAGGGCCAGGGCCGCACCTACGAGGTGACGGAAGCGTCCCTGGTGCCCGACGATTCGCTGACCATCCGCCAGCGCGCGGTGGCCGCCTGGCCGGGCGCGTGGCAGGGGCAGAACCTGCGCGACATCCTGACCACGCTGGGCCACGACGTGGACGTGCCCTGGCGGGAGCTGCCGCAGGACTTGCGCAACTGGATCCTGTTCACCGACGAGCAGCCTACGGTGCCGGTGTATCCGGGCCTGAACGCCGGCCAGGTGCGCCAGGCGATAGGGCGCGAGCAGCCACCCGGCTATATGGGCACCTTCAGCAGTGCGCGGCGCCACGTGCTGCACACCTTTGCCAACAGCCCGAGCGCCACCATGAAAAGGCGAGTGGCGCAGTACCTGGTGGCCACCCCATGCCCGGTCTGCCATGGCAAGCGGCTGAAGGCCGAGGCGCTGGCGGTCACCTTCGCGGGGCACGACATCGCCAGCCTGTCGCAGCTGCCGCTGTCCACCCTGGCCGAGCTGCTGCGCCCGGCGGCCGAAGGGCGGTTGGGCGAGGGCGAGGCGGCAAACGCGCCTGCCGCACCCGGCCAGCGGCGCGCCAGCGGCAGCACGCACCACACGGGGGCGCCCGACGTGCATCGCACCGCCTGGCTCTCGCCAGAGAAGGTGCTGGCCGCGCAGCGCCTGGCCAGCGAGGTGCGCAAGCGCGTGCTGGCGCTCATCGAGCTGGGGCTGGGCTACCTGTCGCTCGATCGCAGCACGCCCACGCTCTCGCCGGGCGAGCTGCAGCGCCTGCGGCTGGCCGGCCAGCTGTCGTCGCATTTGTTCGGGGTGGTCTATGTGCTCGATGAGCCTTCGGCCGGGCTGCATCCGGCCGATGGGCAGGCGCTGCTGGCGGCCCTGCAGAACCTGAAGGCCGCAGGCAATTCGTTGTTCGTGGTCGAGCATGACCTGGCCACCATGCGCCGCGCCGACTGGCTGGTGGACGTGGGGCCTGCGGCCGGCGAGCAGGGCGGTGAGGTGCTCTACAGCGGCCCGCCCGCGGGCCTGGCACAGGTGCCGCGCTCGGTCACGCGCCGCTACCTGCTGCCCGATGCGGGTGCCGCCACGCCCGTAGCCCGCCAGCCGCGCCGGCCGCGCGAGTGGCTGCAGCTGCAGGGCATCACGCGCAACAACCTGCAGGGCGTGGATGCACGCTTTGCCCTGGGCTGCATGACGGCAGTGACGGGAGTCTCCGGCTCAGGCAAATCCAGCCTGGTGAGCCAGGCGCTGCTGGAGCTGGTGGCCGCCCACCTGGGCCAGCCGCTGGCGCCAGCCGAAGACGAGGGCGCCGAGCCCTGGACGGGTGAGGACGCGGCGCCAGAGTCCCCAGGCGCAGCGTCGCCAGGCCCCGCGGCTGGCAGGATTGCCGCGGGCGCCGAGCATATCCGCCGCCTCGTGCCGATCGACCAAAAGCCCATCGGGCGCACGCCGCGCTCCAACCTGGCGACCTACACCGGCCTGTTCGACGCCGTGCGCCGGCTGTTTGCCGCCACGCCCGCTGCCCGCGAGCGGGGCTACGACGCAGGGCAGTTCTCCTTCAACGTGCCCAAGGGGCGCTGCGAGGTCTGCGAAGGGCAGGGCAGCGTGAGCGTGGAGTTGCTCTTCATGCCCAGCGTCTATGCGCCATGCCCGGCGTGCCACGGCGCCCGCTACAGTGCGGCCACCCTGCAGGTGCTGTGGAACGGCCTGTCGATTGCCGATGTGCTGGACCTCACCGTGGATGCCGCCTGCGCCGCGTTCGCCGATGAGCCGCAGGTGCTGCGCCCGCTGGCAGTGCTGCGGGACATTGGCCTGGGCTACCTGCGCCTGGGGCAGCCGGCCACGCAGCTCAGCGGCGGCGAGGCCCAGCGCATCAAGCTGGCCACCGAGCTGCAGCGCCCGCAGCGCGGTGGCACGCTGTACGTGCTGGACGAACCCACCACCGGCCTGCACCCGGCCGACGGGGACCGCCTGCTGGCCCAGCTGGACGCGCTGGTGGCCGCCGGCAACACTGTGGTGCTGGTCGAGCACGACATGCGTGTGGTGGCAGCCTGTGACTGGGTGATCGACATGGGGCCGGGCGCCGGGGCGCAGGGCGGGCGCATCGTGGCCGAGGGAGCGCCTACAGACGTGGCGGCGGCAGCGGCCAGCCGCACCGCGCCCTACCTGGCCCAGGCGCTGGCCGGCGGCTAGCCGCCAGGCAGCGCGCCGCCGCAGTCGCCGCGGCCAGGCAACCAAGTGTGACGCCTGCCGCCCGCGGCGCTGGCGCGGCGCGCTATCCGTGACAATAGCCCTTTGCCAGCGAAGGCAGCGCCGCCCGGTGCGGGCCCCGCCGCACGGGTTGCGCTGCCGCAAGAAGGGGTTTGTGAACACGATGAACATCGTCATCCTGGATGACTATCAGGACGCAGTGCGCAAGCTGCACTGCGCCACGCGGCTCGACTCCTATTCCGCCAAGGTCTATACCAACAACGTCAAGGGCCTGGGCCAGCTGTCGGTGCGCCTGCGCGATGCGGACGTGATCGTGCTGATCCGCGACCGTACTCACCTCACCCGCCAGCTGCTGGACAAGCTGCCGCGCCTGAAGCTCATCGCCCAGACCGGGCGGGTGGGCGAGCACCTGGACGTGGCCGCCTGCACCGAACGCGGCATCGCCGTGGCCGAGGGCGTGAGCTCGCCGGTAGCCCCCGCCGAGCTGACCTGGGCGCTCATCATGGCGGCCATGCGCCGGCTGCCGCAGTACATCGCCAGCCTCAAGCATGGCGCCTGGCAGCAGTCGGGCCTGCGCGCGGCCTCCATGCCGCCCAACTTTGGCCTGGGGATGGTGCTGCGCGGCAAGACGCTGGGCATCTGGGGCTACGGGCGCATCGGCCAGATCGTGGCCGGCTACGGCCGCGCCTTTGGCATGAACGTGCGCGTGTGGGGCAGCGAGGCCTCGCGCGCGCAGGCCCTCACCGACGGCCTGCAGGTGGCGCGCACGCGCGCCGAGTTCTTCGCCGAGTGCGACGTGCTCTCGCTGCACCTGCGCCTGACGGAGGAGACGCGCGGCCTGATCACGCTGGAAGACCTGTCGGCCATGAAGCCGACGGCACTGTTCGTGAACACCTCGCGCGCCGAGCTGCTGCAGCCCGATGCACTGATCGCCGCCCTCAACCGCGGCCGCCCCGGCATGGCGGCGGTGGATGTGTTCGAGACCGAGCCCATCCTGCAGGGTCAGGCGCTCCTGCGGCTGGAGAACTGCGTGTGCACGCCGCACATCGGCTATGTGGAGCAAGACAGCTACGAGCTGTACTTCGGCGCGGCCTTTGACAACGTCGTCAACTTCATCAAGGGCACGCCCACCAACATCGTGAACCCCGGCGCGCTGCAGGTGCGGCGCTAGGGACGTATTTGCGGTCTGCGCGCAAAGGGTGCGGGATGCAGGCCGCCTTAAGGCCGCGGCCGCGCACCCGCGTGAGGGTCGCCAACACGTCCTCAGAGGCTCACTGCGGCAGCGCCTCCAGGGCGAACAGCGGCACCTGCGCCTCGCGCCTGAGCCACAGGCCGCCGCCCAGGTTGATGAAGTGCGGCGCCAGGCCGCGGCGGTACAGCTGGGCGCGGTGGCGGTGCAGGCGCGGGTCGGTCAGGTCTTCGTCGATGGTGCCGGCCTCGTAGTCCTCGCGCGTGACGGCCTCCAGGTACAGCGCGCCGCGCGTCAGGCGGGCCAGGTTGGCCAGGGCGGTCTTCAGGTCTGCGGGGTTCAAGTAGGGCAGCACGCCCTGGCAGATGACGAAGTCGAACGGCTCGCTGGCCGCGTAATCGACCGCCGAGCCTTGCTGCCAGCCGTAGCGCTGGCACAGGTACGGGCTGAACTCCACGCCCTGGTAGTGCGCGCCGGGCAGGTGCTGGGCAATGAGGGGCTGCCACAGGCCCACGCCGCAGCCCATGTCCAGCACGCGCTGCACCGGCAGGCGCAGGTAGTGCAGATAGCTGCAGACGAAGGCGGCCAGCCGCGCCAGGTGCTGCGGGTCGGCCACGCTGGTTTTCTTGTCGAAGTAGTAGCGCTGGTAGTACGCCTGGTCAAACCATTGCTCGCTGGCTGATTGCACGCCGGTGGGGCCTTTCATGGCGGCGGCGCCGGAGTGGCGCCGCTCAGGCCCTGAGTATCGCCCAGCGGGCGCCGCCGCGGTTTGAAGTGTTTTTGGCCTCCAGCCTTTGCTGGACAAGCGCTGGTAGCTATTAAAGTGATAGTGAGCATCAGACCGCAGGCTGAGCGCCGCGCTGGCGCCACGCGCTCCAGGTCAGCAGCGCCAGCACCAGCGCCACCATGGGCAGCATGCCGGCGTTGATGCCGCCCCAGCCCACCGTGTGCAGCAGCTGGCCCGAGCCGAAGGAAGCCACCGCGACCGTGCCGAAGACCAGGAAGTCGTTGAGCGCCTGCACCTTGGCGCGCTCGGCCGGGCGGCAGCACTCGGTCAGCAGCGCCGTGGCGCCGATGAAGCCAAAGTTCCAGCCCACGCCCAGCAGCACCAGCGCGCCCCAGAAGTGGGTCAGCTCCAGCCCCATCAGCGCCAGCGCGCCCGACGCGGCGATCAGCACCAGGCCCAGCGCCGTGATGAGTCGCTTGCCGAAGCGCGCGATCAGCCGCCCGGTGAAAAAGCTGGGCGCGAACATGGCCAGCACGTGCCACTGGATGCCCAGCGCCGCCTCGCCCACGCTGTGGCCGCAGCCCACCATGGCCATGGGCGCGGCGGTCATCAAAAAGGCCATCAGCCCGTAGCTGACCACCCCGGCCAGCGCCGCCAACGCGAACTGCGGCGTACGCGCGATCTGCGAAAGCGCCCGCGCGCCCTCGGCGTGGGACCGTGGCGGCGGGGGCGGCAGGCGCAGCGCCAGCAGCAGCGGCAGGGCCAGCAGCGCCAGGGCCGCCTGGCTGTAGAAACTGCCGGCAAAGGGCGTGGCCGGCAGGCTGTCGCGCGTCCAGATGACCACCTGCGGGCCGATGACCGCGGCGACCAGCCCGCCCAACATGACCAGCGAAATGGCGCCGGCCTGGCGCGAGGGCTCGCCCACCGCATCGGTGGCAGCGAAGCGGTAGCTTTGCACGCAGGCACCATAAAAACCCGCCAGCGTGGTGCCCAGGCAAAACAGCACGAAGTCCGAGCGCGAGATGCCCCAGGCCGCCACCAGACCCGACAGCACGCCCATCGCTGCGCCCAGCAGATACGCCAGGCGCCGGCCAGCGCGGTGCATCAGCCAGGCCGCCGGCAGCGTGGACAGCGCCAGGCCCAGCTGGTACAGGCTGACCGGCAGCGTGGAGGCTGCAGGCGTGGACGACAGCATTTGCCCCACCAGCCCGCCCAGCGAAATGATGATGGGCGGCGAGGCCCCGCCGAGCGACTGGGCAAGTATTAGCAGCGTGAGGTTACGCCGCTCCAACGATCTTTCATCGGTGGTCACAATCGATTGGGCCCGGCGTGAAGCAGATAGTAAAAAAAGTATTCTTCACACGTTGCACATCTGCAAACCATGCTTCATTTTGTCATCCTATTCCTACAATCACGCCTTGTTGCGCAAACGGGGCAGTGACGACCCAAAAGGACGGATATGTTGACATGGGAGTGGTGGGGAGACGCCAAAGCTTGGCTGGAACCTGTGCGGGGGTTGATTGCCACGACGATTCTCGCGGGCATTGGAGGCTATGGCCTCAAGAAATTAAAGCGGTCACTGCCCGAGTCGCTCTTGAAAAGAGAGCCGCCTAGTGCCTGCCTGCCGGCAGGTGACCTGGCAATGCTCAATCGTCTTTATCAAGGCCAGGCCCTCTGTAGCGGTCCTTATTTCCATGAGCCGGTGGTCGAGGACTTGGGAGCGTGGGAGCTCACGGCGGCTGAACAAACCTCTGCTGATCAGTTTCGCCTGAAGCTTCGCCAGGCAAACGTCCCCAACGATGCGCACGCAGCCATCACAGGCTCCATCGATGTGGAGGACGATCCGGTAGCGCTTCAAGTGCGCACGATGGACTATGCGGTTTTGAAGGCATTGCGAGAATCGCGACCCAATGCAAGCTGGCCAAGAATCCTCAGCGCCAGCGCGTTGGTCATTGACGCTCCCGAAAAAAGATTGATCCTGCATCGTCGCTCTCCCAAATCCGCCACATATCCGGAGCATCTACACACAATCGGAGGGGCTTACTGGCCGGCGATGGAAGGCCGGGATGGCGACCGTGGCTCGGTGCGCAATACTGCCCTGCGGGAGACCCTGGAAGAGCTCAATACTGCCATCGCTATCCGCAAGGAAACGCCTTTGTGCTTGCTGCAGGAAGTGCAAACCGGTTTTGTGCAGTTTGTCTATTTGGGCTGCGAATTGTTTGACTCGGAGTACTTGAAGTCCAATGCAGAAGGAAAGTTCACCTGCGTTTCCTTCGTGAATTTGGCAGACGTCCTCAAAGGAGAGCGCCGGCTGGTGCCCACCGGCGAAGCGGCTATTTTGATGTGGCTGGCCATGGGTGCGCCGGGAGTGGATCCAGACACCAGATTCTCGGGACGCAGACCCCGTCAGCTCTTCGCCGATATCTGTAAGGAGCGGGGAGCGTCGGCGTCTCAGGCTTCGGCACGCTCTGATTGATTGCCAGTCGTGCCCCTGAGCGTATCGGGCAGGCTGCGCTCATTCGTGCGTTGGCCGGCGCAGCGTCAGAACATCAATGCGCGCCGGCACACCCAGGCGCACCGCAAAGCCGGCCCACAGACCGGCGCCGTTGCTGACGAACAGGCGCATGTCGCCTACCTGGTACAGGCCGCGGACGAAGCCGTTGTTGAAAGGCGCCACCACCCAGCGGTCGAAGCCGCGGATGTGCCCGCCGTGCGTGTGTCCGGCCAGCTGCAGGCCGATGCCGTGCTGCGCGTAGTCGCGGGCGAACTTGGGTTGGTGCGCCAGCAGCAGGTGAAAGTCGGCCTTGCCGGCCCGTGCCTGCGCCGCCACGGCCGCCACATCCGGGGCCACGCCCTCGGGCACGGCCGGGTTGGCGTTGTGTTGCGAGGTACGGCCATAGACAGGGTCGCCGATGCCCGACAGCGCCAGGCGCGCGCCCTGCACCTGCAGCAGCGCCGTGCGGTTTTGCAGCACCGACAGGCCCAGGCGGGCGAACTCGGCCATCCAGGCGTCGTAGCCGCTGTAGTACTCGTGGTTGCCCGGCGCCAGCCACACGCCCAGCGGCGCGTGCAGCCCGGCCAGCGGCGCCACCGACGGGGCCGTGGCGCTCACCGGGCCATCGACCATGTCGCCCGGCAGCACGATCAGGTCGGGCCGGGCGGCCAGCGTGCGCTGCACCACTGCCTGCAGGTAGCGGGCGTCGTTCACGGGGCTGGCGTGCAGGTCCGCCAGCACGGCCACGCGCAGGCCGTCCAATGCCGGGGGCAGCGCGGGCAGGGTGATTGACTGTTCATGCACCTGCGGCGGGCGCACCGCCGCCCACACCCCGTAGGCGGCAACGGCCGCGGCCAGGGCCAGCAGCGCGGGTGTCAGCACCGGGCCGTGCAGCAGCCGCGCTGCGCCGGCCGCACCGCCCAGGTGGGCCGCCAGCCAGGCCAGATCGCGCAGCAGCACCAGGGGCAGCGCCAGCGCCAGCGTGGCCAGCGCCCAGCCGCTGGGCACCTGCAGATGGGCAGCGGTGACGTAGCCCAGGCGGCCAGCCTGCATCAGGTACAGCAGCAGCGCGGGCGAGCTGGCGAGCAGTGCGGTGGCGGCCGCTGCGGCCAGGCGCACGGGCCAGGGCAGGGCACTTGCCGGCCACCACAGCCACAAGGACAGCAGCGGGATGACGGCGGTCGAGAACAGGAGCATGGCAGGTGCCGCACGGGCAGAAAAACGGCGCAGAAGTCGGCAAGAGAGGCGCGAGCATACCCGCGGGGACAAAGGCCGCGCCGGTCACCTAGGCGACCGCGCCTCGGGGGCGACCCGGATGCCGCATGCCGCCAGCCGGTCTAGCCTTGGTGTTTGCATCCTTTCCCCTTCCTTGCCCAACGCCGTGCCTGAACCGACCACTCCCCCCGCCCACCACGCCTTCTGGCCCAAGCGCCTGCCTTTTTCGATCACCGTCCCGGCCACCAGCGTGTGGGACAACCTGGCCGTCAACGCGCGCCGCTATCCGGACAAGGCGGCGCTGGTCTTTCTGGGCAGCGCGACCAGCTATCGCGAACTGCACGCGGGCGCCGAGCGCCTGGCGGCCTGGCTGCACGGCGCGGGCGTGCGGCGCGGCGACCGGGTCATCCTGCTGGCGCAGAACACCCCGCAGCTGGTGCTGGCGCACTACGCCATCTGGCGTGCCAACGCGGTGGTGGTGCCGGTCAACCCGATGAACATGGCCGAGGAGCTCAAGCACTACATCCAGGACTCGGGCGCCCGGGTGGCCATCACCACCGCCGACCTGGCGCCCGGCCTGGCACAGGCCAGCAATGCCTTGCCGGGCGGCGAACGCCTGGAGCACCTGCTGGTCACCCGCTTCACCGATGCCTTCGAAGCCCAGGCCGAAGGGCCGGCCGCGCCGCCCCAGGCATGGCGCGAGTGGCTCACCGCCGAGCGCGCCGCCGTGCAGCTGGACGGCGGCCGCGTGCATGCCTGGGCCGATGCCCTGGCCTGCCAGGACGCGCCGCCGCCGCACACCGTGGGCCGGGACGACCTGGCCGTGCTGCCCTACACCAGCGGCACCACCGGCCATCCCAAGGGCTGCATGCACCTGCACCGCAGCATCAACCACAACGCCGTGGCCAGCGCTGCGTGGGGCAATGGCACCAGCGAAAACGTGGTGCTGGCCGTGGTGCCCATGTTCCACATCACCGGCATGGTCTCGGTGCTGCACAGCGCCATCTACCTGGGCGCCACCGTGGTCATCATGCCGCGCTGGGACCGCGAGCTGGCTGGCCGCCTCATCTCGCACTACCAGGTGACCACCTGGACCAACATCCCCACCATGGTCATCGACCTGCTTGGCAGCCCCAACTTCGCCTCGTTCGACCTGTCCAGCCTGAAGTACATCGGCGGCGGCGGCGCGGCCATGCCGCAGGCCGTGGCCCAGCGCCTGCTGGAGCAGTACGGCCTGCGCTTTTGCGAGGGCTATGGCCTGACCGAGACCGCGGCGCCTTCGCACAGCAACCCGCCGGACCACCCGAAGCAGCAGTGCCTGGGCATTCCCTTCATGAGCACGGACGCGCGCGTGGTCGATCCCGAGACCCTGCGCGAGCTGCCCCAGGGCGAGCAGGGTGAGATCGTGGTGCATGGCCCCGAGGTCTTCGAGGGCTACTGGCAGCGCCCCGATGCGACAGCCCAGGCCTTCTTCGAGCTGGACGGCAAGCGGTTCTTTCGCACCGGCGACCTGGGCCGGGTGGACGAGGAGGGCTACTTCTTCATCACCGATCGCCTCAAACGCATGATCAACGCCAGCGGCTTCAAGGTCTGGCCGGCCGAGGTGGAGGCGTTGATGTTCCGCCACCCGGCGATCCAGGAAGCCTGCGTGATCGGCACCCAGGATGCCTACCGCGGCGAGTCGGTCAAGGCCGTGGTGGTGCTGCGCGCCGGGCACGAGCACACCAGCGAGCAGGACATCCTGGACTGGTGCCGCGCCCACATGGCCGTGTACAAGGCGCCGCGCTCGGTGGAGTTCGTGCCGGCATTGCCCAAGAGCGGCAGCGGCAAGGTCATGTGGCGGCTGCTGCAGGAGAAAGAGCACAAGCCGGCGGGGGCGGCCGCACAGTAGGAAAATGCGGCAATTGCCTCATATGTGACGAAGGGCTGCGCTGTGCAGCCCTTTCGCTTTTCCCGCACCCCATGGCCTTGTCGATCACCTTTCCCGAAAACCTCCCCGTCAGCGCCCGCCGCGAGGAAATCATGGCGGCCATCGCGCAGCACCAGGTCGTCATCGTGTGCGGCGAAACAGGCTCGGGCAAGACCACGCAGCTGCCCAAGATGGCCCTGGCGCTGGGCCGGGGCCGGGCCAATGCGCCCGAAGGCGCGCGCGGAAAGCTGATCGGCCACACCCAGCCGCGGCGCATTGCGGCCAGCAGCGTGGCCAAGCGCATCGCCCAGGAGCTCGACACCCCGCTGGGCGAGGTGGTGGGCTACAAGGTGCGCTTTGCCGACACGCTGCACAAGGGCGCCTCGGTCAAGCTGATGACCGACGGCATCTTGCTGGCCGAGACGCAGGGTGACCCGCTGCTGCTCCAGTACGACACGCTGATCATCGACGAGGCGCACGAGCGCAGCCTGAACATCGACTTTTTGCTGGGCTACCTCAAGCAGCTGCTGCCCCGGCGGCCGGATCTGAAAGTCATCGTCACCTCCGCCACCATCGACGCCGAGCGCTTCGCCAGGCATTTCGCCAGCAAAGAAGGCCCGGCGCCGGTCATCATGGTCTCTGGCCGCACCTATCCCGTGGAGGTGCGCTGGCGGCCGTTCGAGGAAAGGCGGGACTTCGACCTTCAAGATGCCATCGCCGACGGCGTGGACGAGCTGTGGGCCGGTGGCGCGGGCGGCGACATCCTGGTGTTCTTGCCCGGCGAGCGCGAGATCCGCGAGGCCGCCGACCACCTGCGCAAGCACCTGCAGCACGCGCCCCTGCTGCGCAATGCCGAGGTGCTGCCGCTGTTCTCGCGCCTGTCCCAGGCCGAGCAGGACCGCATCTTCGAGCCGCACGGCAGCCGGCGCATCGTGCTGGCCACCAACGTGGCCGAGACATCGCTCACCGTGCCCGGCATCCGCTATGTGATCGACGCCGGCACGGCGCGCGTCAAGCGCTATTCGCTGCGCAGCAAGGTAGAGCAGCTGCTGGTCGAGCCCATCAGCCAGGCCGCAGCCAACCAGCGCGCCGGCCGCTGCGGGCGCGTGGCCAACGGCATCTGCATCCGGCTGTATGACGAAGCCGGCTTTTTGCAGCGCGACGCCTTCACCGACCCGGAGATCCTGCGCTCGTCGCTGGCCGGCGTCATCCTGCGCATGAAGTCGCTGGGCCTGGGCGAAGTGATCAACTTCCCCTTCCTGCAGGCGCCCTCGGGCCGGGCCATTGCCGACGGCTACCAGCTGCTGCAGGAGCTGGGCGCCGTGGACGAGCGCGGCCAGCTGCTGGCCACCGGCCGCGAGCTGGCACGCCTGCCGCTGGACCCGCGCGTGGGCCGCATGATCGTCGAGGGGCGCGAGCGCGGCGCCCTGGCCGAGGTGCTGATCGTCGCCGCCGCCCTGTCGGTGCAGGACGTGCGCGACCGCCCGATGGACGCCCAGCAGCAGGCCGACCAGCAGCACGCCAAGTTCGACGACGAGAAGAGCGAATTCAGCGGCTACCTGCGCCTGTGGCAGTGGCTGCACGACGCGCGCGGCGGCAAGCAGGTGGCGCACAGCCGCCGCGAGATGGCCGCCCAGGCGGCCACGCGCACTGCCGGCGTACCGCGCAACCTGGCCGTGCTGCCCGTGGCCCGGCGCCAGCAGGCGCTTGCGCCCGTGCAGGCCGCACCGGCCGATGCGGGCGACAGCCACCGCCTGAGCAACCGCCAGTGGGAGCAGCTGCTGCGCCAGAACTTCATCAGCATCCGCCGCGTGCGCGAGTGGCGCGACATCCACTCGCAGCTGCTCATGGTGGTGCGCGAGCACCAGTGGCCCCTGAACACCGAGGCGGCGGGCTACGAGGCGCTGCACCTGTCCATGCTCTCGGGCCTGCTGGGCAACATCGGCTTTCGCGCCGAAGAGGCCGACGCCTACCTGGGCGCGCACGGCATCAAGTTCCATCCGCACCCGGGCGCGCATCTGTCCAAGAAGCCCGGGCGCTGGATCGTCGCCGCCGAGCAGGTGGAGACCACGCGCCTGTACGGTCGCGGCATCGCCGCCGTCGAGCCGCCATGGCTGGAGCAGGTCGGCGCCCATTTGCTGAAAAAGCAGCTGCTGGAGCCGCACTGGAGCAAGAAGCAGGCGGACGTGGTGGCGCTGGAGCGCGCCACGCTCTACGGCCTGGTGGTCTATGGCGGCCGGCAGGTCAGCTATGGCCGCATCGACCCGCACGAGGCGCGCCAGATCTTCATCCGCCAGGCGCTGGTGCAGGGCGAGTGGGACGCGCCCTGGCCCTTCCTGGCGGCCAACCTGAAGCTGGTGCGCAAGGTCGAGGAGCTGGAGCACAAGAGCCGGCGCCAGGACGTGCTGGTGGACGACGAGTTGATCTACGCCTACTACGACCAGCTGCTGCCCGAGGGCGTGTTCAGCGGCGCGACGTTCGACAAGTGGTACCGCGTGGCCAGCCGCGAGCAGCCGCAACTCTTGCGCCTGTCGCGCGAGGAGCTGATGCGCCACGAGGCCGCGGGCATCACCACCGACAACTTCCCGCGCACCGTCAAGCTGGGCGGCGTGGACTGCAGCGCCAGCTACCTGCATGCGCCCGGCGACGCGCGCGACGGCGTCACCGTGACGGTGCCGCTGTTCGTGCTCAACCAGGTCAGCGAAGAGCGTGCCGAGTGGCTGGTGCCCGGCATGCTCAAGGACAAGATCCAGGCGCTTTTGAAAAGCCTGCCGCAGCGCCCGCGCAGCCGCTTCGTGCCGCTGCCTGAAAGCGCCGCGCGGCTGGCGCAGCTGTTCACGCAAGAGGGCCAGTGGGCGCAAGGCAGCCTGGTGGACGCGCTGCTGAAGGCCGTGCGGGGCGAAACCTCGCTGGACGTCAAGCGTGCGGACTTCAAGCTGGACATGCTCAGCCCCCACCTGTTCATGAACTTGCGCATCACCGACGAGCACGGCCGCCAGCTGGGCCAGGGCCGCAATCTGGCCGCCCTGAAGGCCGAACTGGGCACCCGTGCGCGCGGGGCCTTCCAGGCGCTTGCTTCACTAAAGATAGCTGCCAGCGCTGATCCAGAGCCGGTTACAGCATCAAAACGTTTCCAAAAGCCCGCGGGTCAAGCGCCAGCAGCTATCAAAAATGAGGTTGCTGCCGCTGCCCCCGCTGCGCAGCGGGCCGAGGCGCGCTACACCGCCTGGAGCTTCGGCGAGCTGCCCGAGCTGATGGAAATCCGCAAGGGCAGCCAGACGCTGATCGGCTTTCCCGCGCTGACCGACCAGGGCGACGCGGTCGGTATCGAGGTCTTTGACGAGCCCGAGGCGGCCGCTGCGCGCCACCGGGCCGGCCTGGTGCGCCTGTTCGCGCTGCAGTTGCGCGACGCGCTGAAATATCTGGAAAAAAACGTTCCCGATCTGCAGAAGATGGCCGTGGCCTACATGCCGCTGGGCACGCAGGAGGAGCTGCGCGCGCAGATCATCGGCGTGGCGCTGGAGCGCGCCTTTTTGTCCGAGCCGCTGCCGGTAAACGAAGTGCAGTTTCAGCAGCGGGTGCAGGAAGGCCGCGCCCGGCTGACGCTCATCGCCAATGAGGTGGCCCGGCAGGCCGGCGTCATCTTGCAGGAATATGCCGCCGTGCAGCGCAAGCTCAAGGACACCAAGAACGCCCGCGACGCCGTGGCCGACGCCACCCAGCAGCTGCAGCGCCTGATGCCCCGCACCTTCCTGGCCGCAGCGCCCTGGGCGCAGCTGCAGCACTACCCGCGCTACTTGAAGGCCATCGTCAGCCGCCTGGACAAGCTGCGCACCGACCCGGCCCGCGACGCCGCCCGCCTGAAGGAGCTGCAGCCGCTGGAGCAGCGCTACACGCGCCTGCTGGCCGAACGCAAGGGCCAGCAGGATGCACGTATGCAGGAATACCGCTGGATGCTGGAGGAGCTGCGCGTGAGCTTTTTCGCGCAGGAGCTGCGCACGCCGTACCCGGTAAGCACCAAGCGGCTGGACAAGGTCTGGGCGCAGCTGGCTTCGTGAGGGCCCTCGCGGGCGCTTTTATGCCCGCCTGGCTTGGATGACCGGCCCGTGTGGCCCGGCCCGAAGGAGCCGTCAACAGGCCAGCGCCAGCCGATCCAGCTCGGCGCACACATCGGCCATGCGGCCGGAGATGACCAGGCGGCATGCGCCGTCGGCCTGCGGACGCATGATCACGCGCAGCGGCGGCCCGGCCGGGCGCTGCGCAGCCGCGACCGGCACGATCGGGGGCGCCGGCACCAGCTGCAGCGCAACGTTGGGCACGGCCAGCGGAATGCTCGGGCACCAGGGGGCGCGGGCACGCCCACGCAGTTGATAGGCCACGCGGCGCAGCGGGCGGCTGACGGCGGAGACGAGAGGCAGCGACGAAGTCCAGGCAAGCAAGGCGGACGCCATGTGAAAACTCCCAACCCTCACCAAGAGGGCGACAAGATGGACACAGGCAGGATTGCCGAATGAAAAGCAAACTTGCGCCCATCCGCAGGGCCGGCTTGTAGGGCTTTGGAGGCCTCACAAGCCAGACGCCCGCCACCTGCGGCAGCGCTGGTGCAGGCGGCTGCCTACATCAGCATCGTGTTGCGGATCAAGCCTACGGCCAGGCCTTCGATTTCGAAGGGCTCGCCCGGCTCGACACGGATGACGGGGTAGTCAGGGTTTTCGGGCAGCAGCTCGATGGCGCTGCCCGTGCGGCGCAGCCGCTTGACGGTGACCTCGTCGCCCAGGCGGGCAACGATGATTTGCCCGCTGCGTGCTTCGCGCGTGGACTGCACGGCCAGCAGGTCGCCGTCCATGATGCCGGCGTCGCGCATGGACATGCCGCGCACCTTGAGCAGGTAGTCGGGCTTGTGCTGGAACAGCGTGCCCTCGACCACGTAGCTCTGGTCCACATGCTCTTGCGCCAGAATCGGCGAGCCTGCGGCCACGCGGCCGATCAGGGGCAGCGTGAGCTGGCTCAGCCCGGGGATGGGCAGGCTGAACTGGGCGCCACGCGCCGCGTTGATGCTGCGCACCGCCTCGCTGCGCAGGCGGATGCCGCGCGAGGTGCCGCTGACCAGCTCGATCACGCCCTTGCGGGCCAGGGCCTGCAGGTGCTCCTCGGCCGCGTTGGCGGACTTGAAGCCCAGCTCCGCCGCGATCTCGGCGCGCGTGGGCGGCGCGCCGGTGCGCGCGATGGCGGTCTGGATCAGGTCCAGGATCTGCTGCTGGCGGGCGGTGAGCTTGGGAGGGGTGAACATGGCGCGCTCCATAAAGGACGGGGTCAACGGACGGGAGAATGAACAGGAGTACTGTTTATTGATCCAGTATCTGTATTTTTGAACAGTTTTTCAGAGGATGCAAGAGGCATGGCAGGAAAAATCGTGGTACTGGGCACCGGCGGCACCATTGCCGGCACCTCCGACGTGGCCGGCGCCAGCGTCGGCTACACGGCCGGGCAGCTGGGCATCGGGCAGCTGCTGGCCGCCGTGCCGCAGTTGGCGCAGGCCGCGCGCGGCCCGCTGGTGGCCGAGCAGCTGGCCCAGGTGGACAGCAAGGACATGACGCACGCGCTGTGGATGCAGCTGGTGCAGCGCTGCCTGTTGCATCTGGACGACAAGGCCGTGGCCGGCATCGTCATCACCCACGGCACCGACACGCTGGAGGAAACCGCCTGGCTGCTGCACAACCTGCTGCCCTCGCACAAGCCGGTGGTGCTGACCAGCGCCATGCGCCCGGCCACGGCGCTGGTGCCCGATGGGCCGCAGAACCTGCTGGACGCCGTGGCGCTGGCCGCCGACCCCGGTGCGCGCGGCGTGCTGGCCGTGGCCGCCGGTGTGGTCCATGGCGCGCGCGAAGTGGCCAAGATGCACCCGCTGCGGCTGGATGCCTTTGCCTCGGGCGACGGCGGGCCGCTGGGCTGGATGGACGCGGGCCCGGTGCGCTGGGCGCACGGCCGCGCCCCTGAGCCCGCAGCCCCGCGCCACGGCGCACTGGCGCGGCAACTGGGACAGCGGCCGTGGCCGCGCGTGCAGATCGTGCTGAGCCATGCCGGCGCGGACGGCAGCGTGGTGGACGCCCTGTTGGCTGCCGGCGCGGTGGACGGCCTGGTGGCCGCCGCCACCGGCAACGGCACGCTGCACGAGGATCTGGAGCTGGCCCTGGCCCGGGCTGCGGCGGCCGGCGTGGCGGTGTGCGTGGCCTCGCGCTGCCCGCAGGGCCGCATGCTGGCGTTGCCCCCTGATGCGCCCTGGAGCAGCGCCCCCGGCCTGTCGCCCATGAAATCGCGCATCAGCCTGATGCTGCAGCTGATGGAACGCTGAAAGCGGCAACGCCCCGCGAAGGCGAGGCGTTGGCCAGAGGAGAGCGGGGCGCTTTAACTGGACAGGGCGGCCAGCGCGCGCTCGGTGATCTGCTCGACCGTGCCCGTGCCGCTGATGGCGCGGTACTTGGGCGCGTTGGCCGGGTCGGCCTCGGCCCAGCTGGAGTAGTAATGGACCAGGGGGCGGGTCTGCTGGCTGTACACATCCAGCCGCTTCTTCACGGTCTCTTCCTTGTCGTCTTCGCGCTGCACCAGCGCCTCGCCGGTCTCGTCGTCCAGGCCTTCGGCCCTGGGCGGGTTGAACTTGACGTGGTAGGTACGGCCCGACGCCGGGTGCGAGCGGCGCCCGCTCATGCGCTCGATGATGGCATCGAACGGCACGTCGATCTCCAGCACGTAGTCCAGCTTCACGCCGGCCGCCTTCATGGCGTCGGCCTGCGGGATGGTGCGCGGGAAGCCGTCAAACAGGAAGCCTTCGGCGCAGTCGGGCTGGGCGATGCGGTCCTTCACCAGATTGATGATCAGCTCGTCGCTGACCAGCTGGCCGGCGTCCATCACGGCCTTGGCCTGCAGGCCCAGGGGCGTGCCGGCCTTGACGGCGGCGCGCAGCATGTCGCCGGTGGAAATCTGCGGAATGCCGAACTTCTGGCAGATGAACGCGGCCTGCGTGCCCTTTCCGGCGCCTGGAGCGCCCAGCAAGATCAGTCTCATGGGAAGGTCCTCTCGGGGGTTTTTACAAATCGGGGGTGCGCCGCAGGGGGCGCTGGCAGGCCTCAGGAACGGCGCGGGGCCGGGGCTGCTTCATCAATCAGGCGGGCGAGAATAACATGCGTTCCCGGCGTGGAGCTGACGCGAAAGCGGCCCGTAGCCCCCAGCCCGGCGGCTCTGCGGCGCGTGGGGTTGCCCGCTTTTCGATGAGGAGTTTGGCCCTGTCTTCTCCTGCACTCCAGAACACCCTGGCCTTGCTGGGCCGGCTGCTGCTGGCCTGGCTGTTCCTGCCTTCGGGACTGAACAAGCGGGGCGGCGGCTTCGCCGGGACGGCTTCCTGCATCGCCTCCAAGGGTCTGCCCCTGCCCGAAGCGGGCGGCCGTGCTGGCCATCGGGGTCAAGGTGCTGGGGGGCGCGGCGCTGGTGCTGGGCGGGGGCACGCGCTGGACCAGCCTGGCGCTGGCCTTTTCACGCTCGCGGCGGGCATGATCTTCCACGACTGGTGGGCCATGCTGGCCGAGGCGCAGATGCTGCAAAAGATCGTCTTCAACGAGCACTTGGCGGTGGCTGGCGGGCTGCTGGTGCTGGCCGCCTTCGGCCCCGGCGCCTACAGCCTGCAGAACCGCCGCCCCGCGCAAACGTGAAGAAGACGAAAAAGCGTCAACCCGCTGCGGCCAGCAGCGTGCGCACGCGCTCCAGATCCTCGGGCGTGTCCACGCCGGCACCCGGCGCCTGCGCGCTCACGTGCACGGCGATGCGGTGGCCGTGCCACAGCGCGCGCAGCTGCTCCAGCTGCTCCAGCTGCTCGGTGGGCGCCGGTGCCAGCTGCGGAAAGGCGCGCAGAAAGCCCACGCGATAGCTGTACAGGCCAATGTGGCGCAGCGGCGCAAAGCCGGGCGGCGCGGCGCCCGTCTGCCACCAGGCGCTGCCCGTGGCATGGTCGCGTGCGAAGGGGATGGGCGCGCGGCTAAAGTAGCTAGCCAGGCCCTGCGCATCGGTCACCACCTTGACCACATTGGGGTTGGCCAGGTCCTGCGCGCTGGCGATGGGATGGGCGGCGGTGGCCATGGCGGCCTCGGGCCGCCGGGCCAGCAGCTCGGCCACGGCGTCGATCAGCGCCGGCTCGATCAGCGGCTCGTCACCCTGGACGTTGACCACGATGTCGCTGTCAGCCAGACCCAGCAGCTCGCAGGCCTCGGCCAGGCGGTCGCTGCCACTGGCGTGGTCGCTGCGCGTCAGCACGGCCGGCACGCCGTGCGCCAGGCAAGCCTGCAGGATGCGCTCGTCGTCAGCCGCCACCACGCAGCGAGCGGCGGCGCTGTGCGCGGCGCGACAAGCCACGCGCACCACCATGGGCAGGCCGGCAATGTCTGCCAGCGGCTTGCCCGGCAGGCGGGTGGAGGCCAGCCGCGCGGGAATGAGGACAGTGAACGCAGGCGCCGGCGCAGCGCTCACGCCTGCGGCTCCAGTTCGTCGTCGGTCAGGGTGCGGGCCTCGTTTTCCAGCAGCACGGGGATGCCGTCGCGCACGGGGTAGGCCAGCCGCGCGCTGCGCGAGACCAGTTCCTGGCGCTCGCGGTCGTAGGTCAGCGGGCCCTTGGTGACGGGGCACACCAGCAGTTCAAGCAGTTTCGGGTCCATGGCAGGGCTACTCCAATGAAGCGGTCGATGATAGCGACGCGAGGCGCGCGTCCAGCGCGGCGAAGAAGGCTGGGTCCACCTGCAGCCGCAGCGGCAGGGCCAGCGCGTCAGGATGCCGAGGCTGGAGTTTGACGCCGTCTTTTTCGGTACAAATCAGCCTCAAACCCGCGTCAGGCAAGCGCTGCCAGCTACTGAAATCATAGTGATCTGGCAGCGCCTCGCAGACTTCGGGGCGCAGGCCCCGGGCGCGCAGCATGGCAAAGAAATCCTCCGGCCGGGCAATGGCTGCCACGGCGTGCAGCCGCTCGTGCACTAGGCGGGCCAGCGGCACGGCGCGGCCGGCGCCATCCACCGCGTCGTCCGCCAGCGTGCGCTGCAGGGCAAAGTGCGGGGCCTGGCCGCCGGCCGGGGGGGCGCCGGTGTGCAGCACAAAATCCACGGCGCGCGGCCAGGGCTCGCGCAGCGGGCCGGCCGGCAGCAGCCAGCCATTGCCCACGCCCTGGTCGTTGAACACGCAGATCTCCACGTCGCGCGCCAGCGCCAAGTGCTGCAGGCCGTCGTCGCACACCAGCACGTTGACCTGCGGGTGCGCCGCCAGCAGGGCTTGGCCTGCCTGGGCGCGCCGGGCGGCCACGAAGACCGGCACGCCGGTGGCGCGCTCGATCAGCAAGGGCTCGTCGCCGACGTCGGCGGCCGTGCTGCAGGCTGCCCGCACCGGGCGCACGTCGCTGCCCTGGCGGCCGTGGCCGCGCGAGATCACGCCGGGCCGCCAGCCGGCCGCCTGCAGGTAGCGCACCAGGGCGATGGTCACAGGGGTCTTGCCGGCGCCGCCGGCGATCACATTGCCCACCACGATGACGGGCACCGGCAGGCGCGTGCGGCCCAGCACGCCCGCCGCATACAGCGCGCGGCGCAGGGCCGTCAGCAACCGGTAGGTCAGGGACAGGGGCCAGAGCAGCCGCGCCAGCGGCCCGCGGCGCTGCCAGGCCTGGCGCAGGCGCGCGCTCATGGCTGCCGCGCGCCTAGCGCTGCGCCGCGCCGGCCGTCTGGGTGGCGAAGGTGATCTGCGTCAGGCCCACGCGGCGCGCGGCCTCCATCACCGTCACGACCGACTGGTGCGGGGCCGAGGCGTCGGCGCTGATGATGACCACGTTGGGGCCGGTGCCGCCGGCACTGCCGGCAGCGGCCGCGCCGGCCAGCGCCTGGGCCAGGCCGTCCACCCCGCGGCCCTCCAGCGTGTCCTTGTTGACGGCGTAGCGGCCGTCGGCGGCGACGGCCACGATGATCTCGCGCGGGCGGTCGCGCAGCTGCTCGGCGTCCGCCACCGGCAGGGTCAGCTGCAGCTCGGTGAACTTGCTGTAGGTGGTGGTCAGCATCAGGAAGATGAGGATCACCAGCAGCACGTCGATGAACGGGATCAGGTTGATCTCCGGCTCTTCCTTGGGGCGGGGGCGGAAGTTCATGGCACGCTCTGGATTCAGCGCGGCAGGCGGGCCAGATGGCGCACGAACTGCTCGGCCGACAGCTCCAGGGTAAGCAGGTAGGCGTCCACGCGGCTGCGGAAGTAGCGCCAGAAGATCAGCGCCGGGATGGCGACGATCAGGCCGAAGGCGGTGTTGTACAGCGCCACCGAGATGCCGTGCGCCAGCTGCGCGGGGTTGCCCCCGCCCATGCCGGCGGCGCCGCTGCCGGCCTGCGAGCCGAAGATCTCGATCATGCCCACCACCGTGCCCAGCAGTCCCAGCAGCGGCGCGGCCGAGGCGATCGTGGCCAGCGCGCTCAGGTATTTCTCCAGCCGGTGGGCGGCGGCGCGGCCGGCGCCCTCCATGGCGGCGCGCAGGTCCGCGTCCGTGGCGCCGGGATGGGCACGGGCACGCAGGCCGGCGGCCAGCACCTCGCCCAGCGCGGAGCTTTGGGCCAGCTGGTTCACCGTATCCGGCGCAGGCAGGCCTTTGGAGGAGACCGAGATGGCCTCATCCAGCAGTTTCGGGGGGGCGACGCGGGCGGTCTTGAGCGCGACGAAGCGCTCGATGACCAGCGCCAGCGCCAGCACGGAACACGCGAGCAGCGGCCAGATAGGCCAGCCGGCGGCTTGTATGATCGACAGCAATTCTCACTCCACTCAGGCTAGGGAAGGCAGCGGGCGATTATGGCGCAGCGCACACAGGCCTTTGCGGCCCGCGCCATCGCATCTGCAGCGTGGCTTATCCACCGTTTCTGTGGATAACTTTGTGGGCAACCCCTTGGTGAATGCCCGCAGGTCCGCGCCGCTCGGGGGCTGCGGTGGTCCGATGAAATTTTCAGCGGCAAAAATCTTTTTCAAATCAATGACTTGTAATCCCGCCAGGCGCCGCAGCGTGGTACACGCCCGAGTGCGCGCATCGTGCGCCGCTGGCCGTTTGCTGTGGACTACTGGCCCGTGGCAATCGCCCGCAAAGGCAGGCCCCGCCTATGTTTGAGCCGGAAAACCCAGGCCTGGCGCGGCCTGTATGGCAGGTTGGGGCGCTATGCCGCGCCATTGCTGACGCGCTGCAGGCACGCTTCAACCCGGTGGCGGTGCGCGGCGAGATCACCGGCTTTTCGCGCGCCGCCAGCGGGCACTGCTACTTCACGCTCAAGGACCGGGATGGGCAGATCCGCTGCGCCATGTTCCGCCGCGCCGCCCAGCAGCTGGATTTTTCGCCGCGCGACGGCGAGCTGGTCGAAGTGGTAGGCAAGCTGGGCGTGTACGAGGCACGCGGCGACCTGCAGCTGATCGTCGAAGACATGCGCCGCGCCGGGCAGGGCGCGCTGTTCGAGGAATTTTTGCGGCTGAAAGCCAAGCTGGAGGCCGAGGGCCTGTTCGACGGCGCCCGCAAGCGTCCGCTGGCAGCCCTGCCGCGCGGCATCGGCATCGTCACTTCGCCCGGGGCGGCCGCGCTGCACGACGTGGTCACCGCGCTGCGCCGGCGCGTGCCGCACATCCCCGTGGTGCTGGTGCCGGCCCTGGTGCAAGGCGCACAGGCGCCAGCGTCGATCTGCGAGGCGCTATCAAAACTGTATCTGCTTGCGCAGCAGGGACGCGCGGCTGAGCCTGATCTGGCGGTTGACGGCGCGCCGTCCATCGATGCCATCTTGCTGGTGCGCGGCGGCGGCTCCATCGAGGATTTGTGGGCCTTCAACGACGAGCGCGTGGCGCGCATGGTGGTGCAAAGCCCGGTGCCGCTCATCAGCGGCGTGGGGCACGAGACGGACTTCACCATCGCCGATTTTTGTGCCGACCTGCGCGCGCCCACACCCACCGCCGCCGCCGAGCTGGTGGCACAACCGCGCGAAGTCTGGCTGGGGGTGCTGCAGCTGCTGGCCGATCGGCTGGCGGACGGCGTGCAGCGCCAGATCGACCAGCGCCTGCAGCGCCTGGACATGGCCGCCCAGCGCCTGGGCCGGCCCTCGGGCCTGGCCGCGCGTCAGCAGCTGCAGCTGGCCCGGCTGGCGCAGCGCATGCGCCATGCCGTGCTATTGAAATTGCAGCGCCTGGCGCATGACCAGCAAGCGCTGCAGGCCGATTTGCCTCGAAAGCTGGCGCAGGGCCTGCAGCGCCAGGACCAGCGCCTGGAGCAGCTGGCGCTGCGCCTGTCGCTGCTGAACCCGCAGCGCGTGCTCGAGCGCGGCTACGCGGTGCTCACCGACGACCGGGGCCGCACGGTGGCCGACGCAGCCGGCCTGCGCACCGGCGACGCGCTGCGTGCCACGCTGGCGCATGGCCAGGTGGACCTGACCGTCGCCCAGCCGCGCCTGCTGTAGCGCCGCGTGCCAGTGCCGGCCCCTGCCTACAGCGAAACGCGCGGCTGTTTCCTACAATGGCCTGTTCGCTCCGCCGGACCGCCGGCGGCCGACCTCATCCCTAACGAGAAGGAACCACCATGGAACACACCCTGCCGCCGCTGCCCTATCCGATCGACGCGCTGGCGCCGCACTACAGCCAGGAGACGCTGGAGTACCACCATGGCAAGCACCACAAGGCGTATGTCACGAACCTGAACAACCTGCAAAAGGGCACCGAGTTCGAGAACATGCCCCTGGAGGAGATCGTGAAGAAGTCCAGCGGCGGCATCTACAACAACGCCGCGCAGATCTGGAACCACACCTTCTTCTGGAACTGCATGACCCCGGGCGGCGGCGGCGAGCCTTCGGGCGCGCTGGCGGACGCCATCCGTGCCAAATGGGGCAGCTACGGCGCCTTCAAGGAAGCCTTCGTCAAGAGCGCTGCCGGCAACTTCGGCTCGGGCTGGACCTGGTTGGTCAAGAAGGCGGACGGCAGCGTGGACATCGTCAACATGGGCGCCGCCGGCACCCCGCTGACCACCGAAGACAAGGCGCTGCTGACGGTGGACGTGTGGGAGCACGCCTACTACATCGACTACCGCAACGAGCGCCCGCGCTTTGTCGAGACCTTCCTGGACAAGCTGGCCCACTGGAAGTTCGCCGAAGCCAATTTCGCTGGCTGAGACGCACGCTGACCGCCGCGGCCGCGCAGCCCTCGGGCCCTGCGGGCAGCGCGGCCGGCACGAGGGCCCTGGGAGCGATTCCAGGGCCCTTTTTCCTGCGCGATAGGGCAAGGGCCCCTCCGAGAAGGCGGCAAAGGGTGAAAAAACTGCAGGCTGCAGGCGTTAAATTTTGCATGGCGGTATTCCGTTGCAAAAAACGAGAGTTCCACCTTCGCCGTCGCGCACAATCCAAAGCCGTCGCGCCAAAGGCCACGCGCCGGCACGCAAGACCGCCAAACCCTGCGTTTTTTCTGACCTTGAGAGACACGGATGAGCACCCAACAACCGACCATCATTTACACCCTGACCGACGAGGCTCCGCGCCTGGCTACGGCTTCGCTGCTGCCCATCGTGCGCGCTTTTGCTGCGCCGGCCGGCATCAACGTGGCCGAGAGCGATATCTCGGTGGCCGCGCGCATCCTGGGCGAATTCCCCGAATGCCTGGGTGACGGGCAAAAGGTGCCCAACTACCTGGCCGAGCTGGGCAAGACCACGCTGCAGCCCGACGCCAACATCATCAAGCTGCCCAACATCAGCGCCTCCGTCGCGCAGCTGATGGCCGCCATCAAAGAGCTGCAGGACAAGGGCTATGCCATTCCCGACTTCCCCGAGGATCCGAAGACGGAAGAAGAAAAGGCCATCCGCGCGCGCTACAACAAGTGCATCGGCAGCGCCGTGAACCCAGTGCTGCGCGAGGGCAACTCCGACCGCCGGGCTCCGAAGGCCGTCAAGGAATACGCCCGCAAGAACCCGCACAGCATGGCCGACTGGAGCCAGGCCTCGCGCTCACACGTCTCGCACATGCACCACGGCGACTTCTACCATGGCGAAAAGTCTATGACGCTGGACCGCGCGCGCGAAGTGAAGATGGAGCTGATCACCAAGAGCGGCAAGACCATCGTCCTCAAGCCCAAAGTGGCCTTGAAAGACCGCGAGGTCATCGACTCCATGTTCATGAGCAAGAAGGCGCTGCTGGAGTTCTATGAAAAGCAGATCGAGGATGCGCGCAAGACCGGCGTGATGTTCTCGCTGCACGTCAAGGCCACAATGATGAAGGTCTCGCACCCCATCGTCTTCGGCCACTGCGTGCGCATCTTCTACAAGGACGCGTTCGAAAAGCACGCCAAGCTGTTTGACGAGCTGGGCGTGAACGTGAACAACGGCATGGTCAACCTGTACGACAAGCTGGAAACGCTGCCCAGCGCCCAGCGCGACGAAGTGCTGCGCGACCTGCACGCCTGCCACGAGAACCGCCCGGAACTCGCCATGGTGGACTCGGCCCGCGGCATCACCAACTTCCACTCGCCCAACGACATCATCGTGGACGCCTCGATGCCCGCCATGATCAGGAACGGCGGCAAGATGTGGGGCCCGGACGGCCGCCTGAAGGACGTGAAGGCCGTGATGCCCGAATCGACCTTCGCCCGCATCTACCAGGAGATGATCAACTTCTGCAAGTGGCACGGCGCGTTCGACCCCCGCACCATGGGCACCGTGCCCAACGTGGGCCTGATGGCCCAGCAGGCCGAGGAATATGGCAGCCACGACAAGACCTTCGAGATCCCCGAAGACGGCGTGGCCAACATCACCGACCTGCACACGGGCGAGGTGCTGATGAGCCAGAACGTCGAGGCCGGCGACATCTGGCGCATGTGCCAGACCAAGGACGCAGCGATTCGCGACTGGGTCAAGCTGGCCGTCACGCGTGCGCGCAATTCGGGCATGCCGGTGGTGTTCTGGCTGGACGCCTACCGCCCGCACGAGAAGGAGCTCATCACCAAGGTCAGGATGTACCTGCACGAGCACGACACCTCGGGCCTCGATATCCAGATCATGAGCCAGGTGCGCGCCATGCGCTACACGCTCGAGCGCGTGATCCGCGGCCAGGACACCATCAGCGCCACGGGCAACATCCTGCGCGACTACCTGACCGACCTGTTCCCGATCATGGAGCTGGGTACCAGCGCCAAGATGTTGTCCATCGTGCCGCTGATGGCCGGCGGCGGCATGTACGAGACGGGTGCGGGCGGCTCGGCGCCCAAGCACGTGCAGCAGCTCACGGAAGAAAACCACCTGCGCTGGGATTCGCTGGGCGAGTTCCTGGCCCTGGCCGTGTCGCTGGAAGACCTGGGGATCAAGAACAACAACCCGCGCGCCAAGCTGCTGGCCCGGACGCTGGACGCTGCCACGGGCAAGCTGCTGGACAACAACAAGGGCCCGAGCCCGAAGACCGGCCAGCTGGACAACCGTGGCAGCCATTTCTACCTGGCGCTGTATTGGGCCGAAGCCCTGGCTGCGCAGACCGAGGACAAGGAGCTGGCCGCCCAGTTCGCGGCCTTTGCCCAGGCGCTGGCCGACAACGAGCAGAAGATCGTCGATGAACTGAACGCCGTGCAGGGCAAGCCGGCAGACATCGGCGGCTACTACCTGCCCGAGCTGTCCAAGCTCCAGGCGGTGATGCGCCCGAGCAGCACCTTCAACGCGGTGCTGCAAAAGATGGTTGCCTGATGCACCCGGGCCGCCCGCAGGGGCGGCTGTGAGACCAGGCATAAAGGCCGGCTGCCCGCAAAGGCAGCCGGCCTTTTTTTGCCGCCAGCAAGCGGGTTATTTGCCAGAGAAGGGGCTGCCGGACAGGCGCGCGCCAGCCTTCAGCCCGCGCTGGGCGAACCAGCCCTGGTTCATCTCCAGCACGTAGCGCACGGGCTTGGCGGAGCAGTGCGACTCTTCCGTCTGCGGCTGCATGTCCGCCAGGTTGACGATGGTGCCGTCGTCGGCCACGAAGGCGGCCGTGAGCGGCAGCAGGGTGTTCTTCATCCAGAAGCACTGCGTGGCTGGCTGCTCGAAGGTGAACAGCATGCCTTCGTGCGCCGGCATGCTCTTGCGCAGCATCAGGCCGACCTGCCGCTGCTCGGGCGTGCGCGCCACCTGGGCGTCGATGCGGTGCATGCCGGCCGCCAGCTCCACGCGGGGCAGATCCAGCTGCGGGCCGGACTGCGCGGCGGCCGGGCCGCCGTGCAGCGCCACCAGGGCTGGCGCGAGGGTGGAAAGGAGCGTTCGGATCAGGAAAGAGGACAAGGGCGTGCCAGGGCGCAACGGCAATCAACAGCCGCAATGGAAAAAGCCCGCAAGGGCGCAAGCTGCCATTTTGCGGGCTGTGCGATGAGCCGGAAGGCTCAGGCGATGTGCTTGGCTGCCTTCTTGGTGTGCTTCTTGGCCACTTTCTTGTGTGTGGCCTTGTGGGTCTTGGCCACCTTGGGCGCGCGGGCCTTGGCCTCGGGGGCGGGGGCTGCAGGGGTGGCGCTCACGGCCGGGGCGAGAGCCTCGGCAGGCGCTGCCGGGGCTTGTGCCCAGGCGCCGGCGGCCAGCAGGCCGGCTGTCAATGCGGCGAAAAGCTTTTTCATGATTGCCAGGTTCCGAAGTGGAAGGGATGAGGTGGATTTGCACGGCGCTTTGCTGCGCCGCCCGTACACAACGGAGCTGCATCCCTGGCCGTTGACGCGGGCCCGCAGGGCCAGTGGCTAGAATTTCCCGTTGCCTGCGCCGGCGGCAGGCCGCTTCGGGTGCGGGCTTTCCTGCATGATTCCCGTTCGTCATTTGTTCACAGCATTCCCACGGAGACCTCCGCACATGAGCAGTTACCAGCACATCCAGGTGCCCGAGCAAGGCCAGAAGATCACCGTCAATTCCGACATGTCGCTGAGCGTGCCCGACCAGCCCATCATTCCCTTCATCGAAGGCGATGGCACGGGGGCGGACATCACTCCCGTCATGCTCAAGGTGGTTGATGCAGCGGTGGCCAAGGCCTACGGCGGCAAGCGGCGCATCCACTGGATGGAGGTCTATGCCGGGGAAAAATCCACGCGCGTCTATGGCCCGGATGTATGGCTGCCTGAAGAAACCCTGGTCGCCGTGCGCGAGTACGTGGTATCCATCAAGGGGCCGCTGACCACCCCGGTGGGCGGGGGCATCCGCTCGCTGAACGTGGCGCTGCGCCAGCAGCTCGACCTGTACGTCTGCCTGCGCCCCATCCAGTATTTCAAGGGCGTGCCCTCGCCGGTGAAAGAGCCGGAGAAGACCCACATGGTCATCTTCCGCGAGAACTCCGAGGACATCTACGCGGGCATCGAGTTCGAGGCCGAATCGGACAAGGCGAAAAAGCTCATCAAGTTCCTGCAGGACGAGTTCGGCGTGACCAAGATCCGCTTTCCCGACACTTCGGGCATCGGCATCAAGCCGGTCTCGCGCGAGGGCACGGAGCGCCTGGTGCGCAAAGCCATTCAATACGCCATCGACCAGGACAAGCCCAGCGTGACGCTGGTGCACAAGGGCAACATCATGAAGTTCACGGAAGGCGCCTTCCGCGACTGGGGCTACGGCCTGGCGGCCAAGGAGTTCGGCGCCGAGCTGATTGACGGCGGCCCGTGGATGCGCCTGAAGAATCCGCGCACCGGCAAGGAGATCACCATCAAGGACAGCATTGCCGATGCCTTCTTGCAGCAGATCCTGCTGCGCCCGGCCGAGTACAGCGTGATCGCCACGCTGAACCTGAACGGCGACTACGTCTCGGACGCCCTGGCCGCCCAGGTAGGCGGCATCGGCATCGCGCCAGGGGCCAATATGTCGGATTCGGTGGCCATGTTCGAGGCCACCCACGGCACGGCGCCCAAGTACGCCGGCAAGGACTACGTCAACCCGGGCTCGGAGATCCTGTCGGCCGAGATGATGCTGCGCCACATGGGCTGGACGGAAGCCGCCGACCTGATCATCTCGTCGATGCAAAAGGCCATCCTGAGCAAGAAGGTGACTTATGACTTCGCGCGCCTGATGGAGGGTGCGACGCAGGTCAGCTGCTCAGGCTTCGGCCAGGTCATGATCGACCACATGTAAAGCGGTTGCACAGGGGCGCGCGGCGCCCCACTCCGAGAACCCCGGCCCTCGACAAGCCGGGGTTTTTTTGGTTGTTCGCCATCGCATGGCTGTCACGCCGTGCCATGCCGCCTCAGCCGATATCCAGTGTCAAATGCCTGTCCTTGAGCAGCGCCAGCGCCGCATGGGGCGTGCTGGCCATCATCTGTCCGATGATGGCGTCTTCGTCCACGTCGGAAAAGGCCATGGACCAGCTCGGGTAGCGCCTGCCGCCATAGAGGGGCTCGTGCAGCAGGGTGACCACGTCCTTGTGCCGCGCATCGCGGCGGATGCGCCTGACGAGCGTGTCCAGCGCGCCCGGCGCTCCCTCGATGTACTGGCAAAAGCGCTCGCCGTCGAAGAGCAGCACGCCAGTGATTCCGTGCGTGGCATTGAAGGCCCGGGCGGCCTTGATGATGGCGCCCACACAGGTGGCGCCATGGCCGCCCGCCAGGGTGCTGTGGTAGGCGAACTGGGACAGCACTTCGTTGTTCATGGTGAGGGCCTTTGATCGGTTCTGCAGGGAGGGTTGGAAGTCGACAGAGGCTCACGCATGACGTCCTTGGCGGGCAGGCCAATGTATCAGTCATGCAGCGCAGACCTTCAGTGTCCACGAAGTGGGTGAGAATACTGTAAATTAATACAGTATCAGCAACCCCAGGAACCACCATGGAAACCGTCGCCGAGTCCCTCTACACCGTCGCCCTGCGCGACGCCCCATCCAGTTTGCCGGCGGATGCCCGGATAACGGCCGAGACCCGCTACGCCCGTGAGCTGGAGCGCGCGCTGGGCGGGCCTGGGCAGGTGGCCGAGACGCTTGCCGCCGTCCTGTCGCTTGAAGATGCCGACGCAATGACCGATGCCGACCAGGCGCTGGCGGGGCGCTGGCAGAAGGCCGCGGGCAAGGCGCGCGAGCGGGCGCTGTCACAGATCGGAGAGGCAGAGGAGGCGTACTTCGAGGTACGCATCGCGTAGGGGCGATGGCTTGGCGCCCGGGTGCGAGTCAGCGCCCGGACCAGCCAAGCAAAAAGGCCGTCCTGAGAAATCAGGACGGCCTTTGAAGTGGCTCCTCAACCTGGGCTCGAACCAGGGACCTACGGATTAACAGTCCGGCGCTCTACCGACTGAGCTATTGAGGAATGTCGGTTTTCTTATTGAAACAGCCCTGTACTTTTGGCAGGGCTGCGATGTCTTTCTTGGCTCCTCGACCTGGGCTCGAACCAGGGACCTACGGATTAACAGTCCGGCGCTCTACCGACTGAGCTATCGAGGAACAAGACCGCGATTATATACAGAAAAAACGGGCCCTCGCGGCGTCAGCGGCCGGGCTCGGGCCGGCGCCACAGCCAGGCCAGCACGCAGGCCATGCAGACACAGGCCGTGGTGGCGGCCCAGCGCGGAGCGCTGGTCCACAGCAAGATGGCGGCGCACAGCGCCATGAGGATGGTGGCGCTCCACTTGGCGCGGCGGCTGACGCGCCCGCCGTCGGCCCAGTTGCGCAGCATGGGCCCGAACAGCCGGTGGCGCCACAGCCAGGCATGCAGGCGCGGCGAGCTGCGCGCGGCGGCCCAGGCGGCCATCAGGATGAACACGGTGGTGGGCAGCCCGGGCACGATGACGCCGATGGCGCCCATCACCAGACACAGCACGGCGAAGGCCTGCAGCAACCAGCGCATGGGCCGCGGCAGAGGCGGGTGCTGGGGCATGGGGGGTAGCGGGTCGTGCGGCTCAGGCATGGCCTGCGATTGTGCCCATGCCTGCAGTCCTGCCTGTAAAAATACAAGGAAAAATGCCTCCAGCGCTTGTGGGGCAAGCGCTGGCAGCTATCAATACCATAGCTGCACGATTCCGGCCCTCACTCATCGGCCAGCGCACGCAGCAGCTCGGTCTCGATCTGGATCTGCCGGGCGCTGCTCTGCAGCTGCGGGCCTTGCAGCAAGAAGGTGTCTTCCACCCGCTCGCCCAGGGTGCTCACTTTGGCCAGCTGGATGCCCAGGCCGTGGCGCGACAGCACCTGCGCCACCACGTACAGCAGGCCAGCGCGGTCGGCTGCGGTGATCGACAGCAGCCAGCGCTGGCCCCGGTCGTCCGGGCGCAGCGACACGCGCGGGGCGATGGGAAAGCTGCGCACGCGCCGCGACGGCCGCCGCGGGCGCGGCTCGGGCAGCGGCGCGGGCGCGGTCAGGGCGCGCAGCAGCTCGCTCTCCACCATGTGGATCAGCTCGCGGTAGGCGCCGGGCTGGTCGCGCGCCACCACCTGGAAGGTATCCAGCGCATGGGCGTCGCTGGCGGTGTGCACCCGCGCGTCCAGGATGGAAAAGCCCGCCTGGTCGAAGTAGCCGCAAATGCGCATGAACAGATCGCTCTGGTCCGGCGCATAGACCAGCACCTCCAGCCCTTCGCCCGCCAGCGACTGGCGCGCGCGCACCACGGGCACGCCCGAGCCCACGTGGCGCGACAGGTGGCGGGCGTGCCAGGCGATGTCGGCCGCCTCGTGGCGCATGAAGTAGCTCACGTCCAGCGTCGCCCACAGGCGCTTGTGCGCCTCGTGCGGCATGGAGTGCAGGGCCAGCAGGATCAGCGCCTCGCGCCGGCGCGCCTCGACCTCGGCGGCCGGGTTGGGCGCGCGCCCGCCCAGGGTGCGCAGCGTGGCGTGGTACAGGTCTTCCAGCAGCTTGCCCTTCCAGGCGCTCCAGACCTTGGGCGACGTGCCGCGGATGTCGGCCACGGTGAGCAGGTACAGGGCGGTGAGCCGGCGCTCGTCGCCCACGCGGCGCGCGAAGGCGGCGACGACTTCCGGGTCGGACAGGTCCTGCTTTTGCGCCACCTGGCTCATGGTCAGGTGCTCGGCTACCAAGAACTCGATCAGCTGCGCGTCCTCGCGCGCGATGCCGTGGGCGCCGTGCTGGCGGCAAAAGCGCCGCGCCTCCAGCGCCCCGATGTGCGAATGGTCGCCCCCGCGGCCCTTGCCGATGTCGTGGAACAGCGCGGCCACGTACAGGATCCACGGCCTGTCCCAGCCGGCGGCCAGCTGCGAGCACACGGGGTATTCGTGCGCATGCTCGGCCATGAAGAAGCGGCGCACGTTGCGCAGCACCATCAGCGTGTGCTGGTCCACCGTATAGACGTGGAACAGGTCGTGCTGCATCTGCCCCACGATGCGCCGAAAGGGCCACAGGTAGCGCCCCAGCACCGAGGTCTGGTTCATCAGCCGCATGGCGTGGGTGATGCCCGCGGGCTGGCGCAGGATGCGCATGAACAGGGCGCGGTTGGCCGGGTCGCGGCGAAAGCCCGCGTCCATCACCGGGCGGGCGTTGTACAGCGCCCGCAGCGTGCGCGCCGACAGGTCCGTGAGGCCCGGCGTGGTCTCGTACAGCAGGAAGGTCTCCAGGATGGCGCGGGGCTGCTCCAGGTACAGCGTGTCGCTGGCCACCTCGATCAGCCCGCCCCGGTCCAGGAAGCGCTCGTTGATGGGCACCCGCGGCGTGGGCTGGGGCGCCAGGCGCTCTTCGATGTCCAGCAGCAGGATCTGCGTGAGCTGCGACACCGCCTTGGCGGCCCAGTAGTAGCGGCGCATCAGCGCCTCGCTGGCGCGCACCGGCGCCCGCACACCATCGGCCGCACCCGGGCCGTAGCCGAAGGTCTCGGCCACGGCGGTCTGCAGATCGAACACCAGCCGGTCCTCGCGCCGCCCGGCCAGGGCGTGCAGCCGGGCGCGGATGAGAAACAGCACCGCCTCGTTGCGCTCGATCTGGCGCACCTCGAAAGGCGTGGCCAGGCCGTGGGCCGCCAGCTCGCGCCAGCTGCTTGCCAGCCCCGCGGCACGCGCCAGCCACAGGATGAGCTGCAGATCGCGCAGCCCGCCGGGCGATTCCTTGCAGTTGGGCTCCAGCGCGTAGGGGGTGTTCTCGTGCTTGGTGTGGCGCTGGCGCATCTCCAGCGTTTTGGTGACCATGAAGGCCTGCACGTCCATCTGCGCGGCGTAGCGCTGGCGCAGCTGGGCGAACAGCGCGGCGCTGCCGCACACGCGGCGCGACTCCAGCAGCGCCGTCTGCACCGTCACGTCGGCGGCGGACTCGGCCAGACATTCGGCCACGGATCGCACGCTGGCGCCGATCTCCAGGCCCGCGTCCCAGCAGCTGCCGATGAAGGCCTCGATGGCGGCACTGGCGGCCGCATCCTGCGCGCCGCCTGGCAGCAGCACCAGCACGTCGATGTCGGACGCCGGAAACAGCTGCGCACGCCCATAGCCGCCCACCGCCACCAGCGCCATGCCGCGCGGCAGGCCGGCGCGCCGCCACAGGGCGCACAGCTGGCGGTCGGCCAGACAGGACAGGCGCCGCAGCAGGCTGCGGATGCCGCGGGTGGAGGCGCCCGGCGCCAGCAACGTGGCCACCAGCGCGGCCTTGTCGGTCTGGTAGGCCTGGCGCAGCGCGGTGATGTCGGCGGCGACGGGGTTGGGGGGACGCGGCATGGCGCGCGAAAGTCGAGGAGGCGGGCGCCGCGCCGGGCTGTCAGGTCGTCGTGGCAGTCACGAAGGCGGGCAGGGCGGGGTAGCCCTGCGAGATGGTCAGCACCTCGAAGCCGGTCTCGGTCACCAGCACCGTGTGCTCCCACTGCGCCGACAGGCTGTGGTCCTTGGTGACGATGGTCCAGCCGTCGTTGCCGTGCTCCTTGACCTCGCGCCGGCCGATGTTGAGCATGGGCTCGATGGTGAAGGTCATGCCTGGGATCAGCGTCTCGCCCGTACCGGGGCGGCCATAGTGCAGCACCTGCGGCTCGTCATGGAACTTGTCGCCGATGCCGTGGCCGCAGAATTCGCGCACCACCGACAGGCCGTGCCCTTCGGCAAACTTCTGGATGGCGTGGCCCACGTCGCCCAGGCGCGCGCCGGGCTTGACCTGCTGGATGCCCAGCCACATGGCCTCATAGGTCAGGTTGACCAGGCGCTTGGCAGCGATGGAGCACTCGCCCACCAGGAACATGCGGCTGGTGTCGCCGTACCAGCCATCCTGGGTGATGACGGTGACGTCCACGTTCATGATGTCGCCCTTCTTCAGGGGCTTGTCGTTGGGAATGCCGTGGCAGACCACGTGGTTCAGCGACGTGCACAGCGACTTCGGATACGGCGGGTAGCCCGGCGGCTGGTAGCCCAGCGTGGCCGAGCGCGTGCCCTGGGCGGCCATGCACTCGGCGGCCAGGCGGTCCACGTCGTTGGTTGTCATGCCCGGCTTGATGTGGGGCGTGATGGTGTCCAGCACTTCGGAGGCCAGGCGCCCGGCCTCGCGCATGCCCGCGATACCCCGGGCGTCTTTGGTGGTGATGCTCATGCGGCAAATTATCCCACTGGGGCTTTCCCCGGGTGGGGCGGCTTAAAATGCCGGGTTCCCAGCAACCAAGCCCGCTGGGCGCACCGGCCCCAGTCAGCGGCCCGGCGCCTGCGGGCTTTCACCGCGCTTCGCGCCGCCCATCACACAGGCCGCTACCGTGACCCTGCACATCACTTCGATCGAGGGCGGCAATGCCCTCACCAGTTTTCGCGCCCAGCAGTTGCAGCCCTCGCTGGCGGCCATCCACCCCAAGATCACGGCCATCGCCGCGCGCTTCGTGCACCTGGTGGCGCAGGAGGGCGCGCCCGGCGCTGCCGACCGCTCGCGCCTGGCGGCCCTGCTGACCTATGGCGACCCTTACTGCGGCCCGAGCGACGGCGCGGTGCTGTATGTCACGCCGCGCCTGGGCACCGTCTCGCCCTGGGCGTCCAAGGCGACCGACATCGCGCACAACTGCGGCCTTGCCGTACGGCGCATCGAGCGCATCACCGAGTACCGCATCAGCCTCAAGGGCGGCCTGCTGTCGGGCACGCCCGAGCTGTCGCACGAGCAGCTGGCACAGATCGCCGCGCTGCTGCACGACCGCATGACCGAATCGGTGGTGACAAGCGTGGAGCAGGCGCAGCAGCTTTTTACCGAGCTGCAGGCCGAGCCCATGGCCTTCGTCGATGTGCTGGCCGGCGGCCATGCGGCGCTGCAGGCGGCCAACAGTGCCTGGGGCCTGGCGCTGGCCGAAGACGAGATCGACTACCTGGTGCAGGCCTTCGGCAGGCTGGGGCGCAACCCCACCGACGTGGAGCTGATGATGTTCGCCCAGGCCAACAGCGAGCACTGCCGGCACAAGATCTTCAACGCCCAGTTCACCATCGACGGCATGCCGCAGGAGAAATCGCTGTTCGGCATGATTCGCCACACCGAGGCCACTTCGCCCCAGCACACCATCGTGGCCTATGCCGACAACGCCTCCATCATGGAAGGCAGCCAGGTCGAGCAGTTCTTTGCCAAATTCGACTCTTTCGCAGACCAGATAAGCGCACCCAGCTATCAAAAACATAGTGCGACCCAGCACGTGCTGATGAAGGTGGAGACGCACAACCACCCCACGGCCATCTCACCCTTCCCCGGCGCGTCCACCGGCGCGGGCGGCGAGATCCGCGACGAGGGCGCCACCGGGCGCGGCTCCAAGCCCAAGGCAGGCCTGGCGGGTTTCACCGTCTCCAAGCTGTGGGGCAGCGACGTCGGCCGGCCGGAGCACATCGCCAGCCCGCTGCAAATCATGACCGAGGGCCCGCTGGGCGGCGCCGCGTTCAACAACGAGTTCGGCCGGCCCAACCTGACGGGCTACTTCCGCGAGTACGAGCAGCAGATCGCAGGCGTGCTGCGCGGCTACCACAAGCCCATCATGATCGCCGGTGGCTTAGGTTCCATCGACGCGCGCCAGACCAAGAAGATCGAGTTCCCTGCCGGCACGCTCTTGATCCAGCTGGGCGGGCCCGGCATG
The DNA here is from genome assembly GCF_003013695.1 of Pulveribacter suum. Lineage (GTDB taxonomy): Bacteria > Pseudomonadota > Gammaproteobacteria > Burkholderiales > Burkholderiaceae_C > Melaminivora > Melaminivora suum. The sequence continues at coordinate 2,293,832 of NZ_CP027792.1, read as the reverse complement.
CGCATCGGCATGGGGGGCGGCGCGGCCAGCTCCATGGCCAGCGGCACCAACGCGGCCGAGCTGGACTTCGACTCCGTGCAGCGCGGCAACCCCGAGATCGAGCGCCGCGCCCAGGAAGTCATCAACCACTGCTGGGAGCAGGGCGAGGCCAACCCCATCCTGGCGATCCACGACGTGGGCGCGGGCGGGCTGTCCAACGCCTTCCCCGAGCTGGTGAACGACGCCGGCCGCGGCGCGCGCTTCGACCTGCGCGCCGTGCAGCTGGAGGAGTCCGGCCTGGCGCCCAAGGAGATTTGGAGCAACGAAAGCCAGGAGCGCTACGTGCTGGCCATCGCGCCGGAATCCCTGGCGCAGTTCACCGCCTTCTGCGAGCGCGAGCGCTGCCCGTTCGCCGTGATCGGCACGGCCACCGGCGAGCGCCAGCTGGTCCTGGAAGACACCGCTGCCCCCGCCGGCCAGGCCCAGCGCCTGCCCGTGGATATGCCGCTGGACGTGCTGCTGGGCAAGCCCCCGCGCATGCACCGCGACGTGCAGAGCGTCACGCGCGAGGTGCCGCCGCTGGACGTGGACGGCGTGGCGCTGCAGCAGGCCGTGATCGACGTGCTGGCCCACCCCACGGTGGCGAGCAAGCGCTTCCTGGTGACCATCGGCGACCGCACGGTGGGCGGTCTCACGCACCGTGACCAGATGGTCGGCCCCTGGCAGGTGCCGGTGGCCGACGTGGCCGTGACGCTGGCGGACTACGTCGGCTTTGCCGGCGAGGCCATGGCCATGGGCGAGCGTACGCCGCTGGCCGCCATCAACGCCCCGGCCTCTGGCCGCATGGCCGTGGCGGAAAGCATCACCAACCTGCTGGCGGCGCCCATCGAGCTGCCGCGCGTGAAGCTGTCGGCCAACTGGATGGCCGCCTGTGGCGAGCCCGGTGAAGACGCCGCGCTGTACGAGACCGTGCGCGCCGTGGGCATGCAGCTGTGTCCGCAGCTGGGCATCTCCATCCCGGTGGGCAAGGACAGCCTGTCCATGCGCACGCAGTGGACGGATGAAACGGGCGCGCAAAAGAAGGTCACCTCGCCCGTCAGCCTGATCGTCACGGCATTCGCCACGCTGCAGGACGTGCGCGGCACGCTCACGCCCCAGCTCGATGCCCAGGAGGAGGACACCACGCTGGTGCTGGTGGACCTGGCGCGCGGCCAGATGCGCATGGGCGGCTCCATCCTGGCGCAGGTGCTGGGCCAGGCCGGCGGCGCCGTGCCCGATCTGGACGACGCGAAAGACCTGATCGCCCTGGTCGATGCCGTGAACGCCCTGCGCCAGGGCGGCCTGATCCTCGCCTACCACGACCGCAGCGACGGTGGCCTGCTGGCCGCGGCCGCCGAGATGGCCTTTGCCGGCCACGTGGGCGTGGCGCTGAACGTGGACATGCTGGTCACCGAAGGCGATGGCATCACCGACAGCCGCATGGAGACCGGCGACGCCAAGAACTGGGCGAGCCAGGTCAGCGGCCGGCGCGAGGAACTCACCCTGCGCGCGTTGTTCAACGAGGAGCTGGGCGCACTGCTGCAGGTGCGCACGGGGCAGCGCGACCAGGTCATGCAGGTGCTGCGCGCGCACGGCCTGGCCGCATGCAGCCACATCGTCGGCAAGACGCGCCCGCTGTCCAGCGCCATGGACGAGGGCAAGGGCGAGCTGCAGGTCTGGCGCGACGCCAGGAAAATCTTCGCCGCGCAATTGGCGGACCTGCACCAGGTCTGGGACGCCGTCAGCTGGAAGATCTGCCAGCAGCGCGACAACCCCGCGTGCGCCGACCAGGAACACGCCGCCGCCGGCGACCCGCAAGACCCGGGCCTGCACGTGCACCTGACGTTCGACCCGCAAGAGGACGTGGCTGCGCCCTTCGTCCACACGGCCCGCCCGCGCGTTGCCGTGCTGCGCGAGCAGGGCGTGAACTCGCACGTGGAGATGGCCTACGCCTTCACCGAAGCCGGTTTCGAGGCCTTCGACGTGCACATGAGCGACCTGCAGGCCGGCCGTGCCGCGCTCAAGGATTACGCCGGCATCGTCGCCTGCGGGGGCTTCAGCTATGGCGACACGCTGGGCGCGGGCATCGGCTGGGCGCGCTCGATCACCTTCAACCCGCGGCTGTCCGAGCAGTTCCAGCAGTTCTTTGCCCGCACCGACACCTTCGGCCTGGGCGTGTGCAACGGCTGCCAGATGTTCGCGGAACTCGCCGACATCATCCCCGGCGCGCAGGACTGGCCGCGTTTCACCACCAACCAGAGCCACCGGTTCGAGGCGCGCCTGTCGCAGGTCGAGGTGCTGGACTCGCCCAGCCTCTTCTTCGCCGGCATGGCGGGCAGCCGCCTGCCGATTGCCGTGGCGCATGGCGAGGGCTATGCCAACTTCCAGTACCGCGGCAACGAAGAGCGCGTGCTGCGCAGCCTGCGCTTCGTGGACAACGCGGGCCAGCCCACCGAGCGCTATCCCTTCAACCCCAACGGCAGCGCTGGCGGCCTGACGGCCGTGACCACGGCGGACGGGCGCTTCACCGCGCTCATGCCGCACCCCGAGCGGGTGTTCCGCAACATCCAGATGAGCTGGACCGATCTGGCCGCCACCGGTGGGCAGGATGCGCACAGCCCTTGGATGCGCCTGTGGCGCAATGCCCGCCGCTGGGTCGCGTAAAAAAGACCCGCCCCAGGCCTTCCGTGAGGCTACTAAAAAGATAGCTTCCAGCGCTTGTCCGACAAGCGCTGGAAGCTTTTTTTATTCAAAATCGGCGACCTTTTTCCCTGTCTTTGCGGAGCATTTTTGTATGGCCGGCGCCAGCCTTCTCACCCTGCTCGACGACATCGCCACCATCCTGGACGACGTGGCCCTCATGTCCAAGATGGCGGCGCGCAAGAGCGTTGCCATGGCCGACGATGTCTCCGTCATGACCAAGGTGGCGGCGCAGAAGACGGCCAGCGTGCTGGGCGACGACCTGGCGCTGAACGCCGAGCAGGTCAGCGGTGTGCGTGCCGACCGCGAGCTGCCCGTGGTCTGGGCCGTGGCGCGCGGCTCACTGATCAACAAGGCCATCCTGGTGCCCACGGCGCTTTTGATCAGCGCCTTTGCGCCCTGGGCCATCACACCGCTGCTGATGCTGGGCGGCACCTACCTGTGTCTGGAGGGCGTGGAAAAGCTGGCGCACCATGGCGCGCCAGCCGCCGACCGGGCGGAGGCGGCACTGGAGCGCGTGGGCGGCAAGGCGGCCAGCGCGGCCGACATCGCCCGGCTGGAGAAGTCCAAGGTGCGCGGCGCCGTCCGCACCGATTTCATCCTCTCAGCCGAGATCATTGTTATCACTCTGGGCACCGTGGCGCAGGCGGACTTCATGCAGCAGGTGATGGTGCTTTCGGCCATCGCGGTGCTCATGACCGTGGGCGTGTACGGCCTGGTCGCCGGCATCGTGAAGATGGACGACGTGGGCCTGTGGCTGACGCGCATGCCCGGCCGCCTGGCCTGCCGCATCGGCCAGACGCTGGTCACCGCGGCACCCAAGCTGATGAAGGGCTTGGCCGTGGCCGGCACGGCCGCGATGTTCCTGGTGGGCGGCGGGATCATCGTGCACGGCGTGCCTCCGCTGGCCCACGCCATCGAATCGGCCGGCGCGAAGCTCGCCGGCTGGCCGCTGGGTGGTGTCTGGGAGTTCCTCGCCACGCACCTGTTGGGCGCGCTGGTGGGCGCCGCGGTCGGCGCCGTGGCGCTGGGCGTGTGGACGCTGGTGCAGCGGCTGCGCGGCAAGGCCTGAGTGCCCCACCTGCTTGGACGGCCGTCGCTGGCCGCAAAGCTTGATCTCACGCAATCCTGAGCAATTTGCTCGTGGGCCTAATTCATGGCACGGGGGTCGTCCCCGTGTTCAACGGATACGAAAAGTACTATGCACAAGACCCTGCTGGCCCTGGCTGCCGTTTGCGCGATGACCTCGGGCGCCGCCTTCGCGCAACAGTCCACTTCTGAAGGCCCGTTCATGGTGCGCGTGCGCGCCGTGAACCTGGACAGCGCCAACAAGGACAGCACGGGCCTGGGCCTGTCGGTCAACGACAAGGTCATCCCCGAGCTGGATGTGAGCTACTTCTTCACGCCCAACATTGCCGCCGAGCTGATCCTGACCTACCCGCAAAAGCACAAGCTGCGCGCCGACGGCCTGGGCCAGATCGGCACCCTCAAGCACCTGCCGCCCACGCTGCTGGCGCAATACCACTTCACCAATTTCAGCGGCTTCAAGCCCTACGTGGGCGCCGGCGTGAACTACACGCGCTTTTCCGGCGTGCGCTTCGAGCCCGCCGTGCAGGCAGCGCTGAGCCCCAGCATCGACAAGAACAGCTGGGGCGGCGCGCTGCAGGTGGGCGTGGACATCCGGCTGTCCAAGAACCTGTACCTGAACCTGGACGTGAAGAAGGTGTTCATCAGCACCGATGTGTACGCCGGCGGTGCCAAGGCCGGCACCTTCAAGGTCAACCCGGTGCTGGCCGGCGTGGGCCTGGGCTGGCGCTTCTGAGCGCGCTGCGCTCCTGCTCCGAACAACTACAAAGAAGCTGACCGCGCCGCAGCCACTGCGGCTCTTCATGGTGGGATGGGCCGGCGCCTGGGTGCCGGCCCTTTTTTTGTTGTTTTGCGGCCGGCACGGCACTCTCGGGTTTTAAGCGTTTTTTGGCTCCAGCGCCCGCCAGTCAAGCGCCAGCAGCTATTGATTTGATAGCCTGAGGACGGCGCCCTGGCACGCCCGGACCCGCCCTGCAAGGGTCGCGCTGCAAGTTGCGCGGCCGTCCTACCGGGATGGCGGCTGCAGGCCTGCGCCGCGCAGCGCAGGCCCGGCCCATGCTCGCAGGCCATGTCTGCCTCCCTCGCCACCCCGCACGCTACCAGTCCCACCCCACCCCGGAGCGCGGCCGGCGCGGCACAGCCCCTGGCCCCGCCGGCCGAGCGGGCGCAGGTCATCGCCGGTCTGCTGGGCCGGCCGGCCAGCATCTCTCCCAAATACTTCTACGACGAGCGCGGCTCGCGGCTCTTCGAAGCCATCACCCGCCTGCCCGAGTACTACCCCACGCGCACTGAACAAGCCGTGCTGCGCCGCCACGCCCAGGCGATTGCCCAGGCCGTGGGCCGTGGCGGCGTGGTCATCGAGCCCGGCGCCGGCAGCTGCGACAAGGCGCAGGTGCTGTGCCGACTGCTGGGCGCCACGCATTTCGTGGGGGTGGATATCTCCGCCGACTATCTGGAAGGCAGCGTCGCACGCCTGCGTGCCGCGCTGCCGGGGCTGGACGCGCGCGCCGTGGGCGGCGACATCACCACCGCCATCGAGCTGCCGCGCGACGTGCCGCAGGCGCGGCGGCTGGTGTTCTACCCGGGCTCGTCCATTGGCAACTTCGACCCGCCCGCCGCCCTGGCGCTGCTGCGCCAGATGCACGCGCTGGCGCAAGGGCAGGGCGGCGGCCTGCTGATCGGCATCGACCTGCCCAAGGACGCGGCCGTGCTGCAGGCCGCCTACGACGACGCGGCCGGCGTGACGGCGCAGTTCAACCGCAACATCCTGACCCACGTAAACCGGCTCATTGGCAGCGACTTCGAGCCGGCCCAGTGGCGCCACGAGGCCTTCTTCAACACGGTCGAATCGCGCATCGAGATGCACTTGGCCGCCTGCGGCCCGCAGCAGGTGCGCTGGCCTGGTGGCACCCGCAGCTTTGCGGCAGACGAGCGCATCCACACCGAGAACAGCTACAAGTACCCGCTGCCCGCCTTCGTCGATCTGCTGGAACGCGCCGGCTTCACGCAGCCGCAGGCCTGGACGGACGAGCGCGACTGGTACGCCCTGGTGCACGCCCGCGCCTGAGGCCGCCCGGGCCGCCAAGAACACAAAAATCGCAAAGAACACGAGGAGAAAACCCCATGCGCCTGTCCGCCAGCGCTATGCCCCTGGACGCCCCCGAGCCCGCCGGCGCTCCGCACGCCAGCGCCTGCCAGCGCTACGCCGCGGTGCGCGCGGCCACCCTCCGGCTGGCCGAGCCGCTGTCGCCCGAGGACTGCGGCGCCCAGTCCATGACCGAGGCCAGCCCCGCCAAGTGGCACCTGGCGCACACGGCCTGGTTCTTCGAGACCTTCATCTTGGAGGCGCACGAAGAAGACTTCGCGCCCTTCGACCCCGAGTTCCGCGTGCTGTTCAACTCCTACTACCAGGGCGTGGGCGCGCAGCACCCGCGCGCGCAGCGCGGGCTGCTCACCCGGCCCGACCTGGCCACCGTGCTGACCTGGCGCGACGATGTGGACGCGCGCATGCAGCGGCTGCTGCAGCGCGAGCCCCTGGCGCCCGAGGTGGCGGGCCTGCTGGAGCTGGGCCTTCAGCACGAGCAGCAGCACCAGGAGCTGCTGCTGACCGACATCAAGCACCTGCTGTCGTGCAACCCCACCTGGCCCGCCTACCAGGCGCCGCCCGCCGCGCCGCCGCCACCACCTGCCGCGCCGCTGGTGCGCTGGCGCCGCTTCGAGGGCGGCCTGGTGCACATCGGCCACGACGGCATAGGCTTTGCCTTTGACAACGAGACCCCGCGCCACCCGGTCTGGCTGCAGCCCTACGAGTTGGCTACCCGGCTGGTGACCAACGCCGAATACTTGGCCTTCGTGATGGCCGGCGGCTATGGCGAGCCCGCCCACTGGCTGGCCGAAGGCTGGGACTGGCGCGCCAGCCAGGGCATCGGCCACCCGCTGTACTGGCGCCAGGACGGCCACGGCTGGTGCGAATTCACCCTGGCCGGCCGCCAGCCCCTGGTGCCCGCGCAGCCGGTGGTGCACCTGTCGTACTACGAGGCCGACGCCTATGCTCGCTGGGCCGGCGCGCGCCTGCCCACCGAGGCCGAGTGGGAGGCCGCCGCCACCAGCGCCACGCCCTGCCTGTCCGGGCACTTTGCGGACCAGGGCGTGCTGCACCCGCTGCCCGCGCCGGCGGACGTGCCCGAAGGCCAGCCGGCCCAGCTGTTTGGCGACGTGTGGGAGTGGACGCAGTCCAGCTATGCGCCATACCCCGGCTTCACGCCCGCCGCCGGCGCGGTGGGCGAGTACAACGGCAAGTTCATGGTCAACCAGTACGTGCTGCGCGGCGGCTCCTGCGCCACGCCCTCCGGCCATGTGCGCGCCAGCTACCGCAACTTCTTTCCGGCCGGCGCGCGCTGGCAGTTCTCGGGCCTGCGCCTGGCGCGCGACGTGCGGTAAAGGCGGGGTAAAGATGCTGTCAATGGTTGGGCAAGACAGTCAAAAACCATAGCTGCTGGCGCTTGATTGGCGCGCCCTGGCGGCGTTCTGGCTTGTAATGAAGGGCTGCAATGCCGCGGCCGGCGCAGCCCTCGCGCACGCCGCAGCGGCTGCTAGGATGGCCCACGCCCCACCACGGTTTCCCCTCGCCTTGCCGCATGACTGACCCAGACAACGCTTCCTTGCCCGCCCCCGTGCGCCCACGCCGCCGCTGGCGGGCCCTCGTGCTGACGCTGGCACTGATCGCCGCCCTGGCCGCCACGGCCTGGTTGCTGGTGCAGCGTGCCAAGGGCCCCGCCGCGCCGCCCGGCCGCCCGGGCGCGCCGGCCGGGCCGGCCGCCTTCGCGGCCATGGCCAGCGTCACCGTGGGCGCGGCGCGGGCGCAGCAGGGCGAGCTGCCCGTCCTCATCGATGCGCTAGGCACGGTCACGCCGTCCGTCACCGCCACGCTGGTGCCGCAAGTCTCGGGCGTGCTGACCGAGGTGCTGTTCACCGAAGGCCAGAATGTGAAGAAGGGCCAGGTGCTGGCGCGCATCGACCCGCGCCCCTACGAGCAGGCGCTGGCCCAGGCGAAGAGCCAGACCGCCCGCGACGAGGCCCAGCTGGCTGCCGCGCGCGTGACGCTCTCGCGATACCAGGAGCTGTGGAAGCAGGACTCCATCGCCCGCCAGACGCTGGACACCCAGGCCGCGCTGGTGCAGCAGCTGGACGCTGCCGTGCTGTCCGACCGCGCCAGCGAGCGCACGGCCCAGCTCAACCTGGACTACACCACGCTGCGCGCACCCATCGATGGCACCATCGGCCTGCGCAGTGTGGACCCGGGCAACCTGGTCAGCAGCGGCACCAGCACCGGCATTGCCACCATCACCCAGGTGCGGCCCATCGACGTGGTGTTCTCCGTGCCGCAGGACCGCGTGCCCGACGTGCGCGCCGCCCAGCGCCAGGGCGCGCTGCCCGTGACCGCACTGGACCGCGCGCGCAGCGCCACGCTGGCCGAAGGGCGCTTCCTGACGCTGGACAACCAGGTCACCGCCGCCACCGGCACGGTGCGCGCCAAGGCGCGCTTTGCCAATGCCGATGGGGCGCTGTTCCCCAACCAGTTCGTGAACGCCCGGCTGCAGCTGGGCTCGCAAAGCGGCCTGCTGGTGCCGGTGACGGCGGTGCGCACCGGCCCGCAGGGCGACTACGTCTATGTGATCGACGAGGAGCAGGTGGCGCGCATGCGCCCCGTGGTGCGCGGCATGGCCACGGTGGACCGGGTGCTCGTCACGCAGGGCCTGCAGGCCGGCGAGCAGGTGGTGACCGAGGGCGGCGACCGCGTCAAGGACGGCGGCAAGGTGCAGCTGGCTGGCCAGGCCGCGGCCGGCGGCGCAAGGCGCCGCGGGGCGGCCGAGGGCGCGCGCGCCGGTGCCTCGCGCCCGGCCGATGGCGCCTCGCGTGCCGGCCGGGGGGCGCCCCGCGCGGGCGCTTCGGCGCCGGCGCAGGCACCCGCATCGGCTGCGGCGCAGTAACGCGGCTGGTCACGCAGCATGAACGTCTCGCGTCTGTTCATCCAGCGGCCGGTGGCGACCGCGCTATTCATGCTGGCCATCGTGCTGGCCGGTCTGGTGGGGCTGCGCTTTCTGCCCGTGGCGGCGCTGCCGCAGGTGGACTACCCCACCATCCAGGTGCAGACGCTGTACCCCGGCGGCAGCCCGGACGTGATGAGCCGCACCGTCACGGCGCCGCTGGAGCGCCAGTTCGGCCAGATGCCGGGCCTGGCGCGCATGGGCAGCGTCAGCAGCGCCGGCGTGTCGCTGATCACGCTGCAGTTCAACCTCAGCCTGTCCATGGACTCGGCCGAGCAGCAGGTGCAGGCGGCCATGAACGCCGCCGGCTCGCTGCTGCCGGCCGACCTGCCGGCGCCGCCGGTGTACGCCAAGATCAACCCGGCCGACGCGCCCATCCTGCAGCTGGCCATCACCTCGGACAGCCTGCCGCTGACCGAGGTGCAGAACATGGTCAACACCCGGCTGGCGCTGAAGATCAGCCAGATCGACGGCGTGGGCCTGGTCACGCTGGCCGGCGGCCAGCGCCCCGCCGTGCGCGTGCAGGGCAACCTGCAGGCGCTGGCCAGCATGGGCCTGTCGCTGGACGCCCTCAGCAGCGCCATCAGCGCGGGCAACTCCAGCTCGGCCAAGGGCAGCTTCGACGGGCCGGCGCGCCAGTACAGCATCAACGCCAACGACCAGCTGCTGTCGGTTGCGGACTATCGCGAGCTGATCGTGGCCTACGTCAGCGGCGCGCCGGTGCGCCTGAAAGACGTGGCCGAGGTGGTGGACGGCTCCGAGAACAGCCGCCTGGGTGCCTGGACAGGCATCAAAAACGATAGCTACTCCCGCAAGCTGGGCGGGGGCCAGGGGCTGATTTCATCTGAAAACACCACCCCGCTCACGCCCGCCATCATCCTGAACGTGCAGCGCCAGCCCGGCGCCAACGTGATCGCCACGGTGGACGCCATCAAGCGCCAGCTGCCCCAGCTGCGCGAGGCCCTGCCGAGCAGCGTGCAGGTGGCGGTGCTGACTGACCGCACGCTGGGCATCCGCGCCTCGGTGGAGCACGTGGAGGTCGAGCTGATCCTGGCCGTGGCCATGGTGGTGCTGGTCATCTTCGCCTTCCTGCACAGCCTGCGCGCCACGGTGATCGCCAGCATCGCGGTGCCGGTGTCGCTGATCGGCACGCTGGCGTTCATGTACCTGATGGGGTATTCGCTGAACAACCTGACGCTGATGGCGCTGACGATTGCGACCGGGTTCGTGGTGGATGACGCGATCGTGATGATTGAAAACATCGCCCGGCATCGCGAGATGCGGGCCGGCGCAGCCGGCCCTGGCGGCGTAGCCGACACGGGCGATGTTTCGGCGCAGGGTCATGTCGGCGCAGCCGACGTGAGCCGAAGCCAAAATGGGCCACGGCATCGCGAGATGCGGGCCGGCGCAGCCGGCCCTGGCGGCGCAGCGGGCACGGGCGATGTTTCGGCGCAGGGTCATGTCGGCGCAGCCGACGTGAGCCGAAGCCAAAACGACCCTGCCACCAAATCCCCCCTGCAAGCCGCCCTCGACGGCGCCGGCGAGATCGGCTTCACCATCATCTCGCTCACCGTCTCGCTGATCGCCGTGCTGATCCCGCTGCTCTTCATGCAGGAAGTCATCGGCCGGCTGTTTCGCGAATTTGCCGTCACGCTGGCCATCACCATCCTGTTCTCGGCCGTGGTCTCGCTGACCCTGGTGCCCATGATGTCGGCGCGCTGGCTGGGCCCGCTGCATGCATCGCAGGGCCGGTTTGCCCGCTGGATGCAGGCGCGCATGGACTGGATGCTCGGCCACTACGACCGCGGCCTGCACTGGGTGCTGGCGCACCAGCCGCTGACGCTGGCCGTGGCGGTGCTGACGCTGCTGCTCACGGCGCTGCTGTACGTGGTCATCCCCAAGGACTTGTTCCCCACCCAGAGCACGGGCCAGCTGCAGGGCCAGGTGCAGGCGGCGGCGGACGTGTCGTTCGCCCGCATGTCGGCGCTGCAGGGCCAGGTGGCGCAGCTGGTGCTGGCCGACGAGGCCGTGCAGTCGGTCAGCTCCGTGGTGGGGGTGGACGCGGCCAACAACAGCGCCCTGTCCACTGGCCGGCTGGTCATCAACCTGCGGCCGCAGCCGCTGTTTGGCGACTCGCAGGCGGCCGTCATGCAGCGCCTGCGCGAGCAGGTGGCTAGCCGCGTGGCCGGCGCCACGCTGTACCTGCAGCCCACGCAGGATTTGACGATCGATTCCGACACCGGCCCCACCCAGTACCGCTTCGACCTGGAGGGCGTGGACACGGCCCAGGTCAACCAGTGGGCGCGGCGCCTGGTGCAGCGCCTGGGGCAGGTGAGCGAGGTGCGCCACGCCACCACCACCGCCGGCGACACCGGCCCGGCCGCCATGGTGCGGGTGGACCGCGACACCGCCGCGCGCTTAGGGGTCACGGCCAGCAGCCTGGACAACACGCTGTACAACGCCTTTGGCCAGCGCATCGTCTCCACCATCTTCACCGAGACCAACCAGTACCGGGTGATCCTGGAGGCTGCGCAAAGCGACGCCGCCAGCCTGCGCGCCCTGCGCGAGCTGCCGGTGCGCACCAGCAGCGGCGGCACCACGCCGCTCGAATCATTCGCCCGGGTGGTGGAGGAGGAAACGCCGCTCACCGTGCACCGGGTGGGCCAGTACCCGGCCGCCACGGTGGGTTTTGACACGGCGCCGGGCGTGAGCCTGGGCGCGGCCGTGCAGGCGGTGCGCGCGGCGGCGCAGGCCGAAGGGCTGCCGGCGGCCATCACGCTGCGCTTCACGGGCGCCTCGGGCGCCTACCAGAACTCGCTGTCCAACCAGCTGTGGCTGATCCTGGCGGCGGTGGTGTGCGTCTATATCGTGCTGGGCGTGCTGTACGAGAGCTACGTGCATCCGCTGACCATTTTGTCCACGCTGCCTTCGGCCGGGGTGGGGGCGCTGCTGGCGCTGTGGCTGTCCGGCCATGCGCTGGACGTGGTGGGCATCATCGGTCTGGTGCTGCTCATCGGCATCGTGAAGAAGAACGCCATCATGATGATCGACTTCGCCATCGACGCCGAGCGCGGGCAGGGCATGGCGCCGCGCGACGCCATCCACCAGGCGGCGCTCTTGCGCTTTCGGCCCATCCTGATGACCACGCTGGCGGCGCTGGCTGCCGCCGTGCCTTTGATGCTCAGCTGGGGCGACGGGGCCGAGCTGCGCCGCCCGCTGGGGCTGGCGATCTTTGGCGGACTGGTGCTGTCGCAGCTGCTCACCCTGTTCACCACGCCGGTCATCTACCTGTGGTTTGACCGGCTGGGCCGGCGCCTGGGGGGCGAGGGCCGGCGCGAGGGGGCGCCGTGAACCTCTCGCGCCCCTTCATTGCGCGGCCGATCGCCACCGTGCTGCTGACCATCGGCCTGGCGCTGGCGGGCATTGGCGCCTACTTTCTGCTGCCGGTGGCGCGGCTGCCGGCGGTGGATTTTCCCGTCATCTTCGTGTCGGCCAGCATGCCCGGCGCCAGTCCCGCCGACATGGCGCGCACCGTGGCCACGCCGCTGGAGCGCACGCTCGGCTCGATCTCCGGCGTGAACGAGATGACCAGCTTCAGCAGCACCGGCAGCTCGCGCGTGGTGCTGCAGTTCGACCTGAACCGCAACATCGACAGCGCCGCGCGCGACGTGCAGGCGGCCATCAACGCCGCGCGCATCGACCTGCCGGCCAACCTGCGCGCCAACCCCACGTACCGCAAGGCCAACCCGGCCGCGCAGCCGTTTTTGATCCTGGCGCTGACCTCCCAGACGCGCTCGCCCGGGCAGATCTACGACGCGGTCAGCAACATCGTCAGCCAGCGCCTGCTGCAGGTACCGGGCGTGGGCGACGTGACGCTGGGCGGGGGCTCGCAGCCGGCCGTGCGGGTGGAGCTCAACCCCTTCGCACTGGCCCAGCTGGGCATCAGCGGCGATGACGTGCGCGCTGCGCTGCAGGCGGGCAACGCCAACCGGCCCAAGGGCGTGGTCGAGCTGGGCGGCGAGGCGGACGGCCGCGCGCTGCAGGTGCTGACCCCCGCGCCGGGCCTGCGCGCGGCCGACTACCGCGACCTCATCGTCGCCATGCGCGGCGGCCACGAGGTGCGCCTGTCGCAGCTGGCCCGCGTGAGCGACAGCGTGCAGGACACGCGCACGCGCGGCATGTTCAACGGCCAGCCGGCCATCGTCGTCAACATCACCCAGCAGCCAGACGCCAACCTGATCGCCACCGCCGACGCTATTCAAGAGCTGCTGCCGCAGCTGCGCGCCCAGCTGCCGCCGGACATCGCGCTGGACGTGGCCATCGACCGCACGGGCTCGGTGCGCGCCTCGGTGCAGGAGGTGGAGATCACGCTGGTGATCGCCGTGCTGCTGGTGGTGGCCGTGGTCGGGCTGTTCTTGCGCACGCTGCGCGCGGCCGTCATTCCGGCGGTGGCCACGGTGGTGTCGCTGCTGGGCACCTTCGCCGTCATGTACGCGCTGGGCTATTCGCTGAACAACCTGACGCTGATGGCCCTCACCGTGGCCACCGGCTTCGTGGTGGACGACGCCATCGTGGTGATCGAGAACATCACCCGGCACCTGGAGCAGGGCTGGGAGCGGCGCCGCGCGGCGCTGGAGGGCGCGCGCGAGGTCGGCTTTACCGTGCTGACCATCAGCGTCTCGCTGATCGCGGTGTTCATCCCGCTGCTGTTCATGGGCGGTCAGCCGGGGCGGCTGTTCCGCGAATTCGCCGTCACGCTGTCGGCCGCGGTGATGATTTCGCTGGTCATCTCGCTGACCACCACGCCGATGCTGTGCGCGCTGCTGCTGCCGCGCGTCCGTGCGGGTGATGCCGCCGCGGCGCCGGTGCGCGCCAGCGCCATGGGCCGGCTGCGGCGCACCCTGGCCGGCGGGGCGCGCGCGGCCGAGCGCGGCCTGCTGGGGGGCTATGCCCGCGCCCTGGATGGCGCGCTGGCATCGCCCTGGCTGGTGGTGCTGGTGCTGGCCGTGGTGGTGGGGCTGAACGGCTACCTGTTCGCCTCCATCCCCAAGGGGTTCTTTCCCGAGCAAGACAGCGGCCAGATGATGGGCGGCCTGCGCGCCGACCAGAGCATCTCGTCCAGCGCCATGGCCGACAAGCTGCAGCAGGCCGTGGACATCATCCGCGCCGACCCGTCGGTAGGCACGGTGGTGGCTTTTGCGAGCGGCAACAGCGGCGGCTTTCTGTCGGCAGCGCTGAAAGGCGCGCGCGAGCGGCCCCAGGGCGAGGGCACGCGCGCCGTCATCAACCGGCTGCGCCCGCAGCTGTCGGCCATCACCGGCCTGCGCGTGTTCCTGAACCCGGTGCAGGAGCTGCGCGTGGGCGGGCGCAGCAGCAACGCCACCTACCAGTTCGCGCTGAAGGCCGACAACGTCGCCGACCTCAAGGAGTGGACGCTCAAGCTGGCCGCGCGCCTGAAGGCCGACGAGCGCCTGACCGACGTGGACGACGACCAGAGCGACAACGGCGTGGAGACCTATCTGCAGATCGACCGCGCCCGCGCGGCCAGCCTGGGCGTGACGGCCCAGGCCATCGACGCCGCCCTGTACAACGCCTTCGGCCAGCGCCAGGTGGCCACCATGTACAGCGACCTGAACCAGTACAGCGTGGTCATGGAATGGGCGCCGCAATACACCCAGTCGCCCCTGGCGCTGCAGGACGTGTGGGTGCCGGCCACGCGCGCGGCCAGCGCGGCCGGCACCGGCGGCGCATCGGCCAACCCGGGCCAGCGCAACGCCTCCACCGGCCAGCCGCTGTCGGTGGTACCAGCGTCGATGGTGCCGCTGTCGGCCCTGGCCCACGTGGGCGAGCGGGCCGTGCCCACCGGCGTGATGCACGACGGGGGCGAGCTGTCCAGCACGCTGTCGTTCAACCTGGCCGACGGCGTGGCACTGGAAGAGGGCCGCCAGGCCGTGCTGGAGGCGGTGGACGCCATTGGTATGCCCAACAACGTGCGCGGCGCGTTTGCCGGCGCCGCGGCTGCCGCGCAGCAAACCGAGGCGCAGCAGGGCCTGCTGATCGTGGCGGCCATCGTGGTCATCTACATCGTGCTGGGCATCCTGTACGAGAGCCTGATCCACCCCATCACGGTGCTGACCACGCTGCCCAGCGCCGGCTTTGGCGCGGTGCTGGCGCTCCTGGCCCTGAAGATGGAGTTTTCCATCATGGCGCTGATAGGGGTGTTCCTGCTGATCGGCATCGTGAAGAAGAACGCCATCCTGATCATCGACTTTGCCCTGGCCGCCGAGCGCACGCGCGGGCTGGACGCCACGGCCGCCGTGCGCGAGGCCTGCCTGATGCGCTTTCGCCCCATCCTGATGACCACCCTGGCCGCCGGCCTGGGCGCACTGCCCCTGGCCATCGGCTTCGGCCAGGGCGCCGAGCTGCGCCAGCCCCTGGGCGTGACCATCGTCGGCGGGCTGGTCGCCAGCCAGCTGCTGACGCTGCTGACCACGCCGGTGGTCTATGTGCTGCTGGACCGGCTGCGCCGCCGCCCACGCCGCGCACCCAGCGCAGAGGGCAACCCCGGCGTGGCGCGGGCGGAGGCAAGATGAACCATTCCTGTTTTGATAGCTACCCACGCTTGCCTGGCAAGGGCTGGAGCCGCTTTTTACCTATAGGCGCCAGCCTGGCGCTGGCCCTGCTGCTGGGCGCGTGCAGCGTCACGCCGCCGCACCAGGCGCCGGCCGTGGACATCGGCCCGGCCTGGCGCGGGCAGGCGCCCGAGGGCTGGGTCAGCACCGCCGACTACCGCGCCTGGCACGAAGGCCGCTGGTGGACGCTGTTCGGCGATGAGGGCCTGGACGCGCTGATGCCGCGCGTGGAGATCGGCAACCAGAACCTGGCCGCCGCCGTGGCCCGCGTGGCCCAGGCGCAGGCCCTGCTGCGCCTGGCCGAAGCCGCGCAGTGGCCCACGGTGGGCGCGCAGCTGTCCACCCAGCGCAGCGGCCAGCCGGCGCGCGGCGCGGCGTCGCTGGGCCTGACGGCCAGCTGGGCGCCCGACCTGTGGGGCCGGCTGGCCGCCGGTGTGCAGGGCCAGGAGGCCAGCCTGCAGGCCAGCCAGGCCAACCTGGCCGCCGCCCGCCTGTCGGCCCAGGGCAGCCTGGCCCAGGCGTGGTTTGCGCTGCGCGAGGCCGAGGCCGAGGGAGCGCTGCTCGAGGGCATCATCGAGGGCTACCGCCGCGCGCTGACCATCACGCAGAACAACTACGACGCCGGCATCGTCGCCCGCACCGATGTGCTGCAGGCGCAAAGCACGCTGGAGTCGGCCCTGTCCACCCGCGCCGGGCTGCAGCGCAGCCGCGACACCTATGAGCACGCCATCGCCCTGCTGGTGGGCGAGGTGCCGTCCAACTTCGCGCTGCACGAGGCGCGCTGGGTGCGCACGGCGCCGGCTCTTCCTCCTGAGCTGCCCTCGCAGCTGCTGCTGCGCCGCCCTGACGTGGCCGCCGCCGAGCGCGCCGTGGCTGCTGCCAATGCCAACATCGGCGTGGCCCGCGCCGCGTGGCTGCCGCAGCTGAACCTGAGCGCTGGCGCGGGCGGCACGGCGCTCGATCTGGCGCAGCTGCTGTCGGCCCCCACGCTCACCTGGTCGCTGGGCGCCGCGTTGGCGCAGACGCTGTTTGACGCCGGCGCGCGCGCCGCCGCCGTGGATCAGGCCGTGGCCGCGCACCAGCTGGCCACGGCCAGCTACCGCCAGAGCGTGCTGACCGCCGTGGGCGAGGTGGAAGACCAACTGACCGCGCTGCTGGCCCTGGACGAGCAGATCGCGCACGCCAGCGCCGCGGCCGACGCGGCGACCGCCGCCGAGGAGCGCACGCTCAACAGCTACCGCGCCGGCATCTCGGCCTTTACGGCGGTGTTGACAGCGCAGACCACGTCGCTGAACGCGCGCCGTTCGGTCATGCAGCTGCAGCTACAGCGCCAGCAGGCCGCGGTGGCGCTGATCCAGGCGCTGGGCGGCGGCTGGGTGGCGCCGTGGGATGCAGCCGGCGATTGATTTGCTATCGAGTTGATAGCTGCTCGTGCTGGTCCAGCAAGCGCTGAAGGCCGAAATGGCACAAAAAGGCGCTCCGCAGGGCGCTCGGTTTGCGGCGGCGTGGCCGGCAGGGTGCAGCGGTCAGACCGCGTCCAGCGCCTGGTGCAGGTCGGCCAGCAGGTCGTCGATGTGCTCGATGCCGATGGACAGGCGCACCATGCCTTCCGTCACGCCCGCCTTGGCCAGCTCGTCCGCGTCCAGCTGGCGGTGCGTGGTCGAGGCCGGGTGCGTGGCCAGCGACTTGGCGTCGCCGATGTTCACCAGGCGCAGGAACAGCTGCAGCGCGTCCAGGAAGCGCGCACCGGCGGCGCGGGCGTCCTCGCCGGCAGCGGTCTTCAGGCTGAACGACAGGATGCCGGAGGCCTTGCCGCCCGACTGGCGCTGCACCAGCGCGTGGTCGGGGTGGTCGCTTAATCCGGCGTAGCGCACCCATTCCACCTTGGGGTGTTTTTGCAGCGCCTCGGCGATCTTTTGCGCGTTCTCGCAGATGCGGTCCATGCGCAGCGGCAGCGTCTCGATGCCCTGCAGCGTGAGGAACGCGTTGTGCGGCGACAGGGCGGCGCCCATGTTGCGCAGCGGCACCACGCGCACGCGGCCGATGTAGGCGGCCGGGCCCAGC
This sequence comes from Pulveribacter suum, assembly GCF_003013695.1. Taxonomy (GTDB): domain Bacteria; phylum Pseudomonadota; class Gammaproteobacteria; order Burkholderiales; family Burkholderiaceae_C; genus Melaminivora; species Melaminivora suum. The sequence goes on along the minus strand of NZ_CP027792.1, from coordinate 2,276,284 downwards.
GCCTCGGTATAGACCACGCCGTGGTAGCTCACGTCGGGCTCGTTCAGGCGCTTGAAGCGCGCCTTGTGCTGGGCCCAGGGGAACTTGCCGCTATCGACGATGGCGCCGCCGATGCTGTTGCCGTGGCCGTTCAGGTACTTGGTCAGCGCGTGCACCACGATGTCGGCGCCGTGCTCGATGGGGCGCAGCAGGTAGGGGCTGGCCACCGTGTTGTCCACGATCAAAGGCAGGCCGTGGGCGTGCGCCACGTCGGCCAGGGCGCGGATGTCGGTCACGTTGCCCAGCGGGTTGCCGATGGATTCGCAAAACACTGCCTTGGTGCGCTCGTCGATCAGCGCGGCGAAGCTGGCCGGGTCGCGCGGGTCGGCAAAGCGCACTTCGATGCCCTGCTGGGGGAAGGTGTGGGCGAACAGGTTGTAGGTGCCGCCATAGAGCGTGCTGGCGCTGACGATGTTGTCGCCGGCCTCGGCAATCGCCTGGATGGAATAAGTGACCGCCGCCATGCCCGAGGCCACCGCCACCGCGCCGATGCCGCCTTCCAGCGCCGCGACGCGCTTTTCCAGCACGTCGGTGGTCGGATTCATGATGCGCGTGTAGATGTTGCCCGGCACCTTCAGGTCGAACAGGTCGGCGCCGTGCTGCGCGCTGTCGAAGGCGTAGGCCACCGTCTGGTAGATGGGCACCGCCACGGACTTGGTGGTCGGGTCGGGCGAGTAGCCGGCATGCACGGCCAGGGTTTCGATGCGCATCGAGGGTCTCCGCAAAAGGATGTGTGGCAGGGAAGCAGCGATTGTCGGCCAGCCCGCGCGGGGCGGAAACGACGGGCTGGCTATGTGCTTATGCGGCGCGTGGCGGCCGGGGTGCGCGGGCAGGGGGCAGGGGCGGCTGCGCGGCCTCCCACGCGGGCAGGGCCTGCCACAGCACGGCGGGGGCGTGCGCGTCGGCGGCGGCGTAGCGGACCTGGCCGGGGGTTAGGGTGCGCATGGACCAGTTGGAGGTGGACGTCTTCTTGGACTTGGACAGCTGCTGGCCCAGCACCAGCGCCACGGCCGCGCGCACGCCCGTATTGCGCCCGAAGCCGTGGCGGGCGAAGACGCGGTCCAGGTCTTGCAGGCCGGCCGGGTCGGTGCCCAGCCGCGCCGGCAGGCTGCGCAGGTCGTTGTCCAGCCCGAAGCCCACCTTGGCGATGCGCGCATCGGCCAGCACCTCGCGCGCCAGCTGCAGCGCATCGGGCTGGCGCAGCTGCAGGAGCCAGGCATCGTGCGGCGTGGCCAGCTGCACCAGATCAGGGCCGGCGTCGTGCGCGCCAGCGGTGAACAGGGGCCGGCTCTCGGTGTCAAAGCCCAACACCCGCACGCCCCGCAGCGCGGCGCGTGCGGCGGCGAATTCCTCAGCCGTGGCGGGGACATGGATGCGCGCCGGCGCCAGGGTGGGGAAGGGCGGCAGCAGGGCGGATTGCTCTTTGGTGGGGGGCAGGCGGCGGGGCATGAAGTGGATTTTCAGGCCGGGCGCGCCGTGTCCAAGGGCGCCAGCATGTTCTGGATCAGGCGGATCATGATGTCCTTGGCGGTAGGGTTGGACTCGGCCACCAGCAGCGCCAGCGCCGCCAGGCCCACGTCGTTGATGACGGGTTCGCCCTCACGCAGCAGGCGCCCGTTGCGCGCCAGGAAGTCCACGAACAGGTAGGAGCCGATGCGCTTGTTGCCGTCCGAGAACGGGTGGTTCTTGATGACGAAGTACAGCAGGTGTGCGGCCTTGGATTCCACCGTGGGGTAGGCCGGCTCGCCAAATACCGATTGTTCCAGGTTGCCCAGCGTGGCGGCGAGAGCGTCGTCCCGTTCGCGGCCGAAGAGGGTGGTGGCTTCCTTGCGCTCCATCAGGTCGGCCTTCAGGCGTGCGATGCCGGCGCGGGCCTCCTGCAGCGCCGGCAGCGTGCCGCCGGGGCTGCCGGCCGGGTCGGTGAGCAGGCCCTCGTCATAGCGCTGCAGCCACAGGAAGGTATGGGTGTAGCGGGCGATCACGTCCACCAGGCCGCGGCCCTGGTCAGTTGTCAAGGCCTCGCCAGCGGCGGCCTTGCGTACCAGCGACAGGGCGGCCTCCAGCTCGGCGGCGTTGTGTTCGAAGCGTTGGCGGTTGATGGTGTAGCCCTGCACCAAGTGCTCGCGCAGGACAGTGGTGGCCCACTGGCGAAAGCGCGTGGCGCGGGTCGAACTGACGCGGTAGCCGACCGAAATGATCGCGTCCAGGTTGTAGTGCCGTAGCTTGCGCCGCACCTGGCGCGTGCCTTCCTGGCGAACTACCGAGTAATCCTCGGTGGTTGACTGCTCCTGCAGCTCCTGGTCTTGGTAGATGTTCTTCAGGTGCAGGCTGACGTTGTCGGTCGAGGTACCGAACAGCTCCGCCATCTGCGCCTGGCTCAGCCACACGGACTCGCCCTCCAGCCGCACCTGCACGGCGTGGTGGTCCGACTCAAAGATGACGATCTGGCTCGGCGTGGTCATGGCAGCTTCCTGCAAGCGAGGGGCGAACATTGTGCGGCAATGCTGCCCGCCGACGGCCTGCGGCTTTCCCGCGCCAGTGACGCTTTTCAGGCCACCGGCCGCGTCCGGTAGAACTGCATCGGCTGCTCCGCCATCTGCCGCGCATGCTGGTTCAGCACCGACTTCTTCATCTTGCCCACCACGTGCATCTCGCAGGGCTTGCAGTCAAAGCGCAGGGTCAGCTTTTCCTTGCCGTTGATGAGCTGCAGCGGTTCGGCCTTGATGGTGCCCTTCACGCCGATCACGCCCTTGGCCTGCTTGGGGCACAGGCTCATGGAAAAGCGCACGCAGTGCTTGGTGATCATCAGGCTGACCTCGCCTTCCTCCTCTTTCGATTCGTAGGCGGCGTCAATGACCTTGACGCCGTGTCTGATATAGAAGTCGTGCGCCTTGTGGTTGAAGACGTTGGCCAGATACGTCAGCGTGTCTTCGGGGAAGGGCGCGGGCGGTTCGACCGGGGCCGCGCGCGGCAGGCGCACGAAGCCGGCGGCGCGGGCCGCCTCCAGCTGCGCCAGCGCATCGCGTCGCAGCAGGTTCAGGGCCGAGGCAGGCACGAACCAGGGCTGCGACAGCTGCAGGCTGATGTCGTGCGCGGCGAACAGCGTGGCGCCGAAGCGCCCCAGCTGCTCGCGCAGCGTTGCCTCGGCCCGGGCCGGGTCGGTGGCGCGCTCGTGCGTCTGGGCGATGGCCGCGCGGCCGGCAAAGCCGTCTTCGTCGGTCAGCGTCAGGGCAAAGCCGTCAGGCGTCTCCGACAGTTGCGCCCACAGGCCGATGCGGCGGTCGCTGGACTTCTTGTCCAGCGCGCGCACCCAGTCCATGTCGCGGTTGCGGTTGATCTCCAGACCCTTGCGCAGGTCCTTGAAGCCGGCGATCGGGTCTTTGGGAAACACGCGCCACAGGCCCTTCTTCGCGTTCAGGCTTTCCGCACGGTTGATATGCACGCCCACCAGTTCCTTGTGCAGGTCCCAGTAGCACAGGCCGTCGCCGTTGTGCAGCACGGTGGCGGGGTCGCTGACCTCCAGTTCAAACCATTTTTCCCCGATCTGGGTGACCCAGCCGATGGCGCGCCCGGGCGTCTTGGGCGTATCGAAGGCGCCGATATCCTGGTTGCGGCCGTTCACGAAGTAGTCGGTGAACTCGCGGTTGAAGTTCTGGTCGGGGTCGGGCGTGAAGGTGAACGTGGTGCGCCCTGACGAGGACCGCGCCAGCGGCGCACCCGCGCATTCGCGTTCTTCGATGATCTCGTCCAGCAGCTTGCGGTAGTGGGCAGTGATGTTCTTCACGTAGCCCAGGTCCTTGTAGCGGCCCTCGATCTTGAGGCTGCGCACGCCGGCGTCGATCAGAGCGCGCAGGTTGTCGCTCTGGTTGTTGTCCTTCATCGACAGCACGTGCTTTTCATGCGCCAGGATGCGCCCCTGGCCGTCCAGCACCTCATACGGCAGGCGGCAGGCCTGGTTGCAGTCGCCGCGGTTGGCGCTGCGCCCGGTGTGGGCATGGCTGATGAAGCACTGGCCCGAGTAGGCCACGCACAGGGCGCCGTGCACGAAGTACTCGATGGTGGTGCGCTCGGGGTCCGTGGCAGCGCGGATCGCCGCAATCTGCTGCAAATCCAGCTCGCGCGCCAGCACGATCTGCGACAGGCCCGCATCCTGCAAAAAGCGCGCCTTCTCCGGCGTGCGGATGTCCGTCTGCGTGCTGGCGTGCAGCTGCAGCGGCGGCAGGTCCAGCTCCAGCAGGCCCATGTCCTGGATGATGAGCGCGTCCGCCCCGGCCTCGTACACCTGCCAGGCCATCGTGCGGGCGTCCTCCAGTTCGTCGTCGCGCAGGATGGTGTTCAGGGTGATGAAGATGCGGCTGTTGAACCGGTGCGCGTGGCGGATCAGCCGCTCCAGCTCGCGCAGGTCGTTGCCGGCGGTGGCGCGGGCGCCAAAGGCCGGGCCGCCGATATAGACGGCGTCCGCGCCGTGGTTCACGGCCTCGATGCCGATGTCGGCATCGCGTGCGGGCGAGAGCAGCTCAAGCAGGTGGGGTTGCAGGGACATAGGGCGCGGATTATCCCAGCGCGACCTTTTGCCTGCCCGCGCAGGGCCGTGGAGCGGCCCCGGGCGTGCGGCACAATTGCGGGTTTTCCCTGGTGTGGCGGCGCCGTCGCCGCTGCCTGCCCGCCTACATGGACGCGTTGCCGCGCCGGCATACGATGGCGGCCGCCGCCAGCGCGCATCTCTTCACTACAGACCATGGCCATCCAGTTCGGCACCTACTACACCCTCATCTTCGCGGCCGTTGTGCTGCTGGTGGGCAAGTTCCTCGTGCAGCGCATCCGCTGGCTGCGCGAATTCAACATCCCCGAGCCCGTGGCCGGCGGCTTGGTGGCGGCGCTGATTTCCTGGGGGCTGAACGCCACCACCGGCGTGCAGCCGTCGTTCGACACCAGCTTGCAGACGGCCTTCATGCTGGTGTTTTTCTCCTCCATCGGCCTGAGCGCCAACTTCGCCAAGCTGCGCGAAGGCGGCATGGGACTGATCGTCTTCCTGCTGGTGGTCATGGTCTTCATCGTGGTGCAAAACAGCGTCGGCGTGGCGCTGGCCAGCGCCCTGGGGCTCGATCCGCTGATCGGCCTGATCGCAGGCTCCATCACCCTGGTGGGCGGCCACGGCACGGCCGGCGCGTGGGGCGAGGTGCTGGAGAACCAGCACGGCATCCGCGGCGCCATCACGCTGGGCATTGCCTGCGCCACCTTTGGCCTGGTGATTGGCGGGCTGATCGGCGGGCCGCTGGCCAAGGCGCTGATCCAGCGCAACGACCTGCGCGGGCCGCAGGGCGACGGCACCCATGGCGCGCTGGAGGCGGGCACGCCCAACTTCGAGTTCCCACACAAGACGCGCCTGATCACGGCCGACGCCACCATCGAAACCCTGGCGCTGTTCGCCGGCTGCCTGGCGTTCGCCGAGTTCATGACGCACTTCACCGCCGGCACGGCCGTGCAGCTGCCCACCTTCGTCTGGGCGCTGGGCGGGGGCGTGCTGATCCGCAATGCGCTGGACTACGTCTTCAATTTCGAGGTCTTCGACCGGGCCATCGACGTGTTCGGCAACGCCGGCCTGTCGATCTACCTGGCGATTGCGCTGCTGTCCTTGAAGCTGTGGGAGCTGGCCGGCCTGGCCGGGCCGCTGGTCATCATCCTGGGCGTGCAGACGCTTGTGATGGCGGCGTACGCCGGCTTCATTACCTTCCGCGTCATGGGCCGCAACTACGATGCGGCGGTGTTGTGCGCCGGCCACTGCGGCTTCGGCATGGGCGCCACGCCCACGGCGGTGGCCAACATGCAGGCCATCACCAACCAGTACGGCGCCTCGCACAAGGCCTTCCTGATCGTGCCCATGGTGGGCGCGTTCTTCATCGACCTGGTGAACGCCGTGGCCATCCAGGTGTTCATCAAGTTCTTCGGCTGACAAGGAAAGAGGGGCACGCCATGCGCATGGGCTTTGGTTTGATCGCGCTGCTGGCGGCGCTGGCCATCGTGGCGGTGCTGGCCAAAAAGCAGGTGAAGGCCACGCGCGTGGCCGTGCCGCCGGCCGTGCAGGGCGCCGCCAGCACCCCCGACGCCACGGTGCGCGCCCAAAGCCAGCAGATCCAGCAGCAGGTGCGCGAGCAGATGGACGCGCTTATGCAGCAGCCGCGCCCCCTGCCGGACGATGCGCAGTAAAAAAGGCCTCCAGCGCCCGCCAGTCAAGCGCCGGCAGCTATCAAAACATGAGTGACGCCGCGCCCCAGCCGCAGGACGCGCAGTGGATGCGCATGGCCCTGGCGCAGGCTGAGGAGGCGCGCGCCGCCGGCGAGGTGCCGGTGGGCGCCGTGCTGGTGCGCGCGGGCGAGCTGCTCGCCACCGGCCGCAACGCGCCCGTGGCCCGCTGCGACCCCACGGCCCACGCCGAGGTGGAGGCGCTGCGCGCGGGCGGCCGCAAGCTGGGCAACTACCGGCTGGACGGCTGCACGCTGTACGTCACGCTGGAGCCCTGCGCCATGTGCGCCGGCGCCATGCTGCACGCGCGCGTCGCCCGCGTCGTCTATGGCGCGCCGGATGCCAAGACGGGCGTGGCCGGCTCGGTGGCCAACCTGTTCGCCGAGCCCCGGCTGAACCACCACACGCAGGTGACGGGCGGCGTGCTGGCGCACGAATGCGCCGCGCTGCTGGGCGAATTCTTCCGCGAACGCCGCAGCGCGGCCCGCCCGGCGCACCCGCTGCGCGACGACGCACTGCGCACGCCCGAATCGCGCTTTGGCCTGCTGGCCGACTGGCCGTGGCCGCTGCAGTACCTGCACGACCTGCCGGCGCTGGCTGGCCTGCGCCTGCACTATGTGGACACAGGCGCGCCCAGCTCTGCCGCGCCGGCCTGGTTGCTGGTGCACGGCGCCGATGCCTGGAGCCACGGCCTGCGCCACCTGATCGCGGCGCTGGCCGCGCAGGGCCAGCGCGTCGTCGCTCCCGACCTGATCGGCTTTGGCCGCAGCGACAAGCCCAAGAAGGAGGGCGCGCACTCACCCGAGGGGCACGTGCGCATCCTGGCCGAGCTGGCCGAGCGGCTGGACCTGCGCAGCGCCGTGCTGGTGGCCTGCAACGCCCCCTGGGCGGCGCAGCTGGCCGCCAGCGCGCCCGGGCGCATCGCGGGCGTGCTGGCGCTGGACCTGCCGCCCGCCGCCGCGGACGACACACCGTACCCCGACGCCGGCCACCGCGCCGGCCCCCGGGCGCTGGCCCGCTGGGGCGGGCAGAGCGCCCCAGCGGGCGCAGCCCCGCTGCCCATGGCGACCACCCGCACGTTGGGTGCCAGCCCGGCCTGCCTTGCCACCCCGGCCGCGGCCACTGCGCTCGCCCATGCCGCCGTGCAATACTTTTTGCCTGCACTCCCCCTGACCACCACGGAGCAGGCGCCAGGCGCCTGACACACCGCCTTGCCGCACGACCACGACGATCACGACCACGCCGCCTGCACCCACAACCACGGCGCGCAGCACATCTACATCTATTCCCCTTCGGGCGCGGTGCGCGACAGGGCCGCCTTTCGCCGCGGCGTGGCGCGCCTGGAGGCCCTGGGCCACCAGGTCGAGGTGGACCCGGATGCCCTGGCCAGCCACACCCGCTTTGCCGGCGACGACGCCACGCGCTTGGCCGCCATCCACCGCGCGGCTGCCAGCGGCGCCGACGTGGCGCTGATCTCGCGCGGCGGCTACGGCCTCACGCGGCTGCTGCCGGCCATCCGCTACAAGCAGCTTGCCAAGGCCGTGGACAAGGGCCTGCGCCTGGTGGGCGTGAGCGACTTCACCGCGCTGCAGCTGGCCTTGCTGGCCCAGACCGGCGCCGTCAGCTGGGCCGGCCCGGCGCTGGTGGGCGACCTGGGCGTGGCGGGAGAGCCCGACGAGATCATGCTGGCCTGCTTCGAGGATCTGCTGACCGGCCACGGCGAGGGCAGCGGCTGGCGCATGCACCGCGAAAAGCCCCTGGCGGACGGCAAGCCGGCCGTGCGCGACATCTATGTGAAGCAGGCGCAGCTGTGGGGCGGCAACCTGGCCGTGCTGTGCTCGCTGGTCGGCACGCCCTGGCTGCCGCAGGTCGAAGGCGGCGTCCTGTTCCTGGAGGACGTGGGCGAGCACCCCTACCGCATCGAGCGGCTGCTGACCCAGCTGTTGCATGCCGGTGTGCTGAAGCGGCAGAAGGCCATCGTGCTGGGCCAGTTCAACGACTTCCAGCTCACCGCGCACGACAAGGGCTTCAAGCTGCAAAGCGTGGTGGACTGGCTGCGCACCCAGGTCAAGGTGCCCGTGCTGACCAACCTGCCGTTCGGCCACGTGCCGACCAAGGTGCTGCTGCCGGTGGGCGCACAGGTTTCGCTGTCGGCGGAAGGGCGCGACGCGCTGCTGTATTGGGGCCACGTGCATTGAGGCCAGGGCTGGCCGCTGTGCCAGCGTACTTGCGGGTGCGGGCCGATGGTTGGCTAAAGGGTGTGGAAATTTTGTATGGCGAACACATTTTTACAGTTCGGTACATAATGGATTTCCCGATTTCGCTCGATTCCGCTCAAGAAAACCCATGAAGCTCCGTACCCGAATCCTGCTGCTGTGCGGCACTACCTTGCTAGGCTTGGTAGTGCTGTCCCTGGTGGCGGTAACCACGCTCCGCCAGACCATGCTGAAGGAGCGCACTACAGAACTGTCCAACCTGGTGCTGTTGGCCCATGCGGCCGCGCAGAAGGCCCATGACCGCGAGAAGGCCGGTGAGCTGTCGCGCGAGGACGCGCTCAAGCAGGCCAAGGCGGCCATAGCCAGCTTCCACAAGGACGATAAGTATTTCTTCGTGCGCGGCTACAGCGATGATGTGAACCAGGTGCACCCCAACCCCAAGCGTGTGGGCATCGTGGACGCCAACGTGGGCCGCGCCGCCGGCGAGCGCTACCGCGCCGCGCTGCAGGGCACAACCATCGGCACCGTAATGGCCAAGGGGACGCGCCCCGGCGTGAAGCAAGAGGTGGACAAGCTTTACGCCATTATCAAGTTCGAGCCGTGGGACTGGATCATTGGCTACGGCGACTACGTGGACGACATCGAGAGCGCCTTCTGGCGCAACACGGCCGTGCTGTTGTCCATCAGCGGTGCGCTGCTGCTGGCCGTGTGCGCGCTGGCCTGGGGCATGCTGCGCACCCTCACGCGCCAGCTGGGCGGTGAGCCGCAATACACGGCCGAAGTGGTGCACCAAATCGCCGGGGGCAACCTCACCATCGATGTGCAGACCCGGCCCGGCGACCAGGCCAGCCTGCTGCACGCTGTGCGCGTGATGCGCGACAGTTTGGCCTTGCTGGTCGGCCAAGTGCGTGACAGCACCAACTCCATCACCACGGCTTCGGCCGAGATCGCCGCGGGCAACAGCGACCTGTCCTCGCGCACCGAAGCGCAGGCAAGTGCCTTGCAGGAGACGGCGGCGTCGATGGAACAGCTGACCTCCACGGTGCAGCAAAACGCCGAGAATGCCCGCCGCGCCAACGAGTTGGGCCAGGCGGCCTCGCGGGTCGCCCAACGCGGAGGCACTGTTGTGCAGCAGGTGGTGGAGACCATGGGCGGCATTGATGTCTCGTCACGCAAGATCGTGGACATCATTGGCGTGATCGACTCTATTGCTTTCCAGACCAACATCCTGGCCCTGAATGCAGCAGTGGAGGCCGCGCGCGCCGGCGAGCAGGGCCGTGGCTTTGCCGTGGTGGCGGCCGAGGTGCGCACCCTGGCGCAGCGCAGCGCCGGTGCGGCCAAGGAAATCAAGGCCCTGATCGACGACTCGGTGGCCAAGGTGGGCGAGGGCACGGCGCTGGTGCGGCATGCCGGCACCACCATGGATGAGATCGTTGAGGGCGTGCAGCGCGTGACTGCCATGATGGCCGAGATCAGCGCGGCCAGTGCCCAGCAAAGCGCTGGCATCGCCCAGATCAACCAGGCCGTGGCCCAGATGGATCAGGGTACGCAGCAAAACGCCGCATTGGTGGAAGAGGCCTACGCTGCCGCCCAGTCGCTGAGCCAGCAGGCCCAAGTGTTGGCTGGCACGGTGGACCGCTTCCGCGTGGCCGGCGGCGACAGCCGCACGCTGCGGCTGGCGTAACCCCTTCTGATCACCAGGAAAAATTGATATGAAAAGTGGCTCCAGCGCTTATGCAGCAAGCGCTGGCAGCTATCTTTTTAGGAGCTAGACGGCTCAGGCGCCCTTGGGCGCCAGCAGCGTCGTGTCCACCTTGCTGGCCAGCTGGGCGATGGCCAGCGCCGCGGGGCAGCCGGGCATGTGCAGCATCAGCAGCTGGCGGCGCATGACGGCGTCGCGCACCGACATGTCGGCCGGGATGTCGCCCATGTGCACCAGGCGCATGGGCCGGCCGGAGTCGGTGGTGACGAAGCGGTCCAGCACCTGCTGCAGCTGGCTGGTGATGGCGCGGCCGTCGCCCGGGCGCGCGGCCTGGTTGACCACCAGGCGCACCTGCTGGCGCTTTTGCTGCGTGGCCAGCACCTTGATGGCGGCGTAGGCGTCGGTCAGCGAGGTCGGTTCCGGCGTGGCCACGATCAGCACCTCCGAGGCTAGCGAGACGGAAAACAGCACCACGTCGGAGATACCGGCGCCGGTGTCCAGCAGCACCACGTCAAAGCGCGGCGCCAGGGTCTGGATGACGTTCAGGAACTCGCTGCGCACGGCCGGCGTCAGGCGCGAATACTCCACCATGCCCGAGCCGGCCAGCACCACGGAAAAGCCGCCGGGGGCCTCGATCACGGCGTCGTCCAGCTGGGCCTTGCCGGTGAACACGTCGTGCAGCGTGACCTTGGGGTGCAGGTTCAGCACCACGTCCAGGTTGGCCAGCCCCAGGTCGGCATCCAGCACCAGCACGCGGTAACCGCGCCGCGTCAGGGCGGCGGCCAGGTTGGCCGACACGAAGGTCTTGCCCACGCCGCCCTTGCCGCTGGTCACGGCAATGATGCGTGCGGCCAGCGGCCCGGGCAGGGGCGCCAGGGCGGCGGGCGGGGTGGCGGGGGCGGAAGAGGGGGGCGACAGCGCGTCGTTCATCATCGTCTTTCAGTAGGCGCTGTATGCAGGCGGGTCGAGCGGCGGGGGCAGCTCGCCCCAGCCCGATGGAGTGTATAGGGGGCCGAACAGCATGCTTTTCTCTTCGGCCGTCACGGTGCTGTCGGGCTGCTCTTCGATGCTGATGCGGTTGCGCCCGCCGGCCTTGGCCTTGTACAGCTCGGCGTCGGCGCGCTCGGCCCACAGGGGCACGGTGCTGCGGATCCACTGCAGCGCGAAGGCGCCGCCGATGCTTACCGTGACGTGGACGGTGAGGCTGGGCGAAATGGCGATCGGCGTGGCCTCGACAGCGCGGCGCACGCGCTCAGCCACCACGCGGCCGAAACCGAACTGGCAGGCGGGCAGGACGATGGCGAACTCTTCGCCGCCGTAGCGCGCCACAGTGTCCATGGGCCGCAGGCAGGTCTGCAGCGTCTGGGCGACGACCTGCAGCACCACGTCGCCCGCGCCGTGGCCGTGGCGGTCGTTGACCTGCTTGAAGTGGTCGATGTCCAGCATCAGCAGCAGCGCCGCCTCGCCCGAGCGGGCCACGCGGTCGATCTCGCTGTCGAGCACGGCGCGGATGAAGCGGCGGTTGGGCAGGCCAGTGAGTGGGTCTTTCAGCGACAGATCGCACAGCCCGTCGATCAGCGCCTGCAGGTATTCGCGCGGCACGCGCCCGCGCAGCGCCGCGTCTCCGCCCAGCGACTGCGCCACCAGCGCATGGGCCGTGGATAGCTGCAGGTCCTTCAGATTGACCGAGGCAAGGGACGCGGAAGTGGACACAAAAAGAAACAAATAATCTGGCTGCAGTTTAGCAGCGCTAGCTTGCCACTGCGGGCTCCCGGGTGTCGCTCGCTTGCAACGCCGCGATGGCTTCGGCGTCAGTGCGCCAGGCGCGCAGTTCAGGGCCCTCTCGCAGCACGCCGGCACGCTCCAGCGTGCGCTGCACGGGCAGTTTCAGCCCGGCCACGTGCAGCGCGCCGCCGCGGCTTTGCATCAGCGCGCGCAGGCGCATGAAGGCTTCCACGCCAGTCACGTCGATGCGGTTGATGGACAGCGCGAACAGGGCCAGCTCGCGCAGCTCGGGCCGGGCGGCCAGCTCGTCGGCCACGCGCTGCTCCAGCGCGGCGGCAGAGGCAAAGTCCAGTTCCGCGTCCATGCGCAGGGCCAGCACCTGCGGCGCCAGCGGGGCCAGTTGCCACAGGTGGCGATCGCGCAGGCTGCCGTCCGGGTGCAGGCCGACTTCGATGATGCGCGGGTGCAGGCGCAGGTACAGGAAGTGCGACAGGTTCATGACCAGCCCCGCCAGCACGCCCCAGTACAGGCGCGGGGCGCTGGCCAGGGTCAGCACGAAGGTGGTCAATCCGATGGTGGTCTCCACCCGCGACACCGGCCACAGGCGCAGCATGCCGATCGGCTGGATGAGCCCGGTGACGGCCGTCACGACCACGGCGGCGAGCACCGCCTGCGGCACGTGGTAGAGCGCGGGGGTGAGCCACAGCAGCGTGGCCAGCACCAGCAGCAGGGCGAACAGCGTCGCCCAGCCGCTTTTGGCACCGGCATACAGATTAATGGCCGAGCGCGAGAACGAGGCGCTGGTGGCAAAGGCGCCGCACAGGCCCGAGCTCATCTTGGCCATGCCGTGGGCGATCAGGTCCTGGTTCTTGTTCCAGCGGGTGCCGCCGCGCGCATGGTCCACCTTGGCGCTGGAGGCCGTTTCCAGGAAGCTCACCAGCGTGATGACCAGCACCGGCAGCGTGAGCGAGCTGAACTCCTCCCAGGGCAGCCAGCCGGGCAGGTACAGCGACGGCAGGCCCGCAGGCACGTGGCCCACCACGGCGCCGTCGGCATCGGCAAAGCCCATGGCCCAGCTGGCCAGGGCCGCCAAGGCGATGACCACCATGGCCGCGGGAAAGCCCGAGCGCCAGCGCCGCGCCAGCATCAAAAGGACCAGGCTGCCCAGCCCAAAGGCCATGGCGCGCAGGTCGAAGTGGTGCAGCGAGGGCGCCTGCAGCAGGGCGTGCCAGGTAGTGCGCAGGCCCAGCAGGGCGGGCAGCTGCGAGGCCAGGATCAAGAGCGCCGCCGCCTGCGTGAAGCTGCCCAGCACCGGCGAGGTGACCAGGTTGAGCAGCCAGCCAAAACGCATCACGCCCAGGCTCAGCTGCAGCAGGCCCGACAGCAGCGCCATCCACACCGCCAGCTGCACCCAGTGGGCGCTGCCGGGCTCCGCCAGGCCGGTGAGCGAGGCGCCGATCAGCAAGCTGGTCAGCGCCGTGGGGCCCACGCCCAGGCGGGTGGACGAGCTCCACAGCACGGCGATGAGCGCCGGCACCAGCGAGGCGTAAATGCCGGTGACCAGCGGCATGCCGGCCAGGTGGGCATAGGCCACGCCCTGAGGCACCAGCATCAGCCCCACGGTCAAGCCCGCCCAGAATTCGCCACGCAGCAGCTCGGCCGTGGGGCGGGGCCAGGCCAGAAAAGGCAGCCAGCGTTGCAGGGCGGGAAGGTGCATGGAGAGGGGATTGTGGCGCCGCCGCCGGCCCGGCGCGAGGCGTGCCGCACTTGTCCTACCGGTGATTCGGCCATCTCCGACCCGCTTGCGCGCGGCGGCGTTTCTACAGTAGCCGGCATGTCCACCGGAAGGAGAACCTTCATGAACACCAGCCACACCAAAAATACCCCGCTGCTGCGCACTGCCACCCTGGCCGCCGCCGTTGCCCTGGCTCTGGGCCTGGCCGCGTGCGACAAGAACGACGATCGCACGGCCGGACAGAAGCTCGATTCCGCCATTGCCAAGACCGAAGCCACGGCGCAGGACGCCAAGGTCAAGACCGAGGCTGCCGCGCACAACGCCAAGGTCGATATGCAGGATGCAGCGCAGGAAGCACGCGCAAAGACGGAAGCGGCGGCCCATGACGCCCGCGTCAAGACCGAGGAGATGACGCAGGAAGCGCGCGAGAAGATGCACGCAACCAGCGAGCAGACCAAGGCCGATACGCGCGAGGTGACGGCCAACGCCAAGGCTGCGGTTGAAGACGCCGGCATCACCGCCCGCGTCAACGCCGGCCTGGCCAAGGATTCGGAGCTGAGCGCCATCCGTATCGATGTGGACACCAAGGACCATGTGGTCACCTTGAGCGGCCCGGTCAAAAACGCCGTGGCCAAGGAGCGGGCCACGCAGATTGCCCAGGGCGTGGAAGGGGTGACGCGCGTGGTCAACAACCTGACCATCAACCCGGGCGCCTGAAGGCCTGAGGCGCCTTGAACCCGGCGGCCGGGCCTGCTGTGAAGGCCCGGCCGCTACCATGTGCGGATGAGCCAGACTCCCATCCACGCACCCCCCGAAGTCCCCCTCTTGCTGCCCACGCGGCTCGTGCACCACGAATACACGCCGCCTGCGGGCTTTGCCGCGCTGCAGCCGGCGGTACACAAGGCCTCCACAGTGCTCTTTCCCAACGTCGCCGCCATGCGCGCGCGCGAGTGGAAGGACAAGACCAGCTACACCTACGGCCTGCACGGCACTCCTACCACCTACCAGCTGGAAGAGCGCATCGCCACGCTCGAAGGTGGCCTGCAGTGCCTGCTGGCGCCCAGCGGCCTGGCAGCGATTTCCACCGTCGCCCTGGCCCTGCTGCGCGCGGGCGACGAGGTGCTGCTGCCCGACAACGCCTACAGCCCCAACAAGGCGCTGGCCGAGGTGGAGCTGGCGCACTACGGCGTCACCCACCGGGTCTTCGACCCGCTGGACCCGCAGGACCTGGCTGCCAAGATCACCGACCGCACCCGGCTGGTGTGGCTGGAGGCGGCGGGCTCCGTGACCATGGAATTCCCCGACCTGCCGGCCCAGGTGCGCATTTGCCGCGAGCGCGGGGTGACCTGCGCGCTGGACAACACCTGGGGCGCTGGCCTGGCTTTTGCGCCTTTCGATCTGCTGGGCGACGGCTCGCTGGGCGTGGATGTCTCCGTACACGCCCTGACCAAATACCCCAGCGGCGGTGGCGATGTGCTGATGGGCAGCATCACCACGCGCGACCAGGCGCTGCACCTGAAACTCAAGCTGACGCATATGCGCCTGGGGCTGGGGGTGGGCGCCAACGACGCTGAGGCCGTGCTGCGCGCGCTGCCCAGCATCGCCCTGCGCTACCGCGCGCATGACGAGGCCGCGCGCGAACTGGCCCGCTGGCTGGCCGGGCAGCCGGCCATCGCCCAGGTGCTGCACCCGGCGCTGCCCGGCTCGCCCGGCCATGACCACTGGCAGGCGCTGTGCGGCGCTGCCTTCGGCGGGCAGGGCGGGGCGGCCGGCCTGTTCAGCGTGGTGATCGGTGCGCAATACGGGCAGGCGCAGGTCGACGCGTTTTGCGACGCGCTGCAGCTGTTTCGCCTGGGCTACAGCTGGGGCGGGCCGATGAGCCTGGTCGTGCCCTACGAGCTGGCGGCCATGCGCCGGTGCGCCACGCCGCAGCTGGCGGCCGGCACGGTGGTGCGCTTTTGCGTCGGGCTGGAGGATGTGCAGGACCTGCGCGCCGACCTGGCGCAGGCGCTGGCGCGCGCTTTCGGCTGAGGCGCTCCCCGCCGCCCGCTACAGGCGGGTGCGGGCTTTCCTTGATGCTGCCGCCACCGGGCGGCGCTTAAGGTGGGGCATTCACCACGACTGCCGCCCCTGCCCCGGGCCACGCCCCATGACGGATTCGACCGCGAACCCTGGCACTGCCGCCCCGCAACCGGCGCCTTTGGTGTTGCAGCCGCTGCAACTCGGCCAGCCCTTCACCTGGCTGGCGCGTGGCGCGCGCGACCTGGCGGCCGCGCCCGGCGTGGGCCTGTTCTACGGCCTGTGCTTCTGGGGCATGGCGCTGCTGCTGGGCTGGGTGTTTCGCGCGCGGCCCGAATACACCATGTCCCTGGCCAGCGGCTGCCTGCTGGTGGGCCCCTTTCTGGCTATGGGCCTGTACGAGACCAGCCGACGGCGCGAGGCCGGCTTGCCCCCCAGCCTGGGCGAGTCGCTGACGTGCTGGGACCGGCACGTCTCCAGCATGGCCATGCTGGTGCTGGCCCTCATCGTGCTGGAGCTGCTGTGGGGCCGCGCTTCGCTGGTGGTCTTCGCGGTGTTCTTCAACACCGGCATGCCGTCCACCACCGGCGTGGTGCAGGCCGTGTTCAACCCGCACAACTGGCAGTTCGTGCTGGCCTACGCGGCGGTGGGCGGCCTGTTTGCGGGCCTGGTGTTTTGCTTCACGGTGGTGGCCATTCCGCTGATCCTGGACCGCGACACCGACGCCTTCACCGCTGCGCTGACCAGCATGCGCGTGGTGCTGGACAACCCCGCCACCCTGCTGCTGTGGGGCGCGCTCATCACGCTGCTGGTGGGCCTGTCGCTGCTGGCCTGGGGCGCGGGGCTGCTGCTGGTGGGGCCGCTGCTGGGGCACGCCACCTGGCACGCCTACCGCAGCGCGCTGGCCCCGGCGCCCGCCGCCTGCACCTAGCGCAGCAGCTTCTTCAGCGCGGGCATCACGTTGGCCAGCATCATCGGCTGGGCCTGGGCGGTGGGGTGGATGCGGTCGGCCTGGAACAGGCGCGCGGCGTCGGGCCCGTCGGCCACGCCCTGCAGGAAGAACGGCACCAGCGCCGCCTTCTTCTCGCGCGCCACGTCCTGAAAGATCTGCGCAAAGCGCCGGCCGTAGTCGCCGCCGTAGTTGGGCGGCACCTGCATGCCCAGCAGCAGCACGCGGGCGCCGGCGTCCTGCGCCTGCTGGGTCATCCAGGCCAGGTTGTCCTGGGTGTTCTTGAGCGGCAGGCCGCGCAGCGCATCGTTGCCGCCCAGCTCAAGGATGACGTGCGTGGGCTGGTGGCTTGTGAGCAGCGCCGCCAGCCGGGCGCGGCCGCCGGAGGTGGTGTCGCCGCTGATGCTGGCGTTGACCACCGTAGCGGCGACCTTGTCCTGCGCCAGCTGCTGGCGCAGCAGCTCCACCCAGCCGCTGCCGCGCGCCAGCCCGTACTCGGCGCTGAGCGAATCGCCCACCACCAGGATGACCGGCGCGCGGGCTGCACGGGCCGATGGGGCAGCCGCCGCCAGGCCCAGCGCGCCCAGCGCCGCGATACAGTCACGCCGGCCCAGCCATCGCCTGTTCATCCGTTCGTCCACATCCGCTCCTTTGCCTGCATCCATGCCTGACCTCCACGCCGCGCCGCCCGACGCCCTGATTGCCGTGCAGCACCTGCACAAGAGCGTCACCGACTCCACCGGCACCCTCGACATTCTGAGGGACATCGATTTCTCCGTGGCCGCGCGCGAGACCATCGCCATCGTCGGCGCCTCGGGCTCGGGCAAGAGCACGCTGCTGTCGCTCATCGCCGGGCTGGACGTGCCCACGGCCGGCACCGTGCGCGTGGCCGGGCAGGACCTGTTCGCGCTGAACGAGGACGAGCGCGCCGCGCTGCGCGCGCGCCGCATGGGCTTCGTGTTCCAGAGCTTTCAGCTGCTGGCCAACCTGACGGCGCTGGAGAACGTGATGCTGCCGCTGGAGCTGGCGGGCGCGCGCGATGCGCGCCGGCGCGCCACCGACATGCTGGCCCGCGTGGGCCTGGGCGAGCGGCTGTCGCATTACCCGAAGGTGCTGTCCGGCGGCGAGCAGCAGCGCGTGGCGCTGGCGCGGGCCTTCGTGGTGCAGCCCCAGGTGCTGCTGGCCGACGAGCCCACGGGCAGCCTGGACTTTGCCACCGGCGCAGCGGTGATGGAGCTGATGTTCGCCCTGAACCGCGAGCAGGGCACGACGCTGGTGCTGGTCACCCACGACCGCGAGATCGCCGCGCGCTGCGGGCGGCGCATCACCATCGAGGGCGGACGCATCGCCGCACAATGAAATTGATAGCTACCAGCGCTTGCCTGGTGCGGGTTTCAGTTGGTTTTGTACCTGAAACCGCCGCCCATCAAGCGGCAGCAGCTATCGATCAGATAGCGCCCCCGCCCTGGCGCACTTCACGGAACCCGGCCGCGGCGGTGAACAGCACGTCGGTGGAGGAATTCAGCGCCGTCTCGGCCGAGTCCTGCACGATGCCGATGATGAAGCCCACGCCCACCACCTGCATGGCCACGTCGTTGCTGATGCCGAACAGGCTGCACGCCAGCGGAATGAGCAGCAGCGAGCCGCCCGCCACGCCCGAAGCGCCGCAGGCGCAGACCGACGCCACCACGCACAGCAGCAGCGCGGTGAAGACGTCCACCTGCACGCCCAGCGTGTGCGCCGCCGCCAGCGACAGCACGCTGATGGTGATGGCCGCGCCGGCCATGTTGATGGTGGCGCCCAGCGGGATGCTGATGCTGTAGGTTTCCTCTTTCAGGCCCAGGCGCTGCGCCAGCGCCAGGTTGATGGGTATGTTGGCCGCCGAGCTGCGGGTGAAGAACGCCGTCACGCCGCTCTCGCGCAGGCAGGTGAGGACCAGCGGATACGGGTTGCGGCGGATGCAGGCCCAGACGATCAGCGGGTTCACCACCAGCGCCACGAACAGCATGCAGCCCACCAGCACCGCCAGCAGGTGGGCATAGCCGTGCAGCGCCTGCGTGCCGGCCTCGGCAAAGGTGCTGGCCACCAGGCCCAGGATGCCCAGCGGAGCGCAGCGGATGACCGCCTGGATCACCGCCGTGACGGCCTGCGCCGCATCGTGCAGCACGGCGCGGGTGCCCGCCGAGGCGTGGCGCAGCGCCAGCCCCAGCCCCACGGCCCAGGCCAGCACGCCGATGTAGTTGGCCTGCAGCAGCGCGTTGACCGGGTTGTCCACCGCGCTTTTGGCCACGTTCAGCAGCACCTCGCCCACCGCGCCGGGCGGGGCGGCGCCGGTTTGCGGCGCGGCCATCAGCGTCAGCGTGCTGGGCCACCACAGGCTGGCAGCCACGCCCACCACGGCCGCCGCCAGCGTGCCGATCACGTACAGCACCAGGATGGGCCGGATGCCCGTGGCCTCGCCCGGCACGTGGTTGCTGATGGCGGCCATGACCAGCACCAGCACCAGCACCGGCGCCACGGCCTTGAGCGCCGAGATGAACAGGGTGCCCAAAAAGGCCACGTAGGGCGTGGCGCCGGGCAGCAAGAAGGCCAGCGCCACGCCGGCCACCAGGGCCAGCGCAATCTGCGCGACAAGGCTGGTGCGCCGGGCCCAGCGCAGCAGGGGGGAAAAGATCATGGCGGCAAGGGGAAGGTGAAAGGGCGGCGCGGGCCGCTGGCGCCGCAAGGCATGCGGGCAGGGCGCCTGTCAACCGGAAAGCGCGCGATTTTACGGCCCGCCCTGGTGCGCAGCCGCCGCCGGCCGCCGGCCGCGCGCCGATAATCCGGCGCATGTCCACCCCCAAAGTCCTCTTCGGCTTCCATGCCGTGGGTGTGCGCCTGAAAACCGCGCCGCAATCCATCATCGAGATCTACTACGAGCCCACCCGGCGCGACGCGCGCATGCGCCAGTTTCTGGAGCGCGCCCGCGAGGCCGGCACGCGCCTGATCGAGGCCGACGGCCTGCGCCTGGCCAAGCTCTCGGGCAGCCACGGCCACCAGGGCGTGGCCGCGCGCGTGCAGGCCATCGAGCAGACGCATTCGCTGGACGACCTGCTGGACGACCTGGAGGCCCGGGGCGTCACGGCGCCGCTGCTGCTGGTGCTGGACGGCGTGACCGACCCGCACAACCTGGGCGCCTGCCTGCGCGTGGCCGATGGCGCCGGCGCACACGCCGTCATCGCGCCCAAGGACCACGCCGTGGGCGTGAACGCCACCGTCGCCAAGGTGGCCAGCGGCGCGGCCGAGACGGTGCCGTACTTCATGGTCACCAACCTGGCGCGCACGCTGGGCGAGCTCAAGGAGCGGGGCATCTGGGTCATCGGCACCAGCGGCGACGCCGACCAGTCGCTGTACCAGGCCGACCTGAAGGGCCCCGTGGCCCTGGTGCTGGGCGCCGAGGGGCCAGGCATGCGCCAGCTCACTGCCAAGACCTGCGACGCGCTGGTGCATATCCCCATGCAGGGCGCCGTGGAAAGCCTGAACGTGTCGGTGGCCAGCGCCGTGTGCCTGTACGAGGCGGTGCGCCAGCGCAGCGCATGAACTCGCCCCAGGAGCAGCAGGCCGTGCAGGCCTGGATCGCGCAGGCCACGCGCATCGCCGTGCTCACGGGTGCGGGCATGAGCGCCGAATCGGGCGTGCCCACCTTTCGCGACGCCACCAGCGGCCATTGGGCGCAGTTCAACCCGCAGGACATGGCCAGTGAGCGCGGCTTTCGCGCCGCGCCGGCGCGGGTCTGGGACTGGTACGCCCACCGCCGCGCCGGCGTGGCCGCCGTGCAGCCCAACGCCGGGCACCGGGCCTTGGCTGCATTTGCCCGGCGGCACCCGGGCCGGCTCACCCTCATCACCCAGAACGTGGACGGGCTGCACCAGCGCGCGGGCAGCGCCGGCGTTTTGTGCCTGCACGGCGACCTGATGCTTGACCGCTGGCTGGACGCGCCCCGCGCCTGCTGCCAGCTGCACGCCGCCGCGCCTGGCAGCCCGCCGCGCTGCGCTGCCTGCGGCAACCTGGTGCGCCCGGGTGTGGTCTGGTTCGGCGAGAGCCTGCCCGCCGAGGTGCTGGACGCTGCCCAGCAGGCCGCGCAGGCGGCCGAGCTGATGCTGGTCGTGGGCACGGCGGGCGCCGTCTATCCGGCCGCGGGCCTGGCGCACCTGGCGCGCCAGGCGGGCGCGCGCGTGGTCGTGCTGAACCCGGCCGCCAGCGAGCTGGACAGCGCCGCCCACGCCGTGCTGCGCGGCACGGCGGCGCAGCTGCTGCCCCAACTGCTGGCGCCCGAAGGGCAGGGCGCGGCGACCCACCTGAAGGAGACCGCATGAAACTCGTTCGCCATGGCGCGCCCGGCGCCGAGAGCGCCGGCATCGTGGACGCGCACGGCACCGTGCGTGACGTGTCCATGCTGGTGCCCGACATCGGCCCGGCGCAGCTTGGCGCCCGCACGCTGGCGGCGCTGGCTGCCATCGACGCCACGCGGCTGCCGGCCGTGCCCCCCGGCACGCGCCTGGGCTGCCCGGTGGGCGGCGTGGGCAAGATCGTCTGCGTGGGCCTGAACTACGCCGACCACGCACGCGAGACGGGCCTGGCACCGCCGCCCGAGCCCGTACTGTTCATGAAGGCCACCAGCAGCCTGTGCGGCCCGCACGACGCGGTGCGCATCCCGCCGAGCGCGGACAAGGTGGACTGGGAGGTGGAGCTGGGACTGGTCATCGGCACGCGCATGCAGGGCGTGAGCGAGGGCGATGCGCTGGGGCATCTCGCCGGCTACGTGCTGGCCAACGATGTGTCCGAGCGCGCCTGGCAGATGGAGCGCGGCGGCCAGTGGGACAAGGGCAAGAGCGCCGACACGTTCGCGCCCGTGGGCCCGTGGCTCGTCACGGCGGATGAGATCGCCGATCCGCACGCCATCGACCTGTGGCTGCAGGTGAACGGCCAGCGCATGCAAAGCGGCAGCACGCGCGACTTCCTCTTCGGCGTGCCCGCCGTGCTGGCCTACATCAGCCGGTTCATGACCCTGGAGCCGGGCGACCTGGTGCTGACCGGCACGCCGGCCGGCGTCGGCCTGGGGCAAAAGCCGCAGCCGCGCTTTTTGCGCGTGGGCGACGAGATGCGGCTGGGGGCCAGCGGGCTGGGCGAGCAGCGGCTGGTCTGCGTGGCGGGCTGACGAGCGCAGGAATTCATGCGAAAGCCGGCGCTAACGCTTGCCAGTCAAGCGCCAGCAGCTATCGATTGAATAGCAAATGGCGCTTGCCACGGCGCCCTGACCAGAGATTTCAACCATGCACCCCTACGTCCTGCTCGGCATCTCCATCGCGTCGGAAGTCGTCGCCACCTCGGCCCTCAAGTCCTCCGCCGGCTTCACGCGCCTGGGGCCCAGCGTGCTCACGGTGCTGGGCTACAGCCTGGCGTTCTACTGCATGGCTCGCGTCATGAACTCCATGTCTACGGGCGTGGTGTACGCCATCTGGTCAGGCCTGGGCATCGTGCTGATTTCGCTGGTGGGCTGGGCGCTCTACGACCAGAAGCTGGACGCCGCCGCCCTGGCCGGCATGGGCCGGATCGTCGCCGGCGTGCTGGTCATCCAGCTGTTTTCCAAGAGCGCCAGCCACTGAAACCCTGGCAAACCCTGAGCGGAGCAGCGTGCATCCATTAAGATTCATTTAAAATGAATTTATTGTTCGCTCTCTCGGTCGCCCACCAGCACCCCTTTCTGCCGTGAACCAGCCTCTGCCTTTCCCCCAACGCTCCTCTGCACCCGCCCCGGCGGCGCCGGCACTGCAGGGCCTGCCCCTGCTGCGGCTGGGCTTTCGGCCGTTCTACCTGGGTTCGGCCCTACTGGCCTGCGTGTCGGTACCGCTGTGGGTGCTGGTCTTCTTGGGCCACCTGCAGCTGAACCTGGCCATCCCGCCCATGCTGTGGCACGCGCACGAGATGCTGTTCGGCTTTGCCGCGGCCGTCATCGTGGGCTTCCTGCTGACGGCCGTGAAGGCCTGGACGGGCCTGCCCACCCCGCGGGGTGCCACGCTGGGCGCGCTGGCCCTGCTGTGGCTGGCGGCCCGCCTGGCAGCGTTCGTCGCGCCATACCCGGTGTACGCCGCGCTGGACATGCTGCTGCTGCCCGCCGTCGCGGTGAGCCTGCTGCGGGTGCTCATCCAGGCCAAGAACAGGCGCAACATCCCGCTCATCTCGCTGCTGGTGCTGATGGCGCTGGCCAACGGGCTGTTCCACCTGTCGGCCCTGGGCCTGGTACAGCTGCCGGTGCTGGCGCCGCTGCACGCCGAGCTGGCGCTGGTGCTGATGGTGATCACCGTGATCACCGGCCGCGTGCTGCCCATGTTCACCAAGAATGTGACGCCGGGCCTGGTCATCAATGTGCCGCGCAAGTTCGAACTGGCGCTGCTGGCCGTGACCGCCGCGGCGCTGGTGCTGTGGGTCTGCGCTGCGCCGACGCTGCTGGTGGCCGCGGGCGCCGTGGCTGCGGCCGCCCTGCACGCCGTGCGCCTGGCGCTGTGGAAGCCCTGGGTCACGCTGCGCCGACCCATCCTGTGGATCCTGCACGCCTCGTATGCCTGGATGCCCGTGGGCTTTGCCCTGCTGGCCGCCGCCCAGGCCGGCTGGCTGCCCGAGTCGCTGGCCGTGCACGCGCTGGCCGTGGGCGTGGTCGGCGGGCTGATCGTCGGCATGGTCACGCGCACGGCGCGCGGCCACACCGGGCGGCCGCTCCAGGCCTCGCGCGGCGAGGTGGCGGCCTATGCCTTCGTGATGCTGGCCACCGTGCTGCGCGTGCTGGTGCCGGCCGTGCAGCCGCAGTGGTACGCCGGGGCGCTGCACGCCGCCGCCTGCCTGTGGGCGCTGGCCTTTGCCATCTACCTCTTCATCTACACGCCCTGGCTGACCCGCACCCGCCTGGACGGCAAGGACGGCTGAGCCACCGCGCTCCTCCAACCCGCTTCACCCTCTCGTTCCCCAGCACAGAAAGGCTGACCCATGAGCACCACCACCACTCCCGCGTTTGAAATCGACGTGCGCACCATCCCCCCGTACGAGCGCCACGCCAGGATTTTTGGCCAGTTCGACGATCTGGAGATCGGCCAGGCGCTGGTCATCGTCAACGACCATGACCCCGTGCCGCTGCACCGCCAGTTCGATGCGCGCTCGCCCGGCCAATTCCAGTGGAACTACCTGCAGGCCGGCCCGCAGCTGTGGCGCGTGCAGATCGACAAGGTGGCCAGCCAGGCAGACTCCGGCGGCGGCTGCTGCTCGGGCGGCGCCTGCGGCTGATGCCTTGATGCACTCACGCAAAACGGCGGGCCTGATGCCCGCCGTTTTGCGTTTTGCGTTGTGCTTGTCGTGGTGGTGGTGGTGGTGGTGCGCGGCGCGCTACAGCCCCAGCGCCAGCTGCGCGGCCTCCGACATGCGCGAGCGGTCCCAGGGCGGGTCGAACACCAAGTTCACGGTGATCTCGCCCACGCGCGGCAGGGCCAGCACCTTGTCGCAGACTTCGTCGGCTATCGCCTCGCCCATGCCGCAGCCGGGGGCGGTGAGCGTCATGTCCACCAGCACGCGCAGCTTGTCGGCCTCGGGCAGCGGCTCGAAGGCCAGGCGATAAACCAGCCCCAGGTCCACGATGTTCACGGGGATCTCCGGGTCGTAGCAGGTGGCCAGCGTCTGCCAGACCAGCGGCTCCAGGTCGTCGATATGCAGGTCTTCGGGCACGGCAATCGCCTGGGGCGGCTCCTTGCCGATGGCGTCCGCGTCCTGGCCCTTCAGGCGCATCAACTGGCCTTCGACCAGCAGCGTGAACGAGCCGCCCAGTGCCTGTGTGATCTGCGCCAGCTGCCCGGCCTCCAGCTCGACGGGCATGCCGCTGGGAATGGTCTCCACGGTCACGCTGCGGCGCACCAGCACGTCTTCGCGGTGGCGGCGGTAGGTCATGTGCGCTGCTCCCCGTCCTGGTGCTCGGCGATGGCGTGCATCAGCGCGTGCCAGCCCAAGAGCGCGCACTTGATGCGGCTGGGGTAGCGGCGCACGCCGGCCAGGCTGACCAGCTTGCCCAGCGGCGCCTCGTCGGGTTCCTCCTCGCCCGTCAGCACGGCGCGAAAGTGCTGTTGCAGCGCCTGCGCGGCAGCGATGTCCCGCCCCTTGACGGCCTCGGTCATCATCGAGGTCGAAGCCATGCAGATGGCGCAGCCCTGGCCGGTGAAGCGGATGTCCTCCACCCGCTCGCCCGCCAGTTGCAGCTGCACCGCCACGCGGTCGCCGCACGACGGGTTGGTGCCCTCGGCCTGGTGCGTGGGGTGGGGCAGGGGCCCGTAGTTGCGCGGTGCGCGCTTGTGCTCCAGCACCACCTCCTGGTACAGGTCGTTCTCGGCGCTGGCGAAAGACGAAGAAGAAGGGTTCATCGCAGCATCTCCAGGGCGCGGGCCACGGCGGCGACCATGCGGTCCACCTCTTCGGGGGTGTTGTACAGGGCAAACGATGCGCGGGTGGTGGGCCCCAGGCCCAGGTGCTCCAGCAGCGGCTGGGCGCAGTGGTGGCCGGTGCGCACGGCGATGCCGCGCTCGTCCAGCAGCGTGCCGATGTCGTGCGGATGCACGCCGCCCGCCACGAAGGACACCAGCGCCGACTGCGTGGCATGCGGCGCCAGCACCGTGATGCCCTCGATCTGCGACAGGCCCGCCACTGCCTGCGCGCGCAGGGCATGCACGTGCGCGTCGATGGCTTCGCGGCCCGTCTGGTCGATGAATTGCGCGGCCGCCGCCATGCCGACGGCACCGGCCACGTGGGGCGTGCCGCCCTCCAGGCGGGCGGGCAGCGGTGCGAAGCCTGCGGCCTCGTAGCTGACCCAGTCCACCATGTCCCCGCCCAGACGCAGGGGGTAGAGCCGCTCCAGCGCCGCCCGCCGGCCGGCCAGCGCGCCAATGCCCATGGGGCCGTACATCTTGTGGCCCGAGAAAGCCATGAAGTCGCACTCGATCTGCGAGAGATGCGGCACCGCGTGGCTGGCGGCCTGCGCGGCGTCCAGCACCGTGAGGGCGCCGGCGCGGGCAGCCAGCGCCAGCAGGGCCTCATATGGCGGGCGCTCGCCCGTGGCGTTGGCGCCGGCCGTCAGGGCCAGGACGCGGGTGGCGGGCGTCAGCAGCGCCTCCAGGTCCTTCAGGTGCAGGCGGCCCTCGGCGTCGGGGCGCAGGATGACCAGTTCGGCCCCGCTCATGCGCGCGGCGTGCTGCCAGGGCACCAGGTTGGCGTGGTGCTCCAGACCGCTGGCGATGATGCGATCGCCCGGGCGCAGCCAGGCTTTGCCCGGCCCGCCGGCCCACAGGCCCTGGGCGACGAGGTTCAGCGCCTCGGTCGTTCCGCTGGTGAAGACCAGCTCGTGCGCTTTATCCGCGCCGATGAAGCCCTTGAGCGTGGCGCGCGCGGCCTCGAAGGCGTCGGTGGCGCGCTGGCTCAGCGTGTGCACGCCGCGGTGAATGTTGGCGCGCTCCTTCTCCTCGAAGTCGCGCATGGCCGCCATCACCTGGCGCGGCATCTGCGTGGTGGCGGCGTTGTCCAGGTAGGCCAGCGGCTGGCCGTTGATGGCCTGGGCCAGTATCGGGAACTCGGCACCCAGGGCCTGCAAGGGCAGGGCCGAGTCATGCAGCAGCGGGTGGGGCTTACCCATGGCGTTCCTCCCCGTCAGGAGCTTGCAGGTGGGCGGCGATGGTGCTCGCCAGCCAGCCCGTGTCCAGCCAGCGCGCAAGCAGGTCGCTGCCGGCCGCGTCGCCTTCCAGCGCACGGCCGAGCAGCGCGCGTGCCATGCCTTCGATGATCAGCGCGCGGGCGCTGGCCTCATCCAGGCCGCGCTGGCGGGCGTAGAACAGGGCGTCCTCGGGCAGCGCGCCCCAGGTGGCGCCGTGGGCGGCTTGCACGTTGTCGTGCAGGATCTCCAGGTGCGGGCGCAGCACCAGGCGCGGGTTGCCGGCCAGGGGTACGCCGGTGAGGCGCTGGCGCACGCTGGCTTCGTCGGCGCCGGGGGCGATGCGCGTGTGGGCGTTGGCCACGGCGTGCGCGCCGTGTTGCGCCAGGGCCAATGTTTCCACGGTGCTGGCCGTGTGCGGTGCGTCCATGCGGGTGTAGGCCTGCTGGTCCACTTGGCGGGCCGGGCCGCCGGCCAGCAGCAGTTGGGCCACATGCGACTGCGCACCCGCGCCTTGCAGGGCGAGCGTGCTGCGCTGCAGGTGGTAGCCCGCCGCAGTCGCCACCGTGGCCTGGGCGTAGCGCGCCCCTTCGGCCAGCGTGGCATGCAGGTGGTGGGCGATGCGCTGCTGCGCGCCGGCACCCGCCACGCGCAAATGCGTGAGGCGCGCGCCCGGTGCGAGATGGATGTGCGTTTGCAGGTTCTGCGCGGCCTGGGGCGCGAAGTCGTGCGTCTCCAGCAGCACGCATTGCGCGCCCGGCTCTAGGTGCAGCACCAGCAGCGGCGCCTCGGCCGCGCTGCGGCTTTGGTGGTGCAGGTGCAGCGCGGCGGGATCGCCGGCCCGCACGGATACGCGCAGGCCTTCGGTGCACAGCGCGCGGTGCGCCCAGGCAAACGGCGCTGCCTCGTCGCTGCCCGGATGGGGCAGACCGGCCAGCAGCTGCGCGCGCTCTTCGGGGTGCAGGGCGTTCAGGCGCTGGGCCGTCACCTGCGCGGCGTCGTTGGGCGCCTCCCAGGTCCAGCCGGCGCCCTGGGGCGCGTTATCGCTGCCCGCCAGCCATTGCTCGGCGGCGGGCGGCGGCAGGTGGCGAAAGGCTTCGCTGCGCCGGCTGATCCAGCCGTGGCTGTCCAGCTGCGCGCGGGCGGCGCGCTGCTCCTGTTGTGCGGTATTGCTCATGCCTTCAGGCCTCCACCGTTTCGCGCTGGCGGGCAAAGCCGGTGCGGGCGATGGCGCGCGCCAGCTCCACGTCGCCCGCCTCGGCGATTCGGCCCCGGTCCAGGCGCAGCACGGCGTCCGGCTCCAGCTGCTCGATCATCTGCAGGTAGTGCGAGACGACGACGAAACCCGTGCCCTCGGCGCGCAGGCGCGCGACCAGCGCTACCACGGCGCGCACGCCGTCCACGTCCAGGCCGGAGTCGATCTCGTCGAGCAGCGCGACGCGGGGCTTGAGCAGCGACAGCTGCAGCAATTCATTCCTCTTGCGCTCGCCGCCGGAAAAGCCCTCGTTCACGGGCCGCGCCAGCATGGCGTCGGGCAGGCCCAGGGCCTTGGCCGACTGCTTGGCGCTGGCCAGGAAGTCAAAGGCGTCCAGCGGCTGCTCGCCGCGCGCCTCGCGCTGGGCGTTCAGCGCCGTGCGGATGAACAGGTTGTTCTTCACGCCGGGGATGTCCGGTGGCGACTGGAAGGACACGAACAGCCCGGCGCGGGCGCGCTCGTGCGCGGCCAGGGGCAGCAAATCCTGCCCAGCCAGCAGCGCCTGGCCGCCCGCGACGTGGTAGCTGGGGTGGCCGGCCAGCGCCATGCCCAGCGTGCTTTTGCCGCTGCCGTTGGCGCCCATCAGCACGGTGAGGCTGCCGGGCTGCACGTCGAGCGAGACGGATTGCAGGACGGTGCGTTCGCCGATCTGCACGCGCAGGTCGCGCACCTGGAGCAAGGGGAAGGTTGTGGTCATCGTGGTTCCTTCAAATTTGATAGCTGCTGGCGCTTGCCTGGCAAGCGCTGGAGCCGTTTTTTGTTCGTAATCAGCCCACCGCGCCTTCGAGCGACACAGCCAGCAGCGCCTTGGCTTCCAGTGCGAATTCCATGGGGAGCTCCTCCAGCACGGCCTGGCAGAAGCCGCCGACGATCAGCGCCGTCGCGTCCTGCGGGTCGATGCCGCGCTGCTGGCAATAGAACAGCCGCTCCTCGGAGATGCGCGTGGTCGTCGCCTCGTGCTCGACCACGGCGTCGCCGCGCGCCGTCTCCACGTAGGGGAAGGTGTGGGCGCCGCAGTCGGGGCCGATCAGGAGCGAGTCGCACTGCGTGTGGTTGCGCGCGCCGGCCGCGCCGGGGTTGATGCGCACCAGGCCGCGGTAGCTGTTCTGGGCGTGCCCCGCGCTGATGCCCTTGCTGACGATGCGGCTGGTGGTGTTCCTGCCCAGATGGATCATCTTGGTGCCGGTGTCCGCCTGCTGGAAGTGGTTGGACACGGCGATCGAGTGGAATTCGCCATTGGATTCATCGCCGCGCAGCACCACGCTGGGGTACTTCCAGGTGATGGCCGAGCCGGTCTCGATCTGCGTCCAGGCGATGCGCGAGCGCTTGCCGGCCGCCAGGCCGCGCTTGGTCACGAAGTTGTAGATGCCGCCGCGCCCGTTCTCGTCGCCGGGGTACCAGTTCTGCACCGTCGAATACTTGATGAAGGCGTCGTCATGCGCAACCAGCTCGACCACGGCGGCGTGCAGCTGGTTCTCGTCGCGCTGCGGGGCGGTGCAGCCTTCCAGGTAGCTGACTGAAGCGCCTTCCTCGGCAATGATCAGCGTACGCTCGAACTGGCCCGTGCCCTGCGCGTTGATGCGGAAGTACGACGACAGCTCCATGGGGCACTTCACGCCCTTGGGGATGTAGACGAAGGAGCCGTCGGAGAACACGGCGGAGTTCAGCGCGGCGTAAAAGTTGTCGCCCTGCGGCACCACGGTGCCCAGGTATTGCTCGATCAGCTCGGGGTGGTGCTGCACCGCGTGCGAGAACGAGCAGAAGATCACGCCGACCTCGGCCAGCTGCTCACGAAACGTCGTGCCGACCGAGACCGAGTCGAACACCGCATCCACCGCCACGCCCGCCAGCTTCGCGCGCTCGTGCATCGGCACGCCCAGCTTTTCGTAGGTTTCCAGCAGCTTGGGGTCCACCTCGTCCAGGCTCTTGGGGGCGTTTTTCAGGCTCTTGGGCGCCGAGTAGTAGCACAGGGCCTGGAAGTTGATGGGCTCGATCTTCAGGTGCGCCCAGTCGGGCAACTCCATCGCCTGCCAGCGCCGAAAGGCTGCCAGGCGCCAGTCCAGCAGGAACTGCGGCTCGCGCTTCTTGCGCGAAATCGCCCGGATGGTGCCCTCGTCCAGGCCGGGCGGCAGCGCGTCCGACTCGATATCAGTGACGAAGCCGTGCAGGTACGGCCGCTGCAGGGCTTGCGCCAGCGGGTCGGGGGCGGCGGGGCGGTGGAGGTCGGGCGCAGCGTTCATCGCATGGGAGAGTTCTGGTTTTTAATATGCATAGCATATGCATCTTTCCAGAATCTGCCCAGCGCGCCCCGGTGCCCGTACCTGCGGCAGGGAGATGGCGCAGCAGCGGCGAGCGGCTGTGCTTGACGCTGTCAGTCCAGCGCGCTGGCGCCCAGGTTTTCGCAGTCTGAGAGGTCCGAATCACTGCTGGATTCCAGCTGGCGCGCAATCTGCCGCAGCGCGGTGCGCAAGCCCTCTTCCAATGTCGGGTGATAGAAGGGCATGCGCAGCAGGTCCTGCACGGTCAGGTCGCGGTCGATCGCCAGCGCCAGCAGCTGCGCCAGATGCTCGCCCGAGGGGGCGCACAGCTGCGCGCCCAGCAGCCGGCCGGTGCCCGGCGCGGCGTAGATGCGCAGCAGCCCGGCATTGCGCAGCGCCACACGGGCGCGGCCTTGAGCGCCGTAATCGACCTCGCCCACCAGAGGCTTCTGCTTGCGCACCTCGGCCCAGGGCATGCCGACGCTGGCCGCCTGTGGGTCGCTGAAGGTGATGGCCAGCGGCACGCGCCGGCGAAAATGCCGCAGCGTCTTGCCCTGGGCGGCCAGCATGGCGTTGATGCCGGCCATGTGGCCCTCGTCGGCGGCTTCGTGCAACAGCGCGCGGTCACGGTCCGCGTCGCCAGCCAGGAACACGGCTGTGTCGCCCACCTGCAAGGTGCAGGGATCGACCGGCGGCAGGCCGTGCTTGTCCAGCACCGGGCCCAGCGTGTCCAGGCCCAGATATTCCACATTGGGCGTGCGGCCCATGGCGGCCAGGACCTGGTCCACGACCACGGTGGTACTGCCGTTGCTCACCTCGATGCCGCTGGCCAGCTCGCGCAGCTGCGCACGCTCGCCCACGCTGATGGCGAATTCGCCCTTGAGCTGCTCCAGCAGCGCTGCGTTCACCGACTCGTCGGTCAGGCCCGCCACCCGCTCGCGGGTTACGAAGGCCACCACCTCCACGCCCAGGCGGGCCAGCGCCTGCGCCAGCTCGGTGCCGATGGCGCCCAGGCCGATCACGGCCATGCGCGGGCCCAGCGTGGGCTGCTCGAACAGGTTGTCGGAGGTGAGGATGCGCTCGCCAAAGGCCAGCCAGTCGGGCGGCAGCACCGGGCGCGAGCCGGTAGCGACGATCACGCTGCGGGTTTTATAGGTGCGGCCGTTGACCTCGACGCGCTGCGCATCCAGCAGCCGCGCGCGGCCTGATACTGAGCGCTCGCCCGCATCGCTGGCGCGAATGGTGCCGGCGACGAACTCGTCGCGCAGCGTGCGCAGGCGCGTCAGCACCGCCGGCAGGTCGGCGCGCGCATCCTGGCCGTCGCGCAAGCCAAAAGCCTCCCAGCGGGTGCGCGCGTGCAGGGCGTTGGCAGCTTCGACCAGCATCTTCGAGGGCATGCAGCCCACGCGCGCGCAGGTCGTGCCCCAGGGGCCTTCGTTGACGATGAGGAAGTTGTCGGTGCGCTTGCGCACCTCGCGCAGCGCGGCCAGGCCGGCCGTGCCGGCGCCGATGATGAGGGTGTCGAGGGTCGGGTGCATGGCGGCTCAAGGGTCGGGCGGCCAGTGTCGGCGCAGGCGAGCCTGGCTGTTGTAGGCCCGCACGCCAACGGCGGCTCGCTGCAGGGCGTGCGACCGCGCAGGCCTGCGCATTTCAGTCCGCCGCCAGCCACGCCACGCGGCCGCTGGCCAGCTCATCGGTTCGGGCTTTGAAGGCCGGCGCTGCGTCCTCCGGCAGCGCCAGCGTGAAGGTGACCTGCGCGGCGTGCCGGGCCTGCAGCAGCTGCGCCCCGGCGGCGGCGATCTCGCGGCGCAGCAGGCCTTCGAGCGGGTAGGGCACGCTCGCGCACAGGCGCATCAGGCGCTGGCGCGGCACCTTCTCGGCCGTCAGCAGGGCTTGGGCCACGCTGTCGGTATAGGCGCGCACCAGCCCGCCCGCGCCCAGCTTCACGCCGCCGAAGTAGCGCACCACGGTCGCCAGCACCCCTTCGAGCTGCTGGTGGCGCAGCACCTCCAGCATGGGCCGCCCGGCCGTGCCGCTGGGCTCGCCGTCGTCCACTGCGGCCGACTGTCCGCCCGCCAGCAGGGCCCAGCAGACGTGCGCCGCGCCGGGGTGTGCGGCGCGCAGTGCGTCCACCACGGCCTGCGCCTGCGGCCGGCCATCGACGGGCTGCACGCAGGCAATGAAACGGCTTTTCTTGATGACCAGTTCGTTGTGGGCGGGGGCGCCGAGAGAGTAGGACATGGGCAGCCGAGCTTACCCGCGCGTGCAAGGGTCGCTGCGCCTATAACCGGGCGCCAGCGCGGATGAGGCGCCCCTCCTAGAATGTCCGGCCCCGTCTGAAAGCCCTGCATGAACGCCTTTGCCGACGTTTCCTTCTTCCCGCGCGCCGCCAAGCCCCTGACCAGCTACCGTCCGTACTGGGCCAAGCGCTTTGGCACGGCGCCCTATCTGCCCATGAGCCGCGCCGAGATGGAGCAGCTGGGCTGGGACAGCTGCGACGTGGTGCTGGTCACGGGCGACGCCTATGTGGACCACCCGAGCTTCGGCATGGCGGTCATCGGGCGGGTGCTGGAGGCGCAGGGCTTTCGCGTGGGCATCATCGCCCAGCCGGATTGGCAAAGCGCCGAGGCCTTCAAGGCGCTGGGCAAGCCCAACCTGTTCTGGGGCGTGACGGCGGGCAACATGGATTCCATGATCAACCGCTACACGGCGGACCGCAAGATCCGCAGTGACGACGCCTACACCCCCGGCGACGTGGGCGGCAAGCGGCCCGACCGTGCGGCCATCGTCTATAGCCAGCGCTGCCGCGAGGCGTTCAAGGACGTGCCCATCGTGCTGGGCGGCATCGAAGGGTCCTTGCGCCGCATCGCCCACTACGACTACTGGAGTGACAAGGTGCGCCGCTCGATGGTGGTGGACGCCAAGTGCGATTTGCTGTTGTACGGCAACGCCGAGCGCGCGCTGGTCGAGGTGGCCCACCGCCTGGCGCGGCGCGAGCCGGTGGAGAGCATCACCGACGTGCGCGGCACGGCGTTCGTGCGCCGCAGCAGCCCTGAGGATTGGTTCGAGCTGGACTCGACCAGCGTGGACGAGCCCGGTGTGGTCGAGCCGCACCTCAACCCTTACATGACCACGGCGGAGCAGGCCGCGGCCCAGGGCCAGAGCTGCTCGCGCGAGGATGCTACTGATTCAGGAGCTGCCAGCGCAAGCCAGGCAAGCGCTGGAGGTCAAAAACCTTCAGAGTCTGTGGTGCAGTTCATGCCCAACCCCTCCTTGCGCCGCAAGGCCGGCCAGCCGCCGCGCGAGCGCACGGTGATCCGCCTGCCCAGCTTCGAGCAGGTCAAGGCTGACCCGGTGCTCTACGCCCACGCCAACCGCGTGCTGCACCTGGAGACCAACCCCGGCAATGCCCGTGCCCTGGTGCAGGCGCATGGCGAGGGCTCCACCGCCCGCGACGTGTGGCTGAACCCGCCGCCCATTCCCTTAAGCACGGCGGAGATGGACTGGGTCTTCGGCCTGCCGTATTCGCGCAACCCGCACCCCAGCTATGCCGACGAGAAGGGCGGCTTTGAGGGCGCCACCAAGATCCCGGCGTGGGAGATGATCCGCGCGTCCATCAACATCATGCGCGGCTGCTTTGGCGGCTGCACCTTCTGCTCGATCACCGAGCACGAGGGCCGCATCATCCAGAGCCGCTCGGAAGATTCCATCATTGCCGAGGTCGAGGACATCCGCGACAAGGTCAAGGGCTTCACCGGCACCATCTCCGACCTCGGGGGTCCCACGGCCAACATGTATCGCCTGGGCTGCAAAAGCCCCGATGTCGAGGCCGCATGCCGCAAGCCCAGCTGCGTCTTCCCCGGCATCTGCCAGAACCTGCACACCGACCACGATCCGCTCATCAAGATCTACCGCCGTGCACGCAGCCTGCCGGGCATCAAGAAGATTTTGATCGGCTCCGGCCTGCGCTATGACCTGGCCGTGCAGTCGCCCGAGTACGTCAAGGAGCTGGTGCAGCACCACGTGGGCGGGTATCTGAAGATCGCCCCCGAGCACACCGAGGCCGGGCCGCTGTCCAAGATGATGAAGCCGGGCATCGGCAACTACGACCGTTTCAAGCAGCTGTTCGAGAAGTTCAGCGAAGAAGCGGGCAAGAAGCAGTTCCTGATTCCATACTTCATCGCCGCCCACCCCGGCACGACCGACGAGGACATGCTGCACCTGGCCATCTGGCTGAAGAAAAACGGCTTTCGCGCCGACCAGGTGCAGGCCTTCTACCCCAGCCCCATGGCCACGGCCACAGCCATGTACCACTCGGGCCGCAACACGCTGACACGCGTGCGCCGGCACATGCGCGACGAGGCCGAGGAGAGCGTGGACATCGTGCGCGGCGAGCGCCGCCGGCGGCTGCACAAGGCCTTTTTGCGCTACCACGACCCGAACAACTGGCCGCTGCTGCGCGAGGCTTTGAAGCACATGGGCCGCGCCGACCTGATCGGCAATGGCAAGCACCATCTGATTCCGACCTTCCAGCCTGTGACGGACGGTGGCTACCAGTCTGCGCGGCGCAAGAACAGCACGGTCGCTGCACCCGTGCAGGGTAGGCCCGTGCAGGCCCCGGCGCAGACGCAGCCCGAGCGCGGGCGCGTGCTGACGCAGCACACCGGCTTGCCACCGCGGGCCGGCGTGATGCAAAAGGCCGGCCGCCCCGGAGGCAAGCCGGCAGGGGTGCCAGCAGCTCCCAGGCGGCGCGGCTGACCGCGCTGGCCGCTCAGGTGGCGATCAGGTCTTCGATGATCAGGCGGCGGTAATAAAAGCCTGCTGTCGCCGAAAGCGACTGCAGCAGCGTGCGCAGGCTGTCGGGCGAATCGCCGTCCGCCGCTTCGAACATGAGCGCGTGGCCGCCGCCGCTGGCCAGCTCGGCAATGCGGCGCACGATGACGCCTTCTGCCCCGACCGAGGGCAGCGGATCGTCGGCATTGCCCAGCGTGCGCACGACATGCTCCATCACGTCATGCGAGGTGGCGTACGCCACGTCGTTGCGCCCGGCGTCCCGCAGTTGCTGTCCGGCGTTGCGAGCGGCTTGCTCGTCCTTGAACAGTGCAAAGACGTAACCGGTGGGGTAGAAGGTGCCGGAGCTGGAGGTCATCTCCGGTGTCAGGGCAAAAGGTTTCATGGTGCGGGTCTCCAAGGAACAAAGCTGCTGCCATTGGAGCGGCGCACCGAATTGAGCTGTGTCAGGGTGGGTGCGCCGCACTTGTCGGACAGCGGCGCGCTGGGCGATTCGCGAATAGAAAACGGTGACAACGCACGTCCAGAAAGCGCGGGCAGCTATGTTTTTAATAGTTGAACGCAACAATTCGGGCATGAAAAAACCGCCTTAAGGCGGTTCGCGCTGGGGCGGGCGCAGGCTGGCCGCGCTTATATGACCTTGGCGATCGAGGCACAGACGTAGTCGATGTTCTTGCTGTTCAGCGCGGCCACGCACATGCGGCCGGTGTCGGTGCCATAGACGCCGAACTCATCGCGCAGCCGCACCATCTGGTCGCGGGTCAGCCCGGAGTAGCTGAACATGCCGATCTGCTGCGTGATGAAGGACATGTCCTGCTGCACGCCGGCGGCCTTCAGGCCGTCCACCAGCGTCTGGCGCATGGCCTTGATGCGCACCCGCATCTCGCTCAGTTCTTGCTCCCACTGCGCGCGCAGCGCGGGGTCGTTCAGCACCGCAGCCACCACCGCGCCGCCGTGGGTGGGCGGGTTGGAGTAGTTGGTGCGCACGACGATCTTGAGCTGCGACAGCACGCGCGCGGCCTCGTCCTTGTCGGCGGCCACCACCGACAGCGCGCCCACGCGCTCGCCGTACAGCGAAAAGCTCTTGGAAAACGAGGTGGACACAAAGATGTTCAGCCCGGCGGCGACAAACTTGCCGATGACGGCGCCGTCTTCCTTGATGCCGTGGCCGAAGCCCTGGTAGGCCATGTCCAGAAAGGCGACCAGGCCGCGCTCCTGCACCACGGGGATGATCTGGTCCCACTGTTCAGGCGTCAGGTCGTAGCCGGTGGGGTTGTGGCAGCAGGCGTGCAGCACCACGATGGTGCCGGGCTCTGCGGCGCGCAGGTCGGCCAGCATGCCGTCGAAATTGACGGAGCGCGTGGCCGCGTCGTAGTACGTGTAGGTGCCGACTTCGAAGCCGGCGTTGGCGAACAGGGCGCGGTGGTTCTCCCAGCTCGGGTCGGAGATCAGCACACGGGCTTGCGGGTTGAGCTTTTTCAAAAAGTCCGCGCCGATCTTCAAGCCGCCCGTGCCGCCGATGGCCTGCACGGTGGCCACGCGGCCGGACTTGACCACATCGGAATCGGCGCCGAAGACCAGGGCCTTCACCGCGTTGTCATAGGCGGCGATGCCGTCGATCGGCAGATAGCCGCGCGCCGCGGGCTTTTCCATCATGGCCTTCTCGGCCGCCTGCACGCACTGCAGCAGCGGCAGCTTGCCGTTGTCGTCGAAATACACGCCCACGCCCAGGTTGACCTTCTTCGGGTTGGGGTCGGCGTTGAATTGTTCGTTCAGGCCCAGGATGGGATCGCGCGGGGCCATTTCGACGGCGGAAAACAGAGACATGAAAAGTCCTAGGATGGGGTGGAAATCTCGGCGGCCGCCGCCAGATACTGGAAGCCGCAGCCAATCCAAGATTTTACGAGCGATGCGCCGCGCATCGCGCACCTACCCATGCACGAAGTCATCACCGAGCCGGCCACCGAAAGCGGGCAGTTCGTCCAGTACTCAGGCTCGCCCTTTCATCTCTACCAGCCTTATCCGCCGGCGGGCGACCAACCCGAGGCGATCGACCGGCTGGTGGAGGGGGTGCAGGACGGCGAGGTGTTCCAGACCCTGCTGGGCGTGACCGGCTCGGGCAAGACCTTCACCATGGCCAACGTGATCGCCCGGCTGGGCCGCCCGGCCATCATCTTTGCGCCCAACAAGACCCTGGCGGCGCAGCTGTACAGCGAGTTCCGCGAGTTCTTTCCCAAGAACGCGGTGGAGTATTTCGTCAGCTACTACGACTACTACCAGCCCGAAGCCTACGTGCCCCAGCGCGACCTGTTCATCGAGAAGGACAGCGCCATCAACGAGCACATCGAGCAGATGCGCCTGTCGTGCACCAAGAGCATCCTGGAGCGGCGCGACGTGGTCATCGTGGCCACGGTGTCGGCCATTTACGGCATCGGCGAGCCCGAGAGCTACCACCGCATGATCATGACGCTGCGCACCGGCGACAAGCTGGGCCAGCGCGAGGTGATCGGGCAGCTGATCCGCATGCAGTACCAGAGGAATGACCAGGATTTCTCGCGCGGCAAGTTCCGCGTGCGCGGGGACACCATCGACGTTTTCCCGGCCGAGCACTCCGAGCTGGCGATCCGCATCGAGCTGTTCGACGACGAGGTGGAAAGCCTGCAGCTGTTCGACCCGCTCACTGGCCGCGTGCAGCAGAAGATTCCGCGTTTTACCGTCTATCCCAGCAGCCACTACGTGACGCCGCGCGACAAGGTGCTGACCGCCGTGGACACCATCAAGGCCGAGCTGGCCGAGCGGCTGAGCTTCTTTGAGCGCGAGGGCAAGCTGGTGGAAGCCCAGCGCCTGGAGCAGCGCACGCGCTTTGACCTGGAGATGCTTGCCGAGGTGGGTCACTGCAAGGGCATCGAGAACTACACCCGCCACCTGTCGGGTGCGCCGGTGGGTGCCCCGCCCAGCACGCTGACGGACTATCTGCCCAAGGACGCCCTCATGTTCCTGGACGAGAGCCACCAGATGATCGGGCAGCTCAGTGCCATGTACAACGGCGACCGCTCGCGTAAGACCACGCTGGTGGAGTTCGGCTTTCGCCTGCCTTCGGCGCTGGACAACCGGCCGCTCAAGTTCGAGGAGTTCGAGGCCCGCATGCGCCAGGTGATCTTCGTGTCGGCCACTCCGGCCCAGTATGAGCAGGAGCACTCCGGCCAGGTGGTGGACCAGGTGGTGCGCCCCACCGGCCTGGTGGACCCGCTGGTCGAGGTGCGCCCCGCCACGCACCAGGTGGACGACGTGCTGCAGGAAATCCGCCTGCGCGTGGACAAGCACGAGCGCGTGCTGATCACCACGCTGACCAAGCGCATGGCCGAGCAGCTGACCGACTACCTCACGGACAACGGCGTCAAGGTGCGCTACCTGCACTCGGACATCGACACGGTGGAGCGGGTGGAGATCATCCGCGACCTGCGCCTGGGCGCCTTCGACGTCCTGGTGGGCATCAACCTGCTGAGGGAGGGCCTCGACATCCCCGAGGTGTCGCTGGTGGCCATCCTGGACGCGGACAAGGAAGGCTTTTTGCGCGCCGAGCGCAGCCTGATCCAGACCATAGGCCGTGCGGCGCGCAACCTGAACGGCAAGGCCATCCTGTATGCCGACCGGATCACCGAGTCGATGAAGAAGGCCATCGGCGAGACCGAGCGCCGCCGCGCCAAGCAGATTGCGCACAACAAGGCCATGGGCATCACGCCGCGCAGCATCGTCAAGCAGGTGCGCGACCTGATCGACGGCGTGTACAGCGAAAAAGCCGGGCAGGAGGCGCACCGGCTGGAGCAGGACGCTGCCCGCCAGGCCGAGCTGGACGAGATGAGCGAGAAGGACATCGCGCGCGAGATCAAGCGGCTGGAAAAGCGCATGCTGGAACACGCGCGCAACCTGGAGTTCGAACAGGCGGCGCGCACGCGCGACCAGCTTGCCAAGCTCAAGGACCGCGTGTTCGGCGCTCACGGCGGAGATCACGCCGTGCTGTGACCGCTCAGGCAAGAATGCGACTGACGAGTTTACTTACCCGACAAAAAAGATCGGGATTTGTGCTACAATCGCGTCAAACATTCAGAAGAAATAACCCCACGACAGAGAACAAACCCTATGCCGTGCGCATGGGGCCAGAAGGGCGGGGACGGTGCCGAAGGCCAGCGCGAGCTGCTGCCCAAGGCGTTTCATAACGATCAAGCCTGACCTTGAAGGAGCTTGCGATGCGTCTCACCACCAAAGGCCGTTTTGCGGTCACCGCCATGATTGACCTGGCCCTGCGACAGAACAACGGCCCCGTCACGCTGGCGGCGATCAGCCAGCGCCAGCAAATTTCCCTGTCGTATCTTGAGCAGCTGTTCGGCAAGCTGCGCCGCCATGAGCTGGTGGAGTCCACCCGCGGCCCTGGCGGCGGCTACACGCTGGCCCGCAAGGCCGGCGATATCACCGTGGCCGATATTATCGTCTCGGTGGATGAACCTATTGACGCCACGCAATGCGGCGGCAAGGAAAACTGCCTGGGCGAGGCCGGCCGCTGCATGACGCACGAGCTGTGGGCCGCGCTGAACCAGCGCATGGTCGAGTTCCTGGATTCCGTCACGCTGCAAAAGCTGGTGGACGAGCAGCTGGCCAAGGGTATTCAGATCGAGGACAAGCCGGTCACGCGCCGCGCCATCTCGACCACGCCGGTGGTCAAGCCCATCCGCGTGAACGCCCCGAACTCGGTGTTCGCCCTTGGCAACGCGTTTGCCAAGTCGTAATGCCGTTTGCCCCGATCTCTACACAACGCCAGCCGGAAGCAGCCTGAGCCAGCCATGGACATGACCCCGCACTTTCCCATCTACCTCGACTACGGCGCGACGACCCCCGTGGACCCGCGCGTCGTGGACGCGATGATCCCCTGGTTGCGCGAGCACTTCGGCAACCCGGCGTCGCGCAGCCACGCCTGGGGCTGGGAGGCAGAAGAGGCCGTGGAAAAGGCCCGCGGCCAGGTGGCCGACCTGATCGGCGCAGACCCGCGCGAGATCGTCTGGACCAGCGGTGCCACCGAGTCCAACAACCTCGCCATCAAGGGCGCAGCGCACTTCTACCAGGGCAAGGGCAAGCACCTCATCACGGTCAAGACCGAGCACAAGGCCGTGCTGGACGTGATGCGCGAGCTGGAGCGCCAGGGCTTCGAGGTGACCTACCTGGATGTGCAGGAAAACGGCCTGCTGGATCTGGAGACCTTCAAGGCCGCCATCCGCCCGGACACGATCCTCGCCAGCGTCATGTTCGTGAACAACGAGATCGGCGTGATCCAGGACATCCCAGCCATCGGCGCCATCTGCCGCGAAAAGGGCGTGCTGCTGCACGTCGATGCAGCGCAGGCCACTGGCAAGGTCCAAGTCGATGTGAAGACGCTGCCCGTGGACCTGATGAGCCTGGCATCGCACAAGACCTACGGCCCCAAGGGCATCGGAGCGCTGTACGTGCGCCGCAAGCCCCGCGTGCGCCTGGAGGCGCAGATGCACGGCGGCGGCCACGAGCGCGGCATGCGCTCGGGCACGCTGCCCACGCACCAGATTGTCGGCATGGGCGAGGCGTTTCGCATCGCCAAGGATGAGATGGCGCAGGACGCGGCCAAGGTGCGTGCGCTGCAGCAGCGCCTGCTCAGCGGCCTGAAGGACGTGGAGCAGGTGTTCATCAACGGCGACTTGGAACGCCGCGTGCCGCACAACCTGAACATGAGCTTCAACTACGTCGAGGGCGAGTCGCTGATCATGGGCATCAAGGGCCTGGCGGTCTCCAGCGGCTCGGCCTGCACCTCGGCAAGTCTTGAGCCGAGCTACGTGCTGCGCGCCCTGGGCCGCAGCGACGAATTGGCGCACAGCAGCCTGCGCATGACCATCGGCCGCTTCACGACCGAGGAAGAGATCGACTACGCCGTGCAGACCATCCGCCACAACGTGGCCAAGCTGCGCGAATTGAGCCCGCTGTGGGAGATGTACCAGGACGGTGTCGATCTGAGCACCATCCAGTGGGCGGCCCACTGACTGCGGCAAGACAAGGAATAGGAGAACGACACCATGGCTTACTCTGACAAGGTCATCGACCACTACGAAAACCCGCGCAACGTCGGCTCGTTCGACAAGGGCGACGAGACGGTGGGCACCGGCATGGTCGGCGCACCGGCCTGCGGCGACGTGATGAAGCTGCAGATCAAGGTCAACCCCGACACCGGCGTGATCGAAGACGCGCGCTTCAAGACCTACGGCTGCGGCTCGGCCATCGCCTCGTCGTCGCTGGTGACCGAATGGGTCAAGGGCAAGACGCTGGACGAGGCCGCGGCGCTCAAGAACAGCGAGATCGCCCAGGAGCTGGCGCTGCCGCCCGTGAAGATCCACTGCTCCATCCTGGCCGAGGATGCCATCAAGGCCGCCGTGAACGACTACAAGGCCAAGCACGGCGCTGCCGCCGAAGCGCTGGCCTGAGCGGGAGCACCACATGGCGATCACCCTGACCGAAGCCGCCGCCCGGCACGTGACGCGTTACCTGTCGCGTCGCGGCAAGGGGGTGGGCGTGCGGCTGGGCATCAAGACCACTGGGTGCTCGGGCCTGGCCTACAAGCTGGAGTATGTG
Source organism: Pulveribacter suum (assembly GCF_003013695.1). Classification (GTDB taxonomy): domain Bacteria; phylum Pseudomonadota; class Gammaproteobacteria; order Burkholderiales; family Burkholderiaceae_C; genus Melaminivora; species Melaminivora suum. The sequence continues at coordinate 2,234,995 of NZ_CP027792.1, read as the reverse complement.
GACGAGCAGGACCCGGCCGACGTGGTGTTCGAGGACCACGGCGTCAAGCTCCTGATCGACCCCAAGAGCCTGGCCTACATCGACGGCACCGAGCTGGACTTCGTGCGCGAGGGGCTGAACGAGGGTTTCAGGTTCAACAACCCCAACGAGCGCGACCGCTGCGGCTGCGGCGAGAGCTTTCGGGTCTGAGAGCCGGGCCCCGCCGCTGGTGCGCCCGTACGACGAACCGCCACCGCATCGCGTGCTGGCGGTTTTTTCTTGCGACCGCGCTTCAAAAACAATAGCTGCTAGCGCTTGACTGCAAACGGTTTGAGCGTGAAAACTATCGAAAGACCACGCTGGACGAGCGGGAGATGCTCACATTTTTGATATGAACCTGCAATCCGACGACTTCGAACTGTTCGCCGTGCCGCGCCGCTTCGCGCAGGACCGTGCCCAGCTGGACGCCCGCTGGAAGGAGCTGCAGCGCGAGGCCCACCCCGACCGCTTCGCCGCTCAAGGGCCGGCTGCGCAGCGCGTGGCCATGCAGTGGTCGGTGCGCATCAACGAGGCCTATCAGCGCCTGAAAGACCCGCTCAAACGCGCCGCCTACCTGTGCGAGCTGCACGGCGCGCCCATCCGCGCCGAAGACAACACGGCCATGCCGGCGCAGTTCTTGATGCAGCAGATGCAGTGGCGCGAGGCGCTGCAAGAGGGCGAAACCCCCGCACAGCTGGATGCGCTGGAGCGCGACATGGCCGCTGAGCGCCACGCCGCCACCGCCCGGCTCACGCAGCTCATCGACGAGCAGCAGGACTGGGCCGGCGCCGCCCGCGAGGTCAGAGCCCTCATGTTCATTGCGCGATTCGCCCATGACATCGAGCAGCGCCGGGAGCAACAGGGACAATAGCCGGTTGCCCCAAGAACCCACGGAACAAGAAACAACTACATGGCGCTATTGCAGATTTCCGAGCCCGGCCAGTCGCCTGACCCGCACCAGCGGCGCATTGCCGTGGGCATCGACCTGGGGACCACCCACTCGCTGGTGGCTGCGGTGAAAAGCGGTACGGCCGAGTGCCTGCCGGACGAGCAGGGCCGGGTGCTGCTGCCCTCCGTGGTGCGCTATCTGCAAGGCGGTGGCCGGCAGATCGGCTACCAGGCCCTGGCCATGCAGCGCCAGGACGCGGCCAATACCATCGCCTCGGCCAAGCGTTTCATGGGCCGCGCGCTGGCTGACATTGCCGACGCGGGCAGCCTGCCGTATGACTTCGTGCAGCCGCAAGCGTCCGGAGAGGGCGGCATGCTCGGCCTGCAGACGGCCGCCGGTGCCAAATCGCCGGTGGAGATCAGCGCCGAGATCCTGGCCACGCTGCGCCAGCGCGCCGAGGACAGCTTCGACGCCGACCTGTACGGCGCCGTCATCACCGTGCCTGCCTACTTCGACGACGCCCAGCGCCAGGCCACCAAGGACGCCGCCCAGCTGGCCGGCCTGCACCTGCTGCGCCTCATCAACGAGCCCACGGCGGCGGCCATCGCCTATGGGCTGGACAACGCCGCCGAGGGCGTCTATGCCGTGTATGACCTGGGCGGCGGCACCTTTGATATCTCCATCCTGCGTTTGACCCACGGCGTTTTCGAGGTGATCGCCACCGGCGGCGACTCGGCCCTGGGCGGCGATGACTACGACTCCGCCCTGGCCGCCTGGGCCCTGCAGCGCCTGGGCATGAGCGCCGACACGCCGGCCGACAAGGCCGCCGTGCGCCTGGCCGCGCGGGCCGCCAAGGAGGCGCTGACTGCTCAAGAAAGCGTAGCGTTCAGCGCAGAACTGGCGGGCGCGAACCGGCAATTGGACGTGGACCGCGCGCAGTTTGCCGCAGCCACCGAGGCGCTGACCCAGCGCTCGCTGGCCGCTGTGCGCCGCGCGCTGCGCGACGCGCAGATCGGCCGGGATGACGTGCAGGGCGTGGTGCTGGTGGGCGGCTCCACACGCATGCCGCAGGTGCAGCGCGCCGTGGCCGATTTCTTCGGCCGCGAGCCGCTCACCAACCTGAACCCGGATGAGGTGGTGGCCCTGGGCGCCGCCATCCAGGCCAACCAGCTGGCCGGCAACGACGGCGCGGGCGACCTGCTGCTGCTGGACGTGATCCCGCTGTCGCTAGGCATCGAAACCATGGGCGGCCTGGTCGAGCGCATCGTGCAGCGCAACGAGACCATTCCCACGGCCAAGGCGCAGGACTTCACCACCTACAAGGACGGCCAGACGGCCCTGGCCATCCACGTGGTGCAGGGCGAGCGCGACCTGGTGCAGGATTGCCGCAGCCTGGCGCGCTTCGAGCTGCGCGGCATTCCGCCGATGGCGGCCGGCGCGGCGCGCATCCGCGTCACCTTCACGGTGGACGCCGACGGCCTGCTGAGCGTGGAGGCGCGCGAACAGGGCAGCGGCGTGCAGGCGCGCATCGACGTGAAGCCCTCCTACGGGCTGTCCGACGAGCAGATCGCCCGCATGCTGCAGGACGGCTTTGCCACCGCCCAGCAGGACATGCAGGCCCGCGCCCTGGCCGAGGCGCGCGTGGACGCTGACCGCCTGCTGATCGCCACGCAAAGCGCCCTGGATGCGGACGGCGACGTGCTGGACGCTGCCGAGCGCGAAGCCATCGACGCGCTGATGCAGGCACTGCGCGCGGCGCTGCAGCCGGGCGCCAGCGCCGCCGAGGTGGAGGCCGCCACCACCACCCTGGCCAGGGGCACCGAGGGCTTTGCCGCGCAGCGCATGAACCGCGGCATCCGCAAGGCCCTGGCCGGCAAGAGCGTGGACACGCTCTGACGCACGAGACAACGCAAAGAAAGCAAGAACCCAAGCACCATGCCCGTCATCAAGATCCTGCCCCATCCCGAATACGCCCCCGAGGGTACCGAGATCAGCGCCCCGGCCGGCACGTCGATCTGCGAGGCGCTGCTGGAAAACGGCGTCAACATCGAGCACGCCTGCGACATGAGCTGCGCCTGCACCACCTGCCACGTCATCGTGAGGAAGGGTTACGACTCGCTGAACGAGGCCGAGGAGGAGGAGGAAGACCTGCTGGACCGCGCCTGGGGCCTGGAGCCGCAGTCGCGCCTGTCCTGCCAGGCCATCCTGGCGCAGGACGACGTGACGGTGGAAATCCCCAAATACACCATCAACCACGCGCGCGAGAGCTGAGGCGATGACCCGCCAGATCGTCCTGGACACCGAGACCACCGGCCTGTCGGCCGAGGGCGGCGACCGCATCATCGAGCTGGGCTGCGTGGAGCTGGTGCACCGCAAGCTCACGGGCAACAACCTGCACCTGTACTTCAATCCGGGGCGCGACAGCCACCCCGACGCGCTGCGCGTGCATGGCATCACGACCGAGTTTTTGCAGGACAAGCCGCGTTTTGATGCCTGCGCGCAGGACATCCTGCACTACCTGCGCGGCGCCGAGCTGATCATCCACAACGCCAGCTTCGACGTCGGCTTCCTGGACAAGGAGCTGCAGCTGCTGGGCCTGCCGCCGCTGGGCGAACACGTGGACAGCATCACCGACACCCTGGCGATGGCCAAGGAGATGTACCCGGGCAAGCGCAATTCGCTGGATGCGCTGTGCGACCGCCTGGGCGTGGACAACTCCGGCCGCCAGCTGCACGGCGCGCTGCTGGACGCCGAGCTGCTGGCGGACGTCTATATCAACCTCACGCGCGGGCAGGACGCGCTGCTGATCATGGACGACGCCGGCTCCGGCGCGGACGGCCAGCCGCTGTCGTCCGTGGACCTGAGCCAGTTTGCGTTGCCCGTTCTGGTGGCCACGCCGCAGGAGCTGGCCGCCCACGAGGACGTGCTGGCGCAGATCGACAAGGCCAGCGACGGCAAGACGGTCTGGCGCACTTTGTCTGTTGCGGCCTGAAACCTGTGCCATAATCGCGGGCTTGTCGCACAGCGCGGCGCGGGTGATTAGCTCAGCGGTAGAGCACTGCCTTCACACGGCAGGGGTCACATGTTCGATCCATGTATCACCCACCAGTTTCTTGGCCATGGCGCATGCCGTGGCCAGGGGTGATTAGCTCAGCGGTAGAGCACTGCCTTCACACGGCAGGGGTCACATGTTCGATCCATGTATCACCCACCAGACATCTTTGAAACCAAGGGCCCGGAAGCGATTCCAGGCCCTTTTTTCATGGCCGCACGACTGCCGGGCGGCGAAGGGGCTGCATGGACCAGGTGGATTGCGTCGTCATCGGCGCGGGCGTGGTGGGGCTGGCTGTGGCGCGTGCGCTGGCCCTGGGCGGGCGCGACGTGCTGGTGCTGGAGGCAGAGGGCGCCATCGGCACCCAGACCAGCTCGCGCAACAGCGAGGTCATCCACGCCGGCATCTACTACCCGCCGGGCTCGCTGAAAGGGCGGTTGTGCGTGCGCGGCAAGGCGCTGCTGTACGACTACCTGGCCGAACGCGGCCTGCCGCACAGGCGCTGCGGCAAGCTGATCGTCGCTACATCCCCCGAGCAGGGCAAGGCCCTCCAGGCCATCCAGGCGCGCGCACAGGCCAGCGGCGTGCACGACCTGCAGTGGCTGAGCCAGGCGCAGGCACAGCAGCTGGAGCCCGCCTTGCAGTGCCACGCCGCGCTGCTGTCGCCCAGCACCGGCATCGTGGACAGCCACGCCCTCATGCTGTCACTGCAGGGCGACCTGGAGAACGCGGGCGGTCTTTTGGCACTCAATTCGCCTGTAAGCCGCGCCAGGCAAGCGCAAGCAGCTATTGTTTTGGAAGCGGCCGACGGCACGCTGCTGGCCGCTCGCAGCGTGGTCAACGCAGCCGGTCTGCAGGCGCCGCTGTTGGCTGCGCGCTTTGCCATGCTGGACAGCCGGCACGTGCCACGGGCAGCCTTTGCCAAGGGCAGCTACTTCAGCCTGGCCGGTCGCGCACCCTTCGGCCACCTGATCTACCCGGTGCCGCAGGCCGCCGGCCTGGGCGTGCACCTGACGCTGGACCTGGGGGGCCAAGCGCGCTTCGGCCCGGACGTGCAGTGGGTGGAGAGCCCGGACGACCTGGCGGTGGAGCCGCACCGCGCCGAGGGCTTCTATGCCGAGGTGCGCCGGTACTGGCCCGGCCTTCCGGACGGCAGCTTGGCGCCGGGCTACGCCGGCATCCGCCCGAAGATCCACGGTCCGCATGAGCCGGCAGCGGACTTCCTCATCCAGGGCCCGCGCGAGCATGGCGTGTCTGGGCTGGTCAATCTGTTCGGCATCGAATCCCCGGGCCTGACCAGCGCACTGGCCATCGGCGAGCATGTGGCGCAGATGCTGGAGTTGTAACAGGACGGCGTAAGATGGGGGCGCCCGCCTACACACTCCGTGCGGGCGGGGTTTTACTGTTGAGCCCAATGAAGAAAGGCCTGTCTATGACCTCCGTATCCGACACGATCTCCAACACCCAGGGCGAGCTGGAGCGCCTGGTAGGCGACCTGCGCAGCCTGATGTCCAGCAAGGATTTCGACAGCATTCCGCAGATCAGGCAGCTGCGCCAGCGCCTGGACGACGGGATCGACACCGTGCGTGACACGGCCGTGCGCGCCGCTCAGGACGCTGCCAGCCAGGCGCGCGATGCTGCCCGCGCGGCCGACCGCTACGCCCATGATGAACCCTGGCGCGTGGCGACGGCCGCCGTGGCCGTGGGTGCGCTGGTCGGTTTTTTGCTGGCCCGCCGCTGAGCGCCGCCGCACGCTGAAAGAGAAGGAGCCCATGAACTGGCTATCAATGCTGGGCCTGGAAGGCTGGGTGGCGCGCTGGCGCGCTGCTGCTATCGAAGGGGCAATCGCCGCGGAAGACCGCATCACCCTGGCTCGGCTGGAGTTCGATGAACTCAAGCGGCGCCTGGGGTTGATGATCGTCATGGTCATCCTGTTCGGGGCGCTGGCAGTGCTGGCGCTGCTGCTCCTGTCCCTGGCCGTGCTGGTGCAGTTCTGGGACTCTCCGCAGAGGGCGTTGGTAGCTTGGCTGCTGGCAGGCGGCTGGCTGGTGGCCTGCGTGGCGGTACTCATCACCATCGTGTCGCTGGCTAAGAAGCTGGGCAATGCCTTTGCCTTCTCGCGCCGCGAACTGGGTAATGACTGGAAACTCATCAAGGGAAAGCTGTAGCCATGAGCGCAAAACCAATGCCCGGCGCCACTCCTGAGCAGCAGCAGGTGCTGGACCGCATCCTCGTGCAGCGCGAGCGCCTGCGCGCGCGGCGCGAAGCCTATCGCCAGACGCGTGCGATCGTTCAAGCACGCGCAGGGGTCGATCCCGACTCATCGTTGCCCACGCGGCTGCTGGCCTTTGCCAAGCTGCACCCGACCTTCGTGGCCGGGGCTGCTGCGCTGGCACTGGTGGCCGGGCCACGCCGGCTGATCCGGGTGGCCGGCCTGCTCATTCCGCTGGTGTCGCGCATGCGGCGCTGAAGCCCCGCAGCAGCGCTTTTCTTTCAGCGCAAACGTACCCAGGGCCGCCTCGTGCGGCCCTTGTCGTTGGCGCTCAGCGCACAGCCTTGATCGCGCGCGCAGCCTGCGCCACAAGGACCGGGCCTTCATAGATCAGGCCGGTGTAGATCTGCACCACGTCTGCGCCGCAGCGAATCTTGTCCACCGCATCCTGCGCACTCAGGATGCCGCCCACACCGATGATGGGAAACGCCGGGCCCAAAGCGGCCCGCAACTGGCGGATGACGCGGTTGCTGGCCTCGCGCACCGGGGCGCCGCTCAGGCCGCCGGTTTCACCAGCATGGCGCAGGCCCTGCACTGCGTCACGGGCTATTGTTGTGTTGGTAGCAATCACGCCGTCCATGCCGTGGCGCTGCAGCGTGGCGGCGATCACTTCGACCTGTTCAGGCTGCAGGTCGGGCGCGATCTTCACGAAAAGGGGCACGCGCCGGCCTTGCACGGCAGCCAGGCGCTCGCGCTCGTCGGCGATGGCCGACAACAGTGCGTCCAGCGCCTCGTCGCTTTGCAGCGCGCGCAGATTCTGGGTATTGGGCGAGCTGATGTTCACCGTGACGTAGTCCGCGTGCGGGTACACGCCGTTCAGACAGGCCAAGTAGTCGCTCGTGGCCTCTTGGATCGGGGTGCTGGCGTTCTTGCCGATGTTCAGGCCCAGCAGCAGCGGCCGGGTCTTTTGCGTGCGCACACGCGAACGCTGCACGTTGGCGACGAAGGCGTCCAGCCCGTCATTGTTGAAGCCCAGGCGGTTGATGAGGGCCTGCGCCTGGGGCAGGCGGAACATGCGCGGCTTGGGGTTACCGGGCTGCGGGCGCGGGGTGACGGTGCCGACTTCGACGAAGCCGAAACCCATGGCGGCCAGTGCATCGATGCAGCGGGCGTTCTTGTCCAGCCCCGCGGCCAGGCCCACGCGGTTGGGGAAAGTGAGGCCGGCCAGCTGCACCGGGTCGGCCACGGCCTCCTGGCTCCATGCGGCCTGGGCCAGCGTGCCCTGGCCGCGGGCGAGCATGCCCAGGGTCAGGTCGTGTGCGGCTTCAGGGTCCAGGCCGAAAAGGAATGGGCGCGCCAGCGCATAGGGCAAAAGAGACATGGGGATAATCCGGGTGAACTGTTTGCGATTTTCCCCCATGACGACACCTCACACTCCTCTGACCCAAGACGCCCTCAAGACCCTCGTCGGCCGGGCCGCGCTGCACTACGTCGAAGACGGCAGCATCGTCGGCGTGGGCACGGGCTCCACGGTCAACCAATTCATCGACGCACTGGCCGGCCTGAAGGAGCGCATCCGCGGCGCCGTCTCCAGCTCCGAGGCCAGCACCCAGCGGCTGCGCGCCCTGGGCATCCCGGTGCTGGAGGCAGGCGAGGTCCGCTCGCTGCCGGTCTATATCGACGGCGCCGACGAGATCGACGAGCGCGGCTACATGGTCAAGGGCGGGGGCGCGGCGCTCACACGCGAAAAAATCGTGGCAGCGCTGGCCGAGCGCTTCGTGTGCATTGCCGACGAGTCCAAGCTGGTCAAGGCGCTGGGCGCCTTCCCGCTGCCGGTGGAGGTCATCCCAATGGCGGCGGCGCAGATCACGCGCCGCTTCGGGCAGCTGGGCGGCGCCGCCCAGCTGCGCCTGAAGGACGGACAACCCCTGGTGACCGACAACGGCCAGCACATCCTGGACGTGACGGGCCTGGTCATCACCGACCCGCTGGCCTTCGAGAGCGAGGTGAACCAGTGGCCCGGCGTGGTGACCGTGGGCGTGTTTGCACACCAAAAGGCCAGCGTGTGCCTGCTGGGCACGGCGCAGGGCGTGCGCACCCTGGCGTTCTGAGCGCCCCAGAGGCGCCTGCTCAGAAGATGATGCCGGCCGGGTTGGCGTTGCTGCGCGTGGGGGCGGCCGGGCGCGCGGCCGCCGGGGCAGCATCGCGCGGGGCGGCAGCAGAGGCCGGCGCCGCCGCCGGCTTGGCAACCTGGGCCACCAGCGGGGTGGCCGGGGCGCGGCGGTAGTTGGCGGGCAGCTGGGACTGGGCGGGGTAGCCGGCCGCGTCCAGGTATTGCTTCCACTCCACGTCCGAGAAGCCCTTGAGCTGCTGCGTGCCGATGGTGGCAAAGGGCAGATTGGCTTCGCCCGCCAGGCGCTTGAGGGCGTCGATGTCTTCGTTGGTGTTCACGGTGCGCTCGGCAAAGGGCACGCCGCGCTGCATCAGGAGGGCGCGGGCGCTGGCGCAGGGCGAGCATTCGCTGGCGCTGTAGAGCGTGACGGGGTAGCGCGAGACGACCTGGCGCAGGGCGTAGGGCAGGGCATTGGTCTCCACCCCGCCGCCGCTGTGCAGCGTGCTGTTGACCTGCGCGCCAGAGGCTGCAGCGGCGTTGCTCGGCGCCTGGTCGGAGAAGGTGACCTTGCCGTCCGGCCCGACGATGCGATAGACCTGCTGCGCCTGCGCGGCAGGCAAGAGCGCCAGTGCCGAGCAGGCGAGGGCGGTGGCAGTGGCGGCGCGGCGGATGGCGGACATGGTCTCTCCTCGGTCGGGTTCTTCTTCAAAAACAATAGCTGCTGACGCTGGATGGAAGCGGGATTGCTGGTCAAAACACCTGCAAACGCGCGCACAACAAGCGGCAGCCGCTCACTTTTTCATATCAGCGCTTCAGGCACGGGCCCAGACCGGCCCCTGCGCAACTGGCGCGGCCCAGCCAGGGCAGGCGCGCAAGGGCCACAGGGGGTGGTCTTCATGCCATGCCCTGGTGGCGCAGCAGCGCGTCGATGCGGGGCTCGCGGCCGCGAAAGGCCTTGAACGATTCCATGGCCGGGCGGCTGCCGCCTGCTTCCAGGATGGCCTGACGGTAGCGGCGCCCGGTCTCGGCGCTGGGCTGACCGCCCTCGCCAGCGGTTTCTTCAAACGCCGCGTAGGCATCGGCGGACAGCACTTCGGCCCATTTGTAGCTGTAGTAGCCCGCGGCGTAGCCGCCGGCGAAAATGTGGCTGAAGGTGTGGGCTGTGCGGCTGAAGGCCGGCGGCTGGAGCACGGCGACCTCGCTGCGCACGGCGGCCAGCAGCGGCTGCAACTGCTCGGCCGGCTGCGCGTCGGCGTGCAGCAGCATGTCGAACAGCGCGAATTCGACCTGGCGCAATGTCTGCATGCCGGCCTGGAAGTTGCGCGCCGCCAGCATCTTGTCGTAGAGCGGGCGAGGCAGCGGCTCGCCGCTGTCCACATGGGCGGTCATGTGGCGCAGCACGCTCCACTCCCAGCAGAAGTTCTCCATGAACTGGCTGGGCAGCTCCACGGCGTCCCACTCGACCCCGGCGATGCCCGACACGTCGCGCTCGGTCACCTGCGTCAGCAGGTGGTGCAGGCCGTGGCCGAACTCATGGAAGAGGGTGATCACGTCGTCGTGCGTGAGCAGCGCCGGCTTGCCGTCCACGCCGCTGGCGAAGTTGCACACCAGGTAGGCGATGGGGGTTTGCAGCTGCTCGGTGTCAGGGCGCAGCCAGCGGGTCAGCGCGTCGTCCATCCAGGCGCCGCCGCGCTTGCCGGTGCGCGCAGGGGTGTCCAGGTAGAACTGGCCGATGAGTTCGCCGCCGCGCTCCAGGCGGTAGAACTCCACGGCCGGGCTCCACACAGGCGCCTCGTCGCGGCGGATCTCCACCTCGAACAGCGTCTCGACGATCTTGAACAGGCCGGCCAGCACCTTGGGCGCGGTGAAGTACTCCTTGACCTCCTGCTCGCTGAAGGCGTAGCGCGCCTCTTTCAGGCGCTCGGAGATGAAGGGCCAGTCCCACGACTGCGGATCGTGCAGGCCCAGGTGCTCGGCGGCAAAGGCGCGCAGGTCGGCCACATCCTGCTCGGCATATGGCCGGGCGCGCCGGGCCAGGTCGCGCAAAAAGGCGACGACCTGCGTGGGCGAGTCGGCCATCTTGGGCACCAGCGAAACGTCGGCAAAGCTGGCGTAGCCCAGCAGCTTGGCCTCCTCCTGGCGCAGGGTCAGGATCTCGCCCATGACCTGGCTGTTGTCGAAGCGCACGGCCTCGCCCTCGGCCTGGTCGGAGGCGCGCGTCGCGTAGGCGCGGTACAGCCGCTCGCGGAGCGCGCGGTTCCGGGCGAACTGCATCACCGGCAGATAGCAGGGCATCTTCAGGGTGAGCTTGTAGCCCTCGCGCCCGTCGGCTTCGGCGGCTTGGCGCGCGGCCTGGATCACGTCCTCGGGCACGCCGTCCAGCTCATCCAGGGCGGCGTAGTAGGCGTAGGCGTCGGTGGCGTCCAGCGCGTTCTCGCTGAATTTCTGCGCCAGCTCGGCCAGGCGTTCCTGGATGGCGGCGAAGCGCTCCTTGTCTGCGCCCTGCAGCTCGGCGCCGGAGAGCACGAAGTTGCGCATGGCGTTGGCGTGGGCACGCTGCTGCTCGGGGTTGAGCGTGGCCACGTCGATGGCCTTGTACTTGGCGTACAGCCGCTCGTCGGCGCCCAGGCGGGTCCAGAACTCGGTCACGCGCGGCAGGGCCTCGTTGTAGGCGGCGCGCAGCTCGGGCGTGTCGGCCACGCTGGACAGGTGGCTCACGGCCCCCCAGGACCGGCCCAGCTCCTCGGTGGCCACATCCAGCACGCGCGAGATGGCGCACCACTGGGGCGGAAAGTCGGGCGCGGTGACGGCGGCCAGCGCGCCTTCCGCGCGGCGCAGCAGCTCATCCACGGCAGGCGCGACGTCGGCCGGCGTAATGCGGTCAAAGGGAATGTGGCCGGAGAAGTCGAGGAGGGGATTGCTCATGGCTTTGAAGAGTGGCGGCGCGGCGGCGAAGTTTCAAGCCTGCGGGGCGGCGGCCAGACGTTCGGCGGCCTCCAGCGTGTTGACCAGCAGCATGGTGATGGTCATGGGGCCGACACCGCCGGGCACGGGAGTGATCCAGCCGGCGACCTCGCGCACGCCGTTGAAATCCACGTCGCCGCACAGCTTGCCTTCGTCGGTGCGGTTCATGCCCACGTCGATGACCACAGCGCCGGGCTTGACCATGTCGGCCGTCAGCACGCCCCGCTTGCCCACGGCCGCGACCACCACGTCGGCCTGGCGCGTCATGGCGGCCAGGTCTGCCGTGCCGCTGTGGCAGACGGTGACGGTGGCGTTGGCCGCCAGCAGCATCAGCGCCATGGGCTTGCCCACGATGTTGGAGCGGCCGATGACCACGGCGTGCTTGCCCCGCAGGTCCTTCATGCCGATGGATTCGAGCATCTTCATGCAGCCGTAGGGCGTGCAGGCCTTGAAGCCGGCCTCGCCCACCAGCAGCGCGCCGGCGCTGGCGACGTGAAAGCCGTCCACGTCCTTGGCGGGCGAGATAGCTTCGATCACTTTGTGATCGTCGATGTGCGCGGGCAGGGGCAGCTGCACCAGGATGCCGTGGATGGCCGGGTCGTTGTTCAGCGCCTCGATGCGCGCCAGCAGTTCGCCTTCGGTCAGGCTGGCGTCGTATTTCTCCAGCACCGAATGAAAGCCCACGTCCTCGCAGGCCAGCACCTTGTTGCGCACATAGACCTGGCTGGCCGGGTTGTCGCCCACCAGCACCACGGCCAGGCCGGGGGTGATGCCGCGGCTTGCGAGGGCGGCGGTGCGGCTGCGGACTTCGCCGCGCAGCTGGCGCGACAGGGCATTGCCGTCGATGAGTTGGGCAGTCATGGCGTTGCTCGAAAAGGTTTTACCAATGAAAAAGCTGCCTGGCGCTTATGCAGCTTGCGCAGGCAGCTATCGAAATGAGAGCATCAGTGCTTGGCCGCCGTGGGCCCCAGGGCGATCTTGAGCAGGTCGGCCACGGTGTTGGCACCCAGCTTTTCCATGATGTTGGCGCGGTGCGCCTCTACGGTCTTGATGCTGATGCCCAGATCGTCGGCGATCTGCTTGTTCAGGCGGCCGGCGACGATGCGCTCGAGCACCTGCGCCTCGCGGCTGGTCAGCTTGGACAGCAGCGCGTCGCGGCTGGCGGCCTGCTGGTGGCCGGCGAAGGACTCGCGGGCATGGTCCAGCATGCGCTCGACCAGGCCCAGCAGTTCTTCCTCGTTGAAGGGCTTCTGGATGAAGTCCAGCGCGCCCTTCTTCATGGTGTTGACAGCCATGGGCACGTCGCCATGGCCGGTGATGAAGACGATGGGCAGGGGTGACTTGCGCTCGACCAGGCGGTCCTGCAGCTCCAGGCCCGTCATGCCGCCCATGCGGATGTCCACGATCAGGCAGGCAATCTCGCGCGGGTCGTAGCGCGACAGGAACGACTCGGCAGAGTCGAAGCAGCGCACGCGGTAGTCCTTGCCCTCCAGCAGCCACTGCAAGGAATCACGGACGGCCTCGTCGTCATCGACGACATAGACCGTGCCTTTTTTGGGAGTCAGGCTCATGCAGAAAATCCTCGGAGCGGCGTTGGCGTCGCTATTGAATTGATAGTGCCAGAGGGCCTATGCCAGCGGCAACCAGAAGGAAAACCGGCAGCCCGTGACCTCCGGACCATTGTAGATGTTCTCCGCGTGCATCCGGCCCTGGTGCGACTCCACGATGCTGCGGCACAGGTTCAGGCCGATGCCCATGCCCTCGCTCTTGGTGGAATAGAACGCCTCGAACAAATGCGCCAGCACCTCGGGCGCCAGGCCGCGGCCGGTGTCCTGCACGGTGAATTCGACGACTTCCTGCTCGTCCACCTGGCGGGGCACCACGCGCAGCTCCACGCTGCGCTGGGCCGGCGGGCGGTCGGCGTTGGCAATCGCTTCAGCGCCGTTTTTCATCAGGTTGATCAGCACCTGCTCGATCAGGATGGTGTCGGCCATCAACGGGGGCAGCCGCGCCGCCACGTAGTGCGACAGGCGCACGTTGTGCCGGCGCAGCTCGATGCCGGCCAGCTCCACCGCCTCGCCCACGATCTCCTGCACATCGGCCAGCTGGCGGTTGGGCTCGCTTTTCTTCACGAAGTCGCGGATGCGCTGGATGATCTGCCCGGCGCGCTGGGCCTGGTGGGCGGTCTTTTGCAGGGCGGTCAGCAGGGCGTCTTCGGCAATCTGTTTCTTCTCGATGCGCGAGATCATGCCGCTGCAGTAGTTGCTGATGGCCGTCAGCGGCTGGTTCAGCTCGTGCGCCACGCTGGAGGCCATCTCGCCCATGGTGATCAGGCGGCTGACGGACTGCGCGCGCTCGGCCTGGCGCGCGGCCTGCTCCTCGGCCAGGCGGCGCGGCGTGATGTCGGTGGCGATCACCATCTGGGCCAGGCGCCCGTCCACCCAGTTCAGGTAGCGCGAGCGCACCTCCAGCCACTTGCCCAGGTCGGGCAGGTAGATCTCGGCGTTCTCCGAGCGGGCGCTGGTCAGCGTGTCGGTGGGCAGGCCCATCAGGCCGTCCTCGTCGTGCGAGGCCTCGTCCGTGCGGTGCATGGGCAGGCCGCCAGCCTGCGCCACCAGCTGCAGGTGGCCTGCGGTCTGCGAGCCGAACCACTGACGGTACAGGCGGTTGGCGAACAGCAGCTCCTGGCTGCCCAGCGGCGCCACGGAAACCGAGGCGTCCAGCGCCTCCAGCACGATGGTGAAGCGCTCGTGCGAGGCCGTGAGCTGCTCGCGCACCCGGTTGGGCTCGGTGATGTCGGTCATGGACGTCATCCAGCCCGTCTGCTGGCCGCGCGCATCCACCAGCGGCGAGACGTACAGCCGGGCGTCAAACAGGTTGCCGCCCTTGCGCTGCACCCGCACCTGAAAGCCTCCCGGGGCCACCTTGCCCGACAGCTCCTCGTCCAGCTTGGCGTGCAGGTTGTCGTGCTCCTCTTCGGGCCAGTAGCTGTAGGGCGGCATCTGGCCCACCAGCTCGGCCTCGCTCCAGCCCGTCATCTGGCAAAACGCTGCATTCACATAGGTGATGCGCCCCTGCAAGTCCAGCGCGCGCATGCCGGTCAGGATGGAGTTTTCCATCGCGCGGCGAAAGTTGGTCTCGGCGATCAGCGCCTGCTGCGCCTGCATGCGCCGGCGCGTGTGGCGCCAGGTGGCGATCAGCATCCAGGCGGTCATCACGCTGAGCGTGCCCACCAGCCAGAACAGGCCGCTGCCCACCATGCCCAGCGAGGTGCGCCAGGCCTGCGCGCGCAGCACCAGGCCGTTGCCCACGGGCGAGACGGGCACCTGGTAGGCATTGGCCTTGGTGGTCCAGGGCAGCAGGCCGCTGGCGCGCGGGGGCAGCGGGGTGCCGGCCAGCAGGTGGTTGCTGCCGTCCAGCAGCGTGACGGCGTAGCGCGCCAGCACCTCGGTGGGGGTGCCGTAGCGCAGCAGGCTGTCGATGGAGTATTCGGCCAGCACCACGCCGGCGAACTTGCCGGCGGGCGCCAGCGGCACCTGCAGTTGCAGCAGCGGGATGGTGTCGCCGCCGGTCAGGCTGGGCTGCGAATACACCGGCTGCAGCGTGTCGCGCGCCAAGCCGAAGAGGTCGGCGGTGTCGCCGGCGCGCACCACTTCGCCGTTCATGCGCAGCTGGCTGCTGGTGACCGTGGGCGCGGCGTGGGTGGCGCGGATGCGGCGGCGCTCGTCGATCCAGGTGATGGCCTGCAGCTCGGGGTACTGGCTGATGAGGCTCTCGGCGCGGGTGACGAATTCGCTGCGCTCGAGCTCCTGGTTGGACAGGTCGCGGGCCAGCCGCATGATCTGCTCCTGGCGCTCCAGCAGGCGCAGGCGCACGCGCTGCTGGGCGTATTCCACGTCGCGCCTGAGGGCTTCCTTTTCGCGTTCCACCTCTTCGGTGCGCAAATACCAGAACGACACGGCGATCGCCGTCAGGAACATCAGCACCGCCGCCAGCGGCGCCAGGGCGGCAAAGCGGTCCTGGCGTGTGGGCGAGAGGCTGCGCCACCACGACCGCCACCAGCGCGCGGGCTTTTTCACGGCAGAAACCTGGGGTGCGGGCGCGGCGGCAGGGGAGGGCATGGGCGTGGAGTTTAAAGGGCCGCTTTCAGCCGATTTCATGAGGAGAAATAATGTGCGATCGCAGCAATTTTTCATAATAAGAAATACGCACGCGCCATTTGAAATGACGAAAAATTGTGCGAAACTTCGGAGAACATCCCCTCATGCAGCCATCGAATCAAAGGAGACTGGGCATGTCCGACCCCACCAAAAACCTGGCCCCGGCTGACGTCGATCAGCAGGAAACCCGCGAATGGCTGGACGCGCTGTCCGCCGTCATCGGCAAGGAAGGGCCCGAGCGTGCCCACTTCCTGCTGGAGCAGCTGCTGGAGCACGCGCGGCAAAACAGCATCGACCTGCCGTTCTCGGCCCACACCGGCTACGTGAACACCATCGAGCCCGAGCAGGAGGCGCGCTGCCCCGGCAACATCCATATCGAAAAGCGTCTGCGTGCCTTCATGCGCTGGAACGCCATGGCCATGGTGGTGCGGGCCAACCGGCTGCACCCGCACGATGGCGGTGACTTAGGGGGGCACATCGGCTCGTTCGCCTCGCTGGCCTCGATGTGGGGCGCGGGCTTCAACCACTTCTGGCACGCCGAAAGCGAAAAGCACGGCGGCGACTGCATCTACTTCCAGGGGCACAGCGCGCCCGGCATCTACGCCCGCGCTTACCTGGAAGGGCGCATCACCGAAGACCAGCTGGAGAACTTCCGCCAGGAGGTCGATGGCAAGGGGCTGTCCAGCTACCCGCACCCCAAGCTGATGCCGGGCTTCTGGCAGTTCCCCACGGTGTCCATGGGCCTGGGGCCGATGATGGCCATCTACCAGGCGCGCTTTTTGAAGTACCTGCACGCCCGCGGCATCGCCGACACGGCCAACCGCAAGGTCTGGATCTTCCTGGGCGACGGCGAGATGGACGAGCCCGAGAGCAAGGGCGCCATCAGCCTGGCCGCGCGCGAGAACCTGGACAACCTGATCTTCGTCATCAACTGCAACCTGCAGCGCCTCGATGGCCCGGTGCGCGGCAACGGCAAGATCATTCAGGAGCTGGAGGGCGACTTCCGCGGCGCCGGCTGGCACGTCATCAAGCTCTTGTGGGGCAAGGGCTGGGACGAGCTCTTTCGCCGCGACACCAGCGGCAAACTCAAGCAGCTGATGATGGAGACGCTGGACGGCGACTACCAGACCTACCGCGCCATGGACGGCGCGTACCTGCGCAAGCACTTCTTCGGCCGCTACCCCGAGACGGCGAAACTCGTCGAGCACATGAACGACGACGAGATCTGGGAGCTGCGCCGCGGCGGGCACGATCCGGAGAAGGTGTACGCCGCCTTCCACGCCGCCAACGAGTTCAAGGGCCAGCCCACGGTGCTGCTCATCAAGACCGTCAAGGGCTACGGCATGGGCAAGGCCGGCGAGGCCAAGAACACCGTGCACCAGACCAAGAAGCTGGCCGACGAGGACATCAAGTACATCCGCGACCGCTTCAACATCCCGGTGCCCGACAGCGAGCTGGACAAGCTGCCCTACTACAAGCCGGCCGACGACACGCCGGAGATGAAGTACCTGCACGAGCGCCGCAAGGCCCTGGGCGGCTACCTGCCGCAACGCCGCGAGAAGGCCGACGAAAGCTTCACCGTGCCGTCGCTGGAGACCTTCAAGGCCGTCATCGAGCCCACGGCAGAGGGCCGCGAGATCAGCACCACGCAGGCCTACGTGCGCTTTCTCACGCAGCTCCTGCGCGACAAGGCGCTGGGCCCGCGCGTGGTGCCCATCCTGGTGGACGAGGCGCGCACCTTCGGCATGGAAGGGCTGTTCCGCCAGATCGGCATCTACAACCCCAAGGGCCAGCAGTACACGCCGGTGGACCGCGACCAGGTCATGTACTACAAGGAGGACAAGGCCGGCCAGATCCTGCAAGAGGGCATCAACGAGGCCGGCGGCATGTGCTCGTGGATCGCCGCGGCCACGTCGTACTCGACGAACAACCGGATCATGATCCCGTTCTACGTGTACTACTCCATGTTCGGCTTCCAGCGCTTTGGCGACTTCGCCTGGGCCGCTGGCGACATGCAGGCACGCGGCTTCATCCTGGGCGGCACCAGCGGGCGCACCACGCTCAACGGCGAGGGCCTGCAGCACGAGGACGGCCACAGCCACATCCTGTCCAGCACCATCCCCAACTGCGTGAGCTACGACCCGACGTTCGCGCACGAGGTGGCGGTGATCATGCAGCACGGCCTCAAGCGCATGGTCGAGCGCCAGGAGAACGTGTACTACTACATCACGCTGCTGAACGAGAACTACCCCATGCCGGGCCTGCAGCCGGGTACGGAGGAACAGATCATCCGCGGCATGTACCTGTGCAGCCAGGCGCCCGCACTCGACAAGGACGCGCCCAGCGTGCAGCTGCTGGGCAGCGGCTCCATCCTGCGCGAATCCATCGCGGCGCAGCAGCTGCTGGCCGACGACTGGGGCGTGGCCGCCAGCGTCTGGAGCTGCCCCAGCTTCACCGAGCTGGCGCGCGACGGCCAGGACGCCGCCCGCTGGAACCTGCTGCACCCGACCGAGGCGCCGCGCGTGCCCTTCGTCACCGAGCAGCTGTCGCGCACGCAGGGCCCGGTGGTGGCGTCCACCGACTACATGAAGACGTTTGCCGAGCAGATCCGCGCCTTCATTCCCGAAGAGCGCAGCTACCAGGTGCTGGGCACCGACGGCTTTGGCCGCTCGGACTTCCGCTACAAGCTGCGCGAGCACTTCGAGGTCAACCGGCACTACGTGGTGGTGGCGGCCCTGAAGGCCCTGGCAGACGACGGCATCGTGCCCGCCTCCAAGGCGGCCGAAGCCATCGCCAAGTACGGCATCAATGCCGACAAGATCAACCCGCTGCACGCCTGAAAACGGGGAGGCTGACATGGCATTGGTAGACATCAAGGTCCCGGACATCGGGGATTTCGACGAAGTGGGCGTGATCGAGCTGCTGGTCCAGCCCGGCGACACGGTCCAGGCCGAGCAGTCGCTGATCACGGTGGAGTCCGACAAGGCCTCCATGGAGATCCCTTCCAGCCACACCGGCGTGGTCAAGGAGCTGAAAGTCCAGCTGGGCGACAAGATCAAGCAGGGCTCGGTCATCGTGACGCTGGAGTCTGGCGACGCCGAGCAATCCGAGCCAAAACAGGCTCAAGCGCCCGCTGAGCAAGCGCCGGCAGCTCCTGAAAAAGGAGCAAGTGCCACGCCTGCACAGGCGCCTGCACCAGCCCCTGCGCCCCAGCCGGCCGCCGCGCCTGCGGCGTCCGAAACGCTGGAGGTGCGCGTGCCCGACATCGGCGACTTCAAGGACGTCGCCGTGATCGAGATGCTGGTCGCCGTGGGCGACACGGTGACGCTGGAGCAGTCGCTGTTCACCGTGGAATCCGACAAGGCGTCCATGGAGATCCCGTCCTCCGCCGAGGGCGTGATCAAGGAGCTGCGCGTGGCCATCGGCGACAAGCTCAACGTCGGCGACCTGGTCGCCATCGTGCAGGGCCAGACCACCCGCAGCGCCGCGCCGGCGGCCCAGGTGCAGTCGCCCGCCGTCTCGCCGCCCGCCGTGGCGCAGCCGCCCGCGCAGGCTGCAAGCCAGGCTGCCGGGGCGCCTGCCGCAGCGCAGACGCCAGCGCCGCAGGCCGCGCAGCCCGTGCCGGCCCACCAGCCCGGCACGCCCACGCCCGGCCTGCCGCACGCCAGCCCGTCGGTGCGCAAGTTCGCGCGCGAGCTGGGCGTGCCCCTGGCCGAGGTCAAGGGCACGGGCATCAAGGGCCGCATCACGCAGGAGGACGTGCAGTCCTTCACCCGCTCCGTCATGGCCGGCAGCCTGCAGACCCAGGCCCAGGCCAGCGGCGCGGCCAAGGGCAGCGCGGGCGCAGGCGGCGGGCTGGACCTGCTGCCCTGGCCCAAGGTGGACTTCGCCAAGTTCGGCCCCGTGGAGCGCAAGGAGTTGTCCCGCATCAAGAAGATCAGCGGCGCCAACCTGTCGCGCAACTGGGTCATGATCCCGCACGTCACCAACAACGACGAAGCGGACATCACGGCGCTGGAAGCCTTCCGCGTGCAGACCAACCAGGAAGGCGAAAAGGCCAAGAGCCCGGTCAAGGTGACCATGCTGGCCTTCGTCATCAAGGCCGTGGTGGCAGCCCTGAAAAAATTCCCCGAGTTCAACGCGTCGCTGGACGGCGACGCGCTGGTCTTCAAGCAGTACTACCACATCGGTTTTGCGGCCGATACGCCGAACGGCCTGATGGTGCCGGTGCTCAAGGACGCCGACCAAAAGGGCATCCTGCAGATCAGCCAGGAGATGGGCGAGCTGGCCAAGAAGGCCCGCGACGGCAAGCTGGGCATGGGCGACATGCAGGGCGGGTGCTTCTCGATCTCGTCGCTGGGCGGCATTGGCGGCACGCACTTCACGCCCATCATCAACGCGCCGGAGGTGGCCATCCTGGGCCTGTCCAGGAGCGCCATGAAGCCGGTGTGGAACGAGGACAAGGAGAAGTTCGTGCCGCGCCTGGTGCTACCGCTGTCGCTGTCGTACGACCACCGCGTGATCGACGGCGCCGCCGCCGCGCGCTTCAACGCCTATCTGGGCCAGGTGCTGGCGGACTACCGCCGCATCCTTCTCTAAACCTTGCGGGACAGACCAAAGCAGCGTTTTGCCCTGTCCCCAACTGATTGGAAAAAGATGGCACTCATCGATATCCAGGTACCCGACATCGGCGACTTCGACGAAGTGGCCGTGATCGAGGTGCTGGTCCAGACCGGCGACACCATCCGCGCCGAGCAAAGCCTGGTCACCGTGGAGTCCGACAAGGCCTCCATGGAGATCCCCTCCAGCCACGCCGGCAAGGTCAAGGAGCTGAAGGTCAAGCTGGGCGACAAAGTCAGGCAGGGCAGCGTGCTGCTGACGCTGGAGGCCGAGGAATCGGCCGCGGCGCCGGCGCCCGCGTCGGCGCCCGCCGCTGCGCCTTCAGAGCCAAAACAGGCTCCAGCGCCCGCTGCGCAAGCGCCAGCAGCTCCTGAAGCAGAAGCATCCCGCTTTTCCGGCAGCGCCGACCTGGAGTGCGACGTGCTGGTGTTGGGCGGCGGCCCCGGCGGCTACTCGGCCGCCTTCCGCGCCGCCGATCTGGGGCTCAAGGTGGTTCTGGTCGAGCGCTACGCCACGCTGGGCGGCGTGTGCCTGAACGTGGGCTGCATCCCGTCCAAGGCGCTGCTGCATGTGGCGGCCGTGATGGACGAGGTCAGCCACCTGAAGGCCGCGGGCATCGACTTCGGTGCGCCACAGGTGAACATCGACACACTGCGCGGGCACAAGGACAAGGTCGTCGGCAAGCTGACCGGCGGCCTGGCCCAGATGGCCAAGATGCGCAAGGTGACCACCGTGCGCGGCTACGGCAGCTTCGTGGGGGCCAACCACCTGGAGGTGGAGGAAACCAGCGGCGACGGCCAGGACAGGGCGGGCGGCAAGAAGACGATAGCTTTCCAGCGCGCCATCATCGCCGCCGGCTCGCAGGCCGTGCGCCTGCCCTTCATGCCCGACGACCCGCGCGTCGTGGACTCCACCGGCGCCCTGGCGCTCAAGGAGGTTCCCAAGCGCATGCTGATCCTGGGCGGCGGCATCATCGGCCTGGAGATGGGCACGGTGTATTCCACACTCGGCGCGCGGCTGGACGTGGTCGAGATGCTGGACGGCCTGATGCAGGGCGCCGACCGCGACCTGGTCAAGGTCTGGCAGAAGATGAATGCCCACCGCTTCGACAACGTCATGCTGAAGACCAAGACGGTAGGCGCCGAGGCCACGCCGGAAGGCATCAAGGTCAGCTTTGCGCCGGAGGAAGAGGGCGGCAGCGCCCCCGAGCCGCAGGTGTACGACCTGGTGCTGCAGGCCGTGGGCCGCACGCCCAATGGCAAGAAGATCGCCGCTGAAAAAGCGGGGGTTGCCGTCACGGACCGCGGCTTCATCGACGTGGACATCCAGATGCGCACCAACGTGCCGCACATCTTCGCCATCGGCGACATCGTCGGCCAGCCCATGCTGGCGCACAAGGCGGTGCATGAGGCGCACGTGGCGGCGGAAGTCATCGCCGGCGAACTGCAGGGCAACCAGGAACTGGCGGCGGCCGCCTTCAACGCCCGCGTGATCCCCAGCGTGGCTTATACCGACCCCGAGATCGCCTGGGTGGGCCTGACCGAGGAGCAGGCCAAGGCGCAGGGCATCAAAGTCAAGAAGGGCCTGTTCCCCTGGGCAGCGTCGGGCCGGGCGATTGCCAACGGCCGCGACGAGGGCTTCACCAAGCTGCTGTTCGACGACTCGCCCGAGGCGCACGGCCATGGCCGCATCCTGGGCGGCGGCATCGTCGGCATGCACGCCGGCGACATGATCGGCGAGATCGCCCTGGCCATCGAGATGGGTGCGGACAGCGTGGACATCGGCAAGACCATCCACCCGCACCCCACGCTGGGCGAGAGCATCGGCATGGCGGCCGAGGTGGCGCACGGCAGCTGCACGGACGTGCCGCCGCAGCGCAAGTAGGCGCTATTGAAGCGAAGCCGGCCGCGCAGGTCCCGCAAGGGCTGCGCGGCCTTTTTCATTGTTGAGAGGAATTGTCAAATTTGATAGCTGTCAGCGCTTGATCGGCCAGCGTTGGAGCTCGATTTGACCAAGCGTGAGGCGGTGGGCCTGGAATAAGACGGGCTGCGCGAAACGATGAGCGCGCGGCGGTGCGGCCCTCACCCCATCCTCGCCCGCTTGCTGCAAAGGGAGGGAGTGAGGGGCGCTCCTCACCCGCCGGCGTCACACCTTCTTCCTGACCAGCCCGTAGAGGAACAGCAGCACGATCGCGCCCACGATGGAGGCGATCCAGCCCGCGGTCGCCTCCGGCGTGTACCAGCCCATGGCAACGCCGATGTAGCGCGCCAGCAGCGCGCCGCCAATGCCCAGCAGGGTGGTCATGATCAGGCCGAGCTTGTCATTGCCCGGCTTCAAGGCGCGGGCCAGCAGCCCCACGATGAAGCCGACGATGATGGTTCCGAGAAGGGAGAACATGGGTTCCTTTCAAAAGATGAGAAGGGGCTGGCGCTGGCGGCACCGACCCGCGCGTTACTGTAAAAAGGTTTGTCCCCGGCGCATGTCGGCCACGGGCCTGTCTGGCCGGCAGGGCAGGCGCACAGGCTGTCCGGGGCGGCTGCTATTATTTCGCTAGCTGCCCGCGCTTGATGGTCAAGCGTCGAAGGCCGATTTCACTCGGATCGATTGCCGTATCCCATCGCCATGCAAGCCCTGCTCTACGCCATCGCCGCCATGCCTGCGCCCACCGATGCCTGCCGCATCTTCCACGGCCGGGGCGGGCTTCACCCGGGTTGCGAGCAGTGGACGCTCGATGCCTATCCGCCGGTCTTCCTGCTTACCAGCTTTGCCCCTGCGGCCGATGACGAGGTGGCCGCCATCGGCGCGGCGCTGCAGGCGCGCTGGCAGCAGATCGCGCCTGCCCAGCCTTTGAACTGGGTGTTTCAGCACCGCGGCGCGGCGCTGCGGATCGAAGGGCGCAGCGACACGCGCCTGATGGCCGGCAGCGTGCCCGACCCGCACGTGGTCGCCGAAGACGGCGCGCGCCTGCGCGTGCATGTGCTGCAGGGGCAGAACCACGGCTTGTTTCTGGACATGGCCGCAGGCCGGCGCTGGGTGCGCGCGCATGTGGCCGCGCACCGCGCCCGCACGGGGCGCGGCTCGCGGGTGCTGAACCTGTTTGCCTACACCTGTGCGTTTTCGGTCGCTGCGCTGCAGGCGGGGGCGGCGCAGGTGGTGAACGTGGACATGGGCCGCGGGGCGATGGCCACGGGGCAGCAAAACCATGGCCTGAACGGACTGGCGGGCGCCAGCTTTTTGGCCCACGACATCTTCAGCACGTGGGGCAAGATCACCCGCGGCGGGCCGTACGACCTGGTGATCGCCGACCCGCCCAGCTACCAAAAGGGCAGTTTCGTCGCCACCAAGGATTACGCCCGCATCCTGCGCCGCCTGCCGGACCTGCTGACCCCGGGCGGCCATGCGCTGCTGTGCCTGAACGCGCCGGAGCTGGGCGAGTCCTTCCTGCGCGAGCAGGTGAGCCTGGCGGCGCCGGGGCTGGCGTTCGTGGCCCGCGTGCCCAACCCGCCGGCGTTTGCCGATGTGGACGCAGACCGGGCGCTGAAGGTGCTGGCCTATCGCCAGCCGGCTTGAGAGCCGCACAATCCGCCTTACGACCTCACCTCAACCAGACCTGTCCCATGAGCACCTCTCCCCGCATCGGCCTCGTCGGCGTCGGCCTGATGGGCCACGGCATTGCCCTGAGCCTGGTCCGCAAGGGCCAGCTGCTGACCGTGCTGGAGCACCCGGGCAACCAGCCGCTGGGCGAGCTGCTGGCGCTGGGTGTGGCCACCGCCGCCAACGTGCAGTCGCTGGCGCGCCAGTGCGACGTGCTGATCCTGTGCGTGACCGGCTCGCCGCAGGTGGAGGCCGTGCTGCTGGGCGCGCAGGGCGCACTGGCCGCGCTGCCGGCCGGCGCGGTGGTGGTGGACTGCTCCACCGCCATCCCGTCGTCCACCGAGCGGGTGGCGCAGGCCTGCCAGGCGGCGGGCGTGCAGTTTCTGGACGCGCCCATGACGCGCACCCCGCGCGAGGCGCGCGAGGGCCGGCTGAATCTGCTGGTGGGGGGCGATGCACAGGTGCTGGCCCGTTGCCGGCCCCTGCTGGAATGCTTCGCCGAGAACATCACCCACACCGGCGCCGCCGGCACGGGCCACCGCATGAAGCTGCTGCACAACTATGTGTCGCTGGGCAGCGTGGCGCTGATCGCCGAGGCTGCCGCCTGCGCTGTGGGCGGAGGCGTGGCACCTGAGGTCTTCGTGGACGTGCTGGCCCAGGGTGGCGGCGCTGGCGTCGCGCTGGAGCGCCTGCGGCCCTACCTGCTGGCGCAGGATGCTTCGGGGCTGCGCTTTGCCATGGGCAACGCCCTGAAGGACATGGGCTACTACACCGCCATGGCGCAGGACGGGCAGGCCGCGCTCACCATTGCCCAGGCCGTGCAGGCCACCTTTGGCCGGGCGGTGGAGCAGGGCGGCGCCGATGCGCTGGTGCCCGAGCTGGTGGCGCAGCTGCAGGCCGTGCACAAGGTGCCCTGAGGCGGGTCGCAGGGCGGGGCGCACTTGTAGTCAAATCCGACTCCAGCCCGCATGGATAAAGCGGCAGCAGCTATCGAATCAATAGCTGCTGGGGCTTTTCACTCAATCCATCTCCTCAAAGACCAGCGGCGGGTTGGCCATGACGCGCGCCGTATCCTGCAGGCCGCCCACCAGCTGGTGGGCGTAGTAGCTGCCGCGGGTGTCGGGCTCCAGCGCTGCGGCGGCCAGGTTGGCCAGGGTCTGGTTCATGGGCACGTAGTAGCTGCCCTCGGGCACGTCGATGGTGCCGCGCCGCGTGGCCAGCTGCAGGCCCTCGCCGCGCTCGCCGCCGGCCTGCTCGTACAGGTCGGCCAATACCGCCCCGGGCTCGGCCACGCGCAGCACCTGCACGCCCAGCCAGCGCAGGCGCTGCACGGCGTCGCCGGCGCTGGCGGCCAGCCAGTAGCCGCAAGGGCGGGCGCGGCGCAACGTGGTCTGCAGCTGCAGGGTCGAGTCCCACTGCAGGTGCAGCGGCCGGTCGGCGCCGGTCTGCGGGTCGATGCCGATCAGCTCGCGCTGCAGCGGCGTGCCCTGCGCGCGCACCACCAGGTCGCCCCGGCAGGCCTGCGACGCAATCTCGCGCGCCTCATACGAGCGCACCGACTCCAGGCTGGCGGCTTTTTCCACCGTGCTGCGCAGCGCGCTGGTCAGCGCAGTGACGTGCGCGTGCACGCGCCGCTGGATCTGGCTGCGGTCCAGGTCAGCGCCGCGGCTGTCGATGCGCAGGCTGACGGCATTCTTCAGCCCGTTGACGTTGCGCGCGCTGTCGGCAGCCGTGCTCCCCATGGCCAGGCGCAGGGCGCCGCCATCGGTCTGCTCCGGCGTGAAGTACCAGTCCTGCGTGAGCCCGGCACCGGTCAGCGCCTTCACCATGGGGTCGTGGTACCACTCCATCGCAGCCTTGGTCATGAACTCCGGCAGGTTGGCCGTCGTGGCCCGCTGCAGCAGCAGGTCGGCGCGCGGCAGCACGCCGGCGCGCTCGGCCAGCAGGCTGTGCACCGGGTATTCGTGCGCGTCGATGATGGCAATCGGCCGGTAGTTGCGCACCAGCCGCGCCAGCGCCTGGGCCTCGGGCGTGCGCAGTGCCAGGTGGTCCTGGTCCAGGTCGGTGCCGCTGGCCGTCAGGTGCTGCCCGGACTCGGCGCCATCGGGATTGGCGCGCGGCACGACGATGACGTTGATGGCGTCCAGCATGGGCTCCAGCAGGCCGCCTGGGGCCAGCTCGCGCGCCATGATCAGCAGGGCCTCGGCGCTGGCCGGCTCGTCGCCGTGTTGCTGGCCCATCAGCAGCACGGTGGGCCGGCCGCTGGCCTCCAGCGCGGCCACGTCGGTGCCGCCGGCGCGGGTCAGCACCAAGGCCGGCAGCGGCGTGCCGCGCTGCGAGCGGCCGAAGTTCAGGACCTGCGCCTTGGTATGCCCGCCGGGCGCGGCCGCACCCAGGCGGCCCAGCCACTGGGCCAGCTCGGCATTGGTGGTAAAGGCGCGGCGGCCTTCGGCCAGGCCGGGCGTGTCATAGCGACCGGAAGGGTCGGCAAAGCGCGCCTCCACGGCCGACAGCGGCGCGGGCGCGGCCTGGGTGGACAAGGTGGGTGCGGGCTCCACGGGCGTCACGGTGACAGCCGAAGGCGGGGCCGCATCGCGCGGGCCGGCCGTGCCCAGCGGCGGCGGCACCACCCGGCCCTGCCGCGGCGTGCCGGTCTCGGCGGTCTGCGAGGGCCAGGGCGGCAGCGGCGTGCTGGAGCAGGCGGCCAGCACCAGGGCCGACAGCGCCAGCAAGGGCAGGCGCGCCGCGCGCAGCAGGGGACGGGCGGGCGCGGCTGCACGGCGGCCCGTGAGGGTCTGGTTCATCATGGGGGGCGAGCTTGAGTGTTTCCTGGGCCGATATTAGCCGGCTGCGGGCGCGAGTCAGTGCCAGAAAAAAGCCCGGCGCAAGCCGGGCTCAGAGCCTGTGCAGGGCGAGCCTGCCAGCGCGTCAGCGGCCGTAACCGCCGCCACCGCCGCGCGGCCCGCGCGAGCCGCCGCCACCACCACCGCCGCCGCCGCCATTGCGATAGCCACCGCCACGGCGGCCGCTGCCGGCCATCATGTCCACGTTGGTGCGCATGGGGTCGGGCTGGCCGCCGCCACCGGGGCGCCGGGGCATGAGCGAGTGACCGGTCTGGGTCAGCATGTGGGCGTTTTCGCCGCGCGGCTGGCTGTCGTCATGACGACGCTGGCCACCACCGGTAGCACCACCGCTGCCAGCCATGCCGCCACCGGTACCGCCACCGCCGCCACCGCTGCGGCGGCGTGCGCCGCCCGCGTTTTGCTGCGGCTGCGGGGCGCGGCCGGCCGGGCGGGGGCCCTGGCCGGCGCTGGCGCCGCCATGCCGGCCGCGGCCACCGCCCTCGGCGCCTTCCTTGCGGGACTGGCCGCCTTCGGCGCCACCTTGGCGGCCGCGCTGGCCACCCCCGGCGCCCGTGGCTGCCTTGTTGGTGCGGATGCGCTCCATCATCTCCTGGCGTGCGGCCTTGGCAGCCGCCTGCATCACGTCGCGCCCCGGTGGCTTGCCAGCGCCGCCCCAGATGGTCTGGCGACCCATGGCGATGGGCTCGGCCTGCTCGCCCTCGTCAGGGCCGAAGCCATCGATCACCTGCACGGGAATCTCCTGCTTGGTGAAGCGCTCGATGTCCATCATGAAGCCTTCCTCGTCCATGCAGACCAGGCTCACGGCGTGGCCCTCGCGCCCGGCGCGGCCGGTGCGGCCGATGCGGTGCACATAGTCCTCGGAGACGTTGGGGATCTCGTAGTTGACGACGTGCGGCAGGTCGTCGATGTCGATGCCGCGCGCGGCAATGTCGGTGGCCACCAGGGCGCGGATCTGGCCGGTCTTGAAGCCTTCCAGCGCCTGGGTACGGGCGCTCTGGCTCTTGTTGCCGTGCAGCGCCATGGCCGTCACGCCGTTCTTGGTCAGGTAGTCGGCCACGTTGTTGGCACCGAACTTGGTGCGCGTGAACACCAGCACCTGGCTCCAGTCGTGCTGCTGGATGATGTGCAGAAGCACCTGCTTTTTCTTGCCGCGGCCCACCGGGTGGATGACCTGGCTGATGCGCTGCACCGTGGTGTTGCGCGGGGTGACCTGGATGCTTTGCGGGTTCTTGAGCAGGCCGCTGGCCAGCTCGCGGATCTCGTCGCTGAACGTGGCAGAAAACAGCAGGCTCTGTTTGGACGAAGGCAGCAGGGCGAGGATCTTCTTCACGTCGTGGATGAAGCCCATGTCCAGCATGCGGTCGGCTTCGTCCAGCACCAGCACCTCGACGGTGGACAGGTCCAGGAAGCCCTGCTGCTGCAGGTCCAGCAGGCGCCCGGGCGTTGCCACCAGGATGTCCACGCCGCGCTTGATGCGGTCGATCTGGGGGTTCATGCCCACACCGCCGAAGATCACGGTGGACTTGATGTCCAGGTGCTTGCCGTAGCCGCGCACGGATTCTTCGACCTGGGCGGCCAATTCGCGCGTGGGGGTCAGCACCAGAGCGCGCACGCCGCGGCCGCCGAAGCGGCTGGTGGCGGGGTTGCCCGCTTCCAGGCGCTGCAGCAGGGGCAGCGTGAAGGCGGCCGTCTTGCCGGTGCCGGTCTGCGCGCCGGCCAGCAGGTCGTGGCCTGCCAGCACGGCAGGAATGGCCTGGGCCTGGATGGGGGTAGGGCTGTCATAGCCCTGTTCCTGCACGGCCCGCAAAATGGCCGGCGAGAGCTTCAGTTCGTCAAATGTCATCGTTGTTGGATGCGCCCGTCCTGGGCGCCGGGTATCGGCCCGTCGTCGGCAGGGTGTTGCCGAACCAGTACAAAAGGGGCCGATGATTGCAGGAGTGGGAGCCCGGAAGGCGATGCTTCCTTCGTCCCCAGCTTGACTGCTGCTGCCCGGGTGACTGGAGCCCGTGGCGGCTGCCATTGTCGCATGCGCCGATAATCAATGGTTGCGCGCGCCTTGGCTGGCGCCCCTTTTTTGCTATTTTTTTCAGATTAAGACTCCATGGCCCAGTACGTTTTCTCGATGAATCGTGTCAGCAAGACCGTGCCCCCGAAGCGGCAGATCTTGAAGGACATCTCGCTGTCATTCTTTCCTGGCGCCAAGATCGGCGTGCTGGGCCTGAACGGCTCGGGCAAGTCGTCGCTCTTGAAGATCATGGCTGGCGTGGACAAGGAGTTCGAGGGCGAGGCCCTGCCCATGGCCGGCCTGTCTATCGGCTACCTGCCCCAGGAGCCCCAGCTCAATCCCGAGCACACGGTGCGCCAGGCTGTGGAAGAAGCCATGGCCGAGGTGAACAACGCCAAGGCCCGCCTGGAGGAGGTGTACGCCGCCTACGCCGAGGAAGATGCCGACTTCGACGCCCTGGCCAAGGAGCAAGGTGAGCTGGAAGCCATCATCGCCGCCGCCGGCACCGATTCGGAGCACCAGCTGGAGATCGCCGCCGACGCGCTGCGCCTGCCGCCCTGGGATGCCATGGTCGGGCAGCTGTCCGGTGGCGAAAAGCGCCGCGTGGCCCTGTGCCAGCTGCTGTTGTCCAAGCCCGACATGCTGCTGCTGGACGAGCCCACCAACCACCTGGACGCGGAAAGCGTGGACTGGCTGGAGCAATTCCTGCACCGCTTCTCCGGCACCGTGGTGGCCATCACCCACGACCGCTACTTCCTGGACAACGCCGCCGAGTGGATCCTGGAGCTGGACCGCGGCCACGGCATTCCCTACAAGGGCAACTACTCGGACTGGCTGATCCAGAAGGGCAACCGCCTGGAGGCCGAGCAAAAGGGCGAAGAAGCCCGCGCCAAGGCCCTGAAGAAGGAGCTGGAGTGGGTGCGCCAGAACGCCAAGGGGCGCCAGGCCAAGTCCAAGGCCCGTATCGCACGCTTCGAGGAGCTGAGCGACTACGAATACCAAAAGCGCAACGAGACGCAGGAGATCTTCATTCCCGTGGCCGAGCGCTTGGGCTCCAAGGTCATCGAGTTCAAGAACGTCTCCAAGGCCTTCGGCGACCGCCTGCTGATCGACAACCTGTCCATGAACATTCCGGCGGGTGCCATCGTCGGCATCATTGGCCCCAACGGCGCCGGTAAGTCCACGCTATTCAAGCTGATCGCCGGCAAGGAGCAGCCTGACTCCGGCACCGTCGAGATCGGCCAGACGGTGAAGATGGCCTTTGTGGACCAGCACCGCGACGAGCTGGCCAACGAGAAGACCGTGTGGGAGGACATCTCCGGGGGGCTGGACATGATCAACGTGGGCAAGTTCACCATGGCCTCGCGCGCCTACGCCGGGCGTTTTAACTTCAACGGCCAGGACCAGCAAAAGAAGGTCGGCAACCTCTCGGGCGGCGAGCGCGGGCGCCTGCACCTGGCCAAGACGCTGATCCAGGGCGGCAACGTGCTGAT
Organism: Pulveribacter suum; assembly: GCF_003013695.1. GTDB lineage: Bacteria > Pseudomonadota > Gammaproteobacteria > Burkholderiales > Burkholderiaceae_C > Melaminivora > Melaminivora suum. Next base: position 2,205,011 of record NZ_CP027792.1, on the reverse strand, counting down.
GCTGGACGAGCCCTCCAACGACCTGGACGTGGAAACCCTGCGCGCCCTGGAAGACGCGCTGCTGGAATACGCCGGCACGGTGATGGTCATCAGCCACGACCGCTGGTTCCTGGACCGCATCGCCACCCACATCTTGGCCGCCGAGGGCGACAGCCAGTGGGTGTTCTTTGACGGCAACTACCAGGAGTACGAGGCCGACAAGAAGAAGCGCCTGGGCGAAGAGGGCGCTGCCCCCAAGCGCATGCGCTACAAGGCCCTCAAGTGACGCGCCTGCGGTAGTAGTATCGGGCGGCCTGCCGCCCTTCCTCCCTTTTCCCACGAGCCATGCCCCTGCCAGCGTCTCGCGCCAGAACGGTTTTTCGCGCATGCGTCGTCAATGCCATCCGCGACGGCGAGACGCTCATGGGGCAACTGCTCACCCGCACTCGCAGCGCCCTGAGCGAGGAAGAATCGTCCAGCCGCGATGTGCAGCGGCGCCACCTGGTGGCTGACGCCCTGCGCCTGCTGAACCAGCACGAGGCGCAGCTGGTCAAGGCCTACCCCCTGGCGCTGCTGGAGGCCTTTGCCGACGGCCCGGCGCAGCCGCGCGCCCGGGGCCCGGCCGGCATCGACACGGGCATCGATTTCGGCGAGCTGGCACTGATGGACGATACCGAGGTGCTGGCGCAGGTGGAGCTGGCGCGCGCCCAGCAGACGGCGGCGCTGGCCACCGAGGCGGCGCTGGCCGAGCTGAACGCCCTAGTCAGCTCCGCCCAGGGCCTGGGCAACGTGCAGCCCGAGCGCAATCCGCTGCGGCCCGAGAACTACATCCGCGCGCTGCAGCAGGTGGTGGGCGATACCGGCGTGTCGGGCGACGTGCGCCAGCAGTGGATGGCCCAGATGCGCGAGCAGCTGGGCCAGCAGCTGGTGGAGGTGTACCAGCGCACCGCAAGCGCCCTGCGCGAGCAGGGGGTGGAGCCGGTGGGCTATGCCGTCGCCGGCCTGGCCGGTGCGCAGCGCAGCAGCTACGGCGGCTATTCGGCCAGTGCGCAGATGGGCATGGGTGGCTACGCTTCTTCGGTACACAGCGGGCTGGTCAGCCACTACGGCCTGCCCGAGCATGGCTCCGGCTGGGGCGGCGGCGTCTCTGGCGGCGTGCCGCTGGCGCCGGCGGCGGAGGAAGCGCTGCTCACCGTGGGCATGCTGCGCCAGATGCTGGCTGGCCTGGGTGACCCGTTCGCGATGAATGCCGTGCACGGGGGCGCTGCGGCGGCAGGCGGCCATGGCGCTGTGTCGGGGCACGGCGGCTATGTGACCCAGGAAGCCGCGGACGCCATGCAGGACCTGGCGCAGCTGGAGCACCTGGTGGGCCGGCTGGCCGGCGCCCAGGGCGCCAGCGCCTGGGCCGGTACCTCGGCCATGATGCCAGCCTCCGCGCCCGTGCCGGCCCCCGTGCAGCAGGCCTCGCCCGAGCGCGCCGCGCAGGACGTGGTCAGCCGCATGATGGACAACATCTCCCAGGACGCGCGCCTGCTGCCGCCCATGCAGCGCGCCATCCAGAGCCTGGCGCCAGCGCTGCGCGAACTGGTGCGCCACGACACGCGTTTTTTCAGCGACGAGCAGCACCCTGCGCGCCGCCTGCTGGACGAGCTGACGCAGCGCAGCCTGGCCTTCGACCGGGAAGACTCGCCCTCGTTCGGGCGCTTCATGCGCCTGGTCAACGAGGTGGTGGGCCACCTGGCGACGGCGCGCATCGAAAGTTCCGTCCCTTTCGAGCGCGTGCTGCGCGCCCTGGAAAAGGCCTGGGAGACGCAGGAGCGCCACCGCCGCGAGCGCCGCGAGGCCAAGGAGCGCGAACGCCAGCTGCGCGAGCAGCGCGACCTGCTGGCCGAGCGCCTGGCGGCCGACTTTCGCCGCCTGCCCAACGCCGATGGCGCGCCGGCAGACCTGCTGGCTTTCGTCACCGGCCCCTGGGCCGCCGTGGTGGCGCTGGCGCAGACCGCGGAGGGCGGTGACGCAGGCGGGGACGATGACCCCGGCGGCTACCTGGCCCTGGTGCCGCTGCTGCTGGCGGCCGGGCAGCAGGCGCAGCTGCACGCCGAGCCCGAGCGGCTGGGCCAGGCCCTGGCGGCGGCGCTGCCCACGCTGCGCGAGGGGCTGATGAGCATCAACCACCCGGCCGATGGAATACAGGCCGCGGAGGAACGCCTGCTGGGCCTGCTGCAGCTGGCGCAGGACTATCACCACGAACAGCAGCGGCGCGCCGAAGCAGCGCGCGCCCAGGAGCAGGCCCGGGCACAAGCTGAAGTCGAAGCTGCCCAGGCCCAGGCCCACGCCCACGCCCACGCCCACGCCCAGGCCCAGGCCCAGGCCCAGGCCGATGCGGCCCAGGCGGCCGCTGAGCCGCCGCCCGCAGAGCCCGCAGACAGCCTGGCCGCCCCGCTGTCCGTGCAGGACGAGCTGCCCACGCAGTCCGAAATGCAGGCCCTGGCCCAGGAGCCGCGTCCGGATGTGCCGGCCGCCGACGACGCCAAGGGTGCGCTGCAGATCGGCCAGTGGGTGGAGATCGTCAGCCAGCAAGTGACGGTGCAGACCCAGCTGACCTGGGCCAGCCCGCACAACACCCTGTTCCTGTTCACGGGGCTGGACGGCAGCACCCAGTCCATGACGCGCCGCATGATCGACAAGCTCTCGGGCGAGGGTGCCTTTCGCCGGCTGGCGGGCGCGCCCGCCCCGGCCGCCGCGCCGCGCAGCGGCCGGGCGCGCCAGCGCTAGTTCACTGCAGGATTTACAACGATCAGCCCGCGCGCCGCAGGTCGGTGCAGGCGGGCAGCGACAGCCCGCCCGGCAGCTGCAGGCTGCGGGCCGCCCGCACGGCGCGCACGGTGGCGTGCGCCACCGCTTCGGCCGCCATGGTGGCCAGCACCATCATGCCGGGGTGCTGGTCGGCGCGGCCGGTGGCCAGGGCGAACAGCGTGTCGCCGTCGCTCATGGTGTGCACCGGGTTGATGCTGCGCGCCAGCCCGTCGTGGCCGGACACCGCCAGGCGCTGGGCCTGCACCTTGGTCAGCCGAGCGTCGGTGGCGATCACGCCGATGGTGGTGTTGCTGCCGGCCAGCAGCGGGTGTGGCGGCTCGCCGCGCAGCAGGGCGCGCCGGGTGCCCCGCAGCGCGTCGCCTGCTGCGGTGCGGGCGCCGGCCAGGGGCCGGCCGGTCTCGGGATCGACCACATCGCCCACGGCGTTGCAGGCCACCAGGGCGCCCACCGTCACACCAGCCACCCGCACGCACGCCGTGCCGATGCCGCCCTTCATGGCGTGCTGCAGGCCAAACATCTTGCCCACGACGGCGCCGGCGCCGGCGCCCACGTTGCCTTCGGCCAGCGGCTGGCCGGTGGCGGCTGCGGCGCAGGCAGCGTAGCCGGCAGCCGCGTCGGGGCGGATGCGGGCGTCGCCCACGGGCAGGTCGAACAGCACGGCGGCCGGCACCAGCGGCAGGCGGGCGACGCCCACGTCCAGCCCCACGCCGTGCTCCTCCAGCCAGCGCACGGCGCCGGTGGCCGCGTCCAGGCCCCAGGCGCTGCCCCCGGCCAGCACGATGGCGTGGACTTCGTTGACGAGATTGCCCGGCGCCAGCAGGTCGGTCTCGCGCGTGCCGGGCGCAGCGCCGCGCACGTCCACACCGGCCACCGCGCCCTCGCGGGCGATGACCACGCTGCAGCCCGTGGGCCGGCGCGTGTCGGTGAAGTGGCCGGCCTCGATGCCGGGGACGTCGGTGATGGCGCCGGCCGGCGCGCTGGCGAAGAGGCTGTCGTGCATGGCGCGGCCATTATGGAGGGACCGCGTCGGGCTGCCCTGGTTCAGCGGTAGCTGGTGAAGACGCGCGTGGAGACGTCGCTGTTCATCAGGTTCTTGGTGACCAGCAGCACGTCGTACGGGTCCTTGCGGCCGCCGTATTCGGGCCCGTCCATGCCGGGGCTGCCTACGGGCATGCCGGGCACGGTGATGCCCAGCGCCTTGGGCTTTTGCGCCAGCAGCTTTTTCACGTCGGCTGCGGGCACGTGCCCTTCCAGCAGGTAGCCGCCGACCAGCGCCGTGTGGCAGGAGCCCAGGCGCGTGGGCAGGCCCAGCTGGGCGCGCACGGGGGCGTTGCCGCTTTCGTGCACGGTGACGGCAAAGCCGGCCTGCTCCATCAGCACGATCCAGTCCTTGCAGCAGCCGCAGTTGGGGTCTTTCCAGACTTCCATGGGTGGCAGCGCAGCGGCTGCCGGGGCGGCCGCCAGGACGGGTAGCGCGGCCGTGGCCAGCAGGGCGGCGGCGCCGGCCAGGCATTGGCGGCGGGTGAAGGGGGGAAGGTTCATGGCGTGGGCTCCTGGGGCGAGATGCGAATGTGGCAGGCGGGTCATGGCGTGACGGTGAAGGTGCCGCGCATGCCGGCCTGGAAGTGGCCGGCAACCAGGCAGGCGAAGTCGAAGCTGCCGGCGCGGTTGAAGCGCCAGACCAGTTCGCCCTGCGCGCCGGGTGCGACGTGAGCCATGTGCGGCGCGTCGTGCTCCATGCCGGGGTGCTTGCGCATCATGGCGGCATGCTCGTCCAGCGATGCAGGCGTGCCCAGGACAACCTCGTGCATCAGCTGGCCGCGGTTTGGCACCCGCAGGCGCACGGTTTCGCCCTGGCGCACGGTGAAGTGCGCGGGGGTAAAGCGCATGTCGTCCGTCATCTGCAGCACGAGGGTGCGCTGCGCGTCCTGCGCCGCGCCGGCGATGCCCCAGGGCTGCTGCACGGCCGGCCTGGCGCTGGTCTCATGGTGGGCGGGGCTTTCATGGGAAAAAACGGTGCTGGCGCCCGCCAGCAAAGCGCTGGCAGCTATCAATTGGAGAGTATTCATGGAGTGCGGAAGAAAAGCGTGACAACAGGCCGGGCGCCCGCGCGGGGTGCGCTGCAGCACCCGGACGCGCGGCGGCTGGCAAGGGCCGGCCCGCGCGGAAAGGCGGGTGGCTCAGCCTATGGGCGGCTTGATGGCGCGTGCGCGCTGCGCGCTGGCAAAGCGCGTGCTACGCGCGGGCGGGGGCGCAGCGGCCCCGCAGGCAACTGGCGCCAGCGCGGGCGCGGCGCAGGCCCCCGGGTGGCACAGGCCGCAGGCGGCGCAGGCGCTGCCGGCCTGGCCCTCGGCGCCGCAGCCGCCGGCCTGCTGCGAGCCGGCGCAGTGCGTCTCGGCTGCCGCGGCGGCGTGTTCGCCCTGCTCGCTCTGGCTCATCGGGGTGCTGGCGGGCTGCGGCGCAGGCATCGCCATGGCGTCGCCCAGCAGGCCGCGCAGGACCAGCAGCAATGCCATGAAGAGGAAGGTGAGGCGCCGTGCCATGGAAGGTGAAGATACGCGGTGGTGGGGCCGAGTTCCCGCCCCGCAGCACGCCTCAGGCGGCCAGGTAGCGCCCGGGCCGGTGGTTCATGGCCAGCACCAGGTTCAGCGCCACGGCGCCGACGATCGACCACAGCACGCGCATGGGCTCCACCGTAAACAGGGCGGCGGCGACGATGCAGCAGTCCACGGCCATCTGCACCTTGCCGGCGCGCCAGCCGCGGCGGTCCTGCAGGTACAGGGCCAGGATGCCCACCCCGCCCAGGCTGCAGCGGTGGCGAAACAGCACCAGAAAGCCCATGCCCATGATCAGCCCGCCGGTGAGCGCGGCGTACAGCGGCTGCAGCTGGTTGATCTGCAGAAAGCGCGTCTGCAAGTCCGCCAGCACCGACAGCAGCGCCACGGCGGCAAACGTCTTGAGCGTGAAGGCCAGGCCCATGCGGCGCAGCGCCAGCCAGTAAAACGGCAGGTTGAGCAGGAAGAACAGCGTGCCGAAGCTGATGCCCGTGGCGTAGTGCAGCAAGAAAGCCAGCCCCGCCATGCCGCCGGTGAGCAACCCGGCGCTGGCCAGGAAGGCCACGCCGACGGAGATCATGGTCACCCCCGCGGCGATGGCCACGGCATCTTCGGTGCGGGAGTGGGCGGTCACGGTGGGAGCGGCGAGGGCGGTGGGTGTCATGGCTGCAATGCGGACGCCGCCGGGGTGGCGGGCGGCGCACCGATTGCAGCACCGGGCGCCCTGCCACGCGTTGAGGTGCATCAAGAAAGGCCGCGCAAGCAGCTGCAGCGTAGCTATCAATAGAGGAGCTGCCAGCGCTTGATGGGTAAGGGTTTGAAGCCGATTTGGCTTAAATGCCCGCCCGCCGGCCGTCAGCCCTGCCGCTGCGCCAGCGCCTCGGCGCGATCGGGCGCCACGGCCGCCATGGCCTGGGCGATGCGCTCGCGCACCGGTGCCGACGGCACCATGGACTGCAGTGCAGGCACGATGGCGCGCCCCGTGTTGCCCTGCGGCAGTCGGCGCACCACGTGGCCGGCCACGGTCAGCGCCAGGCGCGCCAGCTGGCCACGTGACTCGAACGCGTCGCCCGTCTGGCGGGCGTAGCGCAGCATGTGCCAGTGGGCGCGCCAGTGCAGCGTGAAGCGGTTTTGCGCCAGCACGTGGGCCGCCTCCAGGTAGTGCCAGCGCCGGGCCGGGGGCTCTGCGCCGCTGGCGGCAAAGGCGGCCAGCAGGTGCTCGAAGGCGGCGGCCTGGCGCTGGCGGCCGGCGGCGCTGCCGGGCAGGTTCTTTTGCGCCTTGGTCGTTTTCCGGGGGGTCATCGTGCGTCTCCGTCGCGGGGGGGTGGGGTGCCTGCGCCGCCGCGCAGGCGCAGGCCGTTGGCGACGACAGCCAGGCTGACGCCCATGTCGGCCACCACGGCCATCCACATCGTGGCCAGGCCCATCAGGGCGAGCGCGAAGAACGCCGCCTTCACGCCCAGCGCCAGGATGATGTTTTGCCACAGCACACGGTGCGCGCGGCGGGCCAGCACCACGGTGTCGGGGATGCGGCGCAGGTCGTCGTTCATCAGCACCACGTCGGCCGTCTCCATGGCCATGCCGGTGCTGTGCGCGCCGCCCATGGCAAAGCCGACGTCGGCGCGGGCCAGGGCCGGCGCGTCGTTGATGCCGTCGCCGGTCATGGCGGTGGGGCCCAGGCGTGCTTGCAGCTCGGCCATGGACTGCAGCTTGTCTTCGGGCAGCAGGCCGCCGCGGGCGTCCGCGATGCCGGCCTCGCGCGCCACGGCTTGCACGGTGGCGGGGTTGTCGCCGCTCAGCACCACGGGCTGCACGCCGATGGCCTTGAGCTGGGCGATGGCCTCGGCTGCGTGCGCGCGCAGCGGGTCGGCCACGGCGAACAGGGCGTGCACGGCCTGCTCGCTGGCCAGCAAGGTGACGGTGCGGCCCTGCTGCTCGTGCGCGGCCAGCTGCTCGGCGAGGGCAGGGGTGTCCAGGCCCATCTCGCGCACCAGGCGCAGGTTGCCCAGCACCCAGCGCTGGCCGGCGAGGGTGGCCTCCACCCCGCGCCCGGGCAGGGCGCGCACGTCGGCGGCGGCGTCCGGCTGGCCGGCCGGCAGCCCGGCGGCGATGGCGCGCGAGACCGGGTGGTCGGAGCGGCTGGCCAGCTGCCAGGCTGCCGCCCCGGCGGCCTGTGCATCGGCCTCCATGGCCTGCCAGTGCACCAGCGTGGGGTGGCCGGTGGTCAGGGTGCCGGTCTTGTCCAGGGCGATGGCGGACAGGCTGCGCGCCGACTCCAGCGCGCTGCCGCCCTTGATCAGGATGCCGCGGCGCGCCGCTGCCGTGAGGGCGCTGACCACCGTGACCGGCGTGGAGATCACCAGCGCGCAGGGGCAGGCGATGACCAGCAGCGCCAGGGCCTGGTAGGCGGCCTGGTGCCAGCTCCAGCCCATCACCACGGGCGCCAGCAGGCCCAGCGCCAGGGCGGCCACGAAGACCAGGGGCGTATAGACGGCGGCGAAGCGATCGACGAAACGCTGGGTGGGCGCGCGGCTGGCCTGGGCCTGCTCCACGGCGTGCACGATGCGCGCCAGTAGCGTGCTGCCGGGCGCGGCCGTGACCTGCATGAACAGCTCGCCCTGCTGGTTCACGCTGCCGGCGTACAGCGCATCGCCCGGCCCCTTGTCGGCCAGCTGGCTCTCACCGGTGATGGGGGCCTGGTTCACGGCGCTGCTGCCGCGGGTGACGGTGCCGTCCAGCGGCACGCGCGCGCCCGGGGCGATGCGCACCAGCGCGCCCAGGGCCACTTCGGCCGCCGGCACGCGGGCGGTGCCGCCGCCGTCCTGCACCACGTCGGCGGTCTCGGGCGCCAGGTCGAGCAGGCCGCGGATGGCGTTGCGGGCACGGTCCATGGCGCCGTGCTCGATGCGCTCGGCGGCCACGTACAGGGCCATGACCATGGCCGCCTCGGGCCACTGGCCGATCAGCACGGCGCCGGTGACGGCCACGGCCATCAGCGCGTTGATACCCAGGCGCAGCCGCGCCAGGTCCTTCAGGCCCGAGCGGTACACGCCCAGACCGGACAGGGCGATGGCCACCACGGCCAGAGCCATGCCCAGGGTGTCCTGCTGGAGCCAATGGGCCACTTCTGCCCCGGAGGCCAGCGCCAGCGCGGCGGCGATGCGCGGCCAGCCGGGCAGGGCGCCGTGGTCATGGCCATCGCCGTCGCCGGCGCAGGAGCCGCAGGCCGGCGCGTGGGTCTCGGCGTGGCCGGGTTCGTGTGCATGTTCGTGCTTGTGCGCATGCGCGCCGTGAGCGTGGGCGGGTTGTGGGGTGTTCATGCGATCATTGGAAACCTTGAAGTCACTTTAATGTCAAGCATGAACACGCAAAGCCCCCGCCACCGCATTGGCGATGCCGCCCGCCTGTCGGGCGTGCCTGCGGCCAACATCCGCTACTACGAAAAGGAAGGCCTGCTGTGCGGCCAGACGCGGGCGGAAAACCGCTATCGCCTGTACAGCGACGACGAGGTGCACCGCCTGCGCTTCGTGCGGCTGTGCCGCGCCATGGACATGTCCCTGGACGAGGTGCGCACCCTGCTGCAGCTGGACGCGCGCGTGGTGCATGACGAGGGCGCCGACCACGCCGCCTGCGCCACGCTGGACGGGCACCTGGAGCATGTGCGCACCCGGCTGGCCGAGCTGCAGGTGCTGGAGCGCGAGCTGCAGGCGCTGCGCAGCCGCTGCGACGGCACAGGCGGGCAGTGCCACGTGATCGAGGCGCTGCATGCGCGCGCCGACGCCGAGCCCGTGCCGCCGCCGGCGCCAGTGGCCCGGCGCCACGTCTAACGTGTGCGATGCTACGCAAACGATAGCTGCCGGCGCTTGCCTGGCGGGTGTTACAGGCCTGTTTCACCTGTCAAGCTGCGCCGCTCCCCTATGATGCGCGCATGACTGCCCTGCGCCATCCGCTGCCCCTGCACGAGCGCCTGGTGCGCACGGCCCGGCGCTGGGCGCTGGCCTGGTCGCGCATCTTCTACCTGGGTGCGGTGGTGCTGGTGCTGATGCTCTCGCCGTCGAGCTACTCGCGCGGCACGCGCTGGCGGCTGGCGCGCCACATGTACCACGACACGGCGCCCATCTTGCTGGGCTTCACGGTGCTGGCGGCGCTGCTGGCGCTGGTCATCACCCGCATCGTGGTGGTGACGGCCTGGAGCTACGGCCTGTCGCGCTACGCGCTGGAGATGGTCATCCGCGTGCTGGTACTGGAGCTGATCCCGCTGACTGCCGCGCTGTTCGTGGCCATGCGCGCCACCATCCCCAACGGCACGCAGCTGGCGCTCATGCGCCAAAGCGGCCACCTGCAGGCGCTGCAGGCGCGCGGCGCCGACCCGGTGCGCATGGAGCTGATGCCGCGCGTGGTGGCCGGCATCTACGCCAGCGTCACGCTGGCGGCGCTGTCGTGCGTGGTGGCGCTGGTCATGGCCTACCTGGGCGTCTATGGTTTCACCACCGCCGGCATCGCCGGCTACACGCGCATGTTCGGCCACGTGTTCACGCCGCAGATCACGCTGGTGTTTGCGCTCAAGACGCTGTTCTTCAGCATGGCGGTGGCCCTCATCCCGCTGGCCTCCGGGCTGTACGAGACGGGCGATCCCGGCCACGCGCAGCAGCCCGGCTCCGAGCTGGGCGGGCTGGCGCGCATGTTCGCCGTGCTGCTGCTCATCGAAGTGCTCTCGCTGATGAGCAACTACTACTGACCTTCTTTTTGCGATGACCGACCCTACCCCCCCGAGCCCCAATGCGCGCTGCGCGCTGCCCGGCGACGAGCTGCTGCGCCCCGTGGCCCACCTGCGCGCCAAGGCGGCGGCGCTGCTGCTGTTCACCCTGGTGCTGGTGGTGGGCTCGGCGCTGTACCTGCTGTATGCGCGCGGCGCCTTCGAGCCCACCCAGCGCCTGGTGCTCACGGCCGACGATTCCGAAGGCGTGGCGGTGGGCATGGACGTGACGTTCTCCGGCTTTCCCATCGGCCGCGTGCGCAGCCTGGGCCTGGCCGAGGGCGGCGAGGTGCGCATCGTGGTGGACGTGGCGCGGCGCGATGCCCACTGGCTGCGCGAGTCCAGCGTCTTCACGCTGGTGCGCGGCATCGTCGGCGGCACCACCATCAAGGCCTACAGCGGGGTGATGACCGATCCGCCCTTGGCCGACGGCGCCGTGCGCCCGGTGCTGCGCGGCGACGCTACGGCCGAGATCCCGCGCCTGATGGCCGATGCGCGCGAGCTGCTGGAAAACCTGAACCACCTGACGGCCAGCGACTCGGCCCTGGGCGGCGCGCTGGGCAACGTGCGCGCGCTGACCGAGCGGCTGAACGGCCCGGGCGGCGCGCTGGGGGTGCTCACCGGCAGCGACGGCGAGGCGCGCAAGATTTTGGCCACGCTGGAGCGCACCAACCAGCTGCTGGCCCGGCTGGACGGCATGGCCGCCAAGGCCGACAAGCAGGTCTTTGGTAGCGGCAAGGACGCCGGCCTGGTGCCCGAGGTGCGCGCCGCCGTGCTGCAACTCAACGCCCTGCTGGCCGACGCCCGAGGCAGCCTGACCAAGGTGGACGCCGTGCTGGCCGAGGCCCAGGCGGTGGGCGCCAACGCCCGCGAGGCCACCACCGACCTGGGCGCGCTGCGCGCCGAGGTCGAGGCCAGCCTGCGCAAGGTCGAAGGCCTGGTGAACGAGATCAACCGCAAGTGGCCCTTTGCCCGCGACACGGAGCTGAAGCTGCCATGAACCGCCTTGCCGCACCCCTGATCCTGCTGGCCGCCCTGGCCGCCGGCTGCGCCGGCAAGAGCGCGCCGCCCCAGTGGCGCATGGATGCGCACGACGCCGCCGAGCGCGCCACGCAGGCGTACCTCTCTGGCGACAGCCGCGTGGCGGCGCTGGAGTGGACGCGCGCGCGCGCCGAAGTCTCGCGCACCGGGCGCCCCGAGCTGCTGGCGCGGCTGGAGCTGATGCGCTGCGCCGCCGAGGTGGCGAGCCTGCAGGCAAGCGGCTGCCCGGCCTTCGAGGCCCTGCGCGCCGATGTGCACGATGCCGAGCTGCTGGCCTACGCCGACTACCTGGCTGGCCACCCGGCCAATGCGGCGCAGCTGCCCCCGGCGCAGCGCGCGGCGGCGGCGGGCGGCGAAGCGGCCATTGCCGCTATGGCCGATCCGCTGGCCCGCCTGGTGGCCGCTGGCGCCGCCGTGCAGGCTGGCCGCGCCACGCCGCAGCTGCTGACGCTGGCGGCCGACACCGCATCGCAGCAGGGCTGGCGCCGCCCGCTGCTGGCCTGGCTGCTGGTGGGCGAGCAGCGCGCCCGGGACGCTGGCGATGCCGCCCTGGCGCAGGCCCTGCGCCGGCGCATTGCCGTGGTGGAAAGCGCCGGCGCGCCGCCCGGCTCGCCTGCGCGCTGAGACCAAGATTTCGGCAACAAAAGCGGCTGAAAGCCGCGCCAGACAAGCGCAGGCAGCTATCAAAGTTGATGTGCGCCGGTGCGGCGATGGGGGTGCCTGGTGCGGCTGGCCGTCTCCTTCTGGCCGGCGCCCCCCTGTCCGCGCCGAACGCGTCGCCCTGCTTGTGCGAATGGACACAGGGGTCGCCGCCGGCCTCACAGATCACCGGGCCGTTGCGGCCCAGCGCGACCACGATGGCGCGCCGTGCCGCCTGCGAGGGCCTTGTTCCACAGGCCGCCCGGCTGGCGGCTGCGGCCCGCCGTTCAGCTCTGGCGCGCGGCCATGAGGGGCTGCCACGCCTGCACCGCTGCCAATGCCGCCTCCATCTGCACGGTGTGCGCGAACTGGAAGGGCGCGCCGTGCACCGTCTCGTCGGGAAACTCGGTGATCAGCGTGACCGGGGCGTCGTGCGTGGTCTCGGACTGCATGCAGGCGATGCCGTGCAGCACCTCGAAGGGCAGGGGCCCGGCGTGCAGTTCATACAGCGCGCGCTGGCGCGCGTTGAATTCGGCCAGCCCCGGGACACCCGCCAGCCGCCGGCACACCGCTTCGAGCAATTCGCGGGCGGGCTGCTGCCAGCCGGCGTGGTGGCGCAGGATGAGGAAGAAGCCCTTGGGCAGCATCCACGGCCCGAAGCCGCGCGGCACGTAGCCCGACAGCGGGCGCGTCCACTCGTGCGCCGGGTAGCCATGCAGGTTGACGTGCAGCTGCGCGCCAGAGCGGGCCAGCGCCTGCTGACGCGCCTGGCGCTCCAGCAGCGGCTCGCGGTCGCGGTATTCCACGTCGTCGCCCAGGGCGGTGTAGCGCGCGGCGTGGTGCATGTGGCCGGGGTGATGGGCGCACAGCTCGCGGTGCAGGGCGTAGCCGTCGGGGTTTTCCAGCGCGATCAGGGCGAAGTGCGCCCCGGGCTGCCCCTGCAGCGCCTGCGCGGCGCGCAGCGCGCCGACGACGCCCGAGGTCTCGTTGGCATGCTGGCCGGCGCTGATGAAGACCGGGTGCTGGCTGCCCGCGTGGTACTGGCCCCATACGGTGCGGCCCTGGCGCGTGGGGGCGCTGAAGCGCTCGGCGGGCCAGGCATGCAGGGTGCGCGCGATGCGCGCAGGCGAGGGGGCGGTGGCCAGCAGGTGCAGCGGCTGGCCGTCGTCCGCGGAGGCGGCCAGCGCGTCCTGCGCCGGCGCGTCAAAGGCGCGCAGGGCCACGCGCACGCGCACGGCGTGGGCGCCGCCGCGCACGTCCGGCACGATCTGGCCGGGCTGCAGGCGCCGGTCGCCGGCGGGGCGGCCGCTGTGCTGCTGGAAGTGTTCCAGCAGCGAAAAGTACAGCTCCTCGTGCAGAGCCTCCAGCGTGCTGATGGTCTCGCCGGCCCAGTCCAGCGGCTGCTCGTAGCCGGGCAGGTCGATGCGGATGTCCAGCCGCTCGAAGTAGGGCTCGTGCTGCGGCCAGGGCTGGCTGCACACGGCCTGCATGGCCTGCGCGAAAGCCTGTTCGTAGTCGGTGCAGACGGGCTCGTCGATCAGGTCGGCCAGGCCCGGCGCCGTGCCCACGCGCAGCCAGCCCGTAGGCGAGAGCACGGCGTCGCCCGCGGCGTCGGTGTGCCGGCGGTTGGGGGCATGCACACGCTGGCGCACGCTGCGTCCGTCCTTCAGCTGCAGCTGCACGTCATACCAGGGCCGCTCGTCCGCGCGGGACGTCAGCTGCACGCCGCCTGCGGGCAGCAGGCTGCCCAGCGGGTAGGCCTCCAGCGCAAAGCGGCGTGGCTCGCCCACGGCGGCGCGCGGGTAGTGCACGTGCACGGCGGCCAGCGGGGCGATTGCCACATGGTCGATGAAGTGCTGCACCAGCGGCTTGTAGGCGCTGTGCAGCTGCGCATGCACGCCGGCGGCGGCCAGCTGGCCCTCGGCCTGGCGGCGGGCTGCGGCGCCCTCGAACAGCCAGCCCTCGAGGTGTCGGCCGCGCCACTGCGACTGCGAAAAGCGCCGCACCCAGGCGTGCAGGGTGCGCTCCAGCGTTACGTCCAGCAGCGGTGCGGGGCTGGTGGTTGTCCCGTGGGTTGGGTGCATGATTTGCCTATAAATTATCGGTAAATTGTGGGCTGCTACCCGGTAAGCCACCAGCGGCGGGCCGGCCCTTTCCTGAGGAGCTACGCGCATGGCATCGAAATTCTGGCAGTTCTGGGTGGACCGGGGCGGCACCTTCACCGACATCGTGGGCCGCAGTCCGCAGGGCGCGCTGGTCACGCACAAGCTGCTGTCGCACAACCCCGAGCAGTACCGCGACGCGGCCGTGGCCGGCATCCGCCACCTGCTGGGCCTGGCGCCGGGCGCGCCCGTCACGCGCGAACTGGTCGAGTGCGTGAAGATGGGCACCACCGTGGCCACCAACGCGCTGCTGGAGCGCAAGGGCGAGCCGACGCTCTTGGTGACCACGCGCGGCTTTCGCGACGCGCTGCGCATCGCCTACCAAAACCGCCCGCGCCTGTTTGACCGGCACATCGTGCTGCCCGAGCTGCTGTATGAGCGCGTGATCGAGGCGCAGGAGCGCATCGGCGCGCACGGCGAGGTGCTGCAGCCGCTGGAGGAAGACCACCTGCGCGAGCGCCTGTGGGCCGCCCACGACGCCGGCCTGCGCAGCGTGGCCATCGTCTTCATGCACGGCTGGCGCCACACCCAGCACGAGCAGGTGGCCGCGCGGCTGGCGCGCGAGGCAGGCTTCACCCAGGTCAGCGTCTCGCACGCCACCAGCCCGTTGATGAAGTTCGTCAGCCGCGGCGACACCACGGTGGTGGATGCCTACCTCTCGCCCATCCTGCGCCGCTACGTGGAGCAGGTGGAGGCCGAGATGCCCGGCGTGCCTTTGTTTTTCATGCAGTCGTCGGGCGGGCTGACGGAGGCGCACCACTTCCAGGGCAAGGACGCCATCCTGTCCGGCCCGGCCGGCGGCATCGTCGGCATGGCGCGCACGGCGCAGATGGCCTTTGGCGAGGCGGAGCAAGGCGTGCGCGTGATCGGCTTCGACATGGGCGGCACATCGACCGACGTGAGCCACTTCGCGGGCGAGTTCGAGCGCGAATTCGAGACCCAGGTGGCCGGCGTGCGCATGCGCGCGCCCATGATGAGCATCCACACGGTGGCGGCGGGCGGCGGCTCCATCCTGTCGTTTGACGGGGCGCGTTTTCGCGTCGGCCCGCACAGCGCCGGGGCGCACCCGGGCCCGGCCAGCTACCGCCGCGGCGGGCCGCTGGCGGTGACAGACGCCAACGTCATGGTCGGCAAGATCCAGCCGGCGCACTTCCCGCGCGTGTTCGGCCCCGCGGCCAACGAGGCGCTGGACGGCCCCGTGGTGCGTGAGCGCTTTGCCGAGCTGGCCGCGCAGACCGGCCGCAGCGGCGAGGACGTGGCCCACGGCTTCATCCAGATCGCCGTGCAGCAGATGGCCAATGCCATCAAGAAGATCTCGGTGGCGCGCGGCTACGACGTGACGCGCTACACGCTGCAGTGCTTTGGCGGTGCGGGCGGCCAGCACGCCTGCCTGGTGGCCGATGCGCTGGCCATGCCGCAGGTGCTGGTGCACCCGCTGGCGGGCGTGCTGTCGGCCTACGGCATGGGCCTGGCCGACCAGAGCGTGATGCGCGAGCAGGCGCTGGAGCTGCGGCTGCAGGATTCGGCCATGCCGCAGATTGCCGCCACGCTGGACGCGCTGGCCGAGGCCGCGCAGGCGCAGATGGCCAGCGAGCAGGTGGCCACCGGCGCGGTCGATGTGCGTCGGCGCGTGCACTTGCGCTATGAGGGCACGGACTCGGCCCTGGTCGTGCCCTTTGGCGACCTGGCCGCCGTGACGGCGGCGTTCGAGGCGGCCTACCGCCAGCGCTTTGCCTTTCTGATGCAGGGCAAGGCCCTGGTGGTGGAGGCGGTGTCGGTCGAGGCCGTTCTGGCCGCCGACGTTGCGCCTGAGCGCACGCATGAACTGCACCCGCCGCGCGAGGTGCCGCGGCGCGAGACGGTGCGCGTGTTCACCACCGGCATCGATGGCACCCCCGCCTGGCATGACGCGGCCCTGGTGGTGCGGGACGACCTGCGCCCCGGCGACGAGATCGACGGCCCGGCCATCATTGCCGAGAAGAACGCCACCACCGTGGTCGAGCCGGGCTGGCGTGCCCGCTTGACCGCGCTGGACCACCTGCTGCTGACCCGCCACGCGCCGCGCCCGGCGCGCCACGCCGCCGGCACCACGGTGGACCCGGTGCTGCTGGAGGTGTTCAACAACCTGTTCATGAACATCGCCGAGCAGATGGGCCTGCAGCTGCAAAACACGGCCTACTCGGTGAACATCAAGGAGCGGCTGGACTTCTCGTGCGCGCTGTTCGACGGCCAGGGCCTGCTGATCGCCAACGCGCCGCACATGCCGGTGCACTTGGGGTCCATGGGCGAGAGCATCCGCACCGTGATCGAGCGCAACCGCGGCCGCATGCAGCGCGGCGACGTCTTCGTGCTGAACGACCCCTACCACGGCGGCACGCACCTGCCGGACATCACCGTCATCACGCCGGTCTACATCGGCGAGGCGGCCGAACCCACCTTCTACGTGGGCAGCCGCGGCCACCATGCCGACGTGGGCGGGGTCACGCCGGGCTCCATGCCGCCGTTTTCCACCCGCATCGAAGAAGAAGGCGTACAGCTGGACAACGTGAAGCTGGTGGAGGCCGGCGTGCTGCAGGAGGAGCGCATCATCGCGTTGCTGCAGGGCGGCGAATATCCCAGCCGCAACCCGCAGCAGAACCTGGCCGACCTGAAGGCGCAGATCGCCGCCAACGAAAAGGGCGTGCAGGAGCTGCAGCGCATGGCCCGGCACTTCGGCCTGCCCGTCGTGCAGGCCTACATGCAGCACGTGCAGGACAACGCCGAGGAGTCCGTGCGCCGGGCCATCGCGCGCCTGGCCGCGCGCCTGCAGGACGGGCGCTTCACGCTGCCGCTGGACAACGGCGCGCAGATCACCGTGGCGGTGCGCATCGACGCCGCGCAGCGCAGCGCCGTGATCGACTTCACCGGCACCAGCGCCCAGCAGACCAACAACTTCAACGCGCCCACCGCGGTGTGCATGGCGGCGGTGCTTTATGTCTTTCGCTCGCTGGTGGATGACGACATTCCGCTGAACGCCGGCTGCCTGAAACCGCTGCAGGTCATCATCCCGCCGGGCTGCATGCTCAATCCGAATGCGCCGGCGTCGGTGGTGGCGGGCAATGTGGAGACGTCGTCGTGCATCACCAACGCGCTGCTGGGCGCCCTGGGCGTGTCGGCGGCCAGCCAGTGCACGATGAACAACTTCACCTTCGGCGACGAGCGCTACCAGTACTACGAGACCGTCTCCGGCGGCAGCGGCGCGGGCGGTGAGTTCGACGAAGCCGGCGTCCTGGTAGGCGGCTTTGCCGGCACCAGCGTGGTGCAGACGCACATGACCAACTCGCGCCTGACCGACCCGGAGGTGCTGGAATTTCGCTTCCCCGTGCTGCTGGAGAGCTTTGCCATCCGCAAGGGCTCGGGCGGCGCCGGCCGCTGGGCGGGCGGGGAGGGCGGCGTGCGGCGCCTGCGCTTTCTGGCACCCATGACGGCCAGCATCCTGTCCAACGGCCGGGTGCACGGCGCCTTCGGCATGGCCGGCGGCCAGGCCGGCGCGCCGGGTGTCAACCGCGTGGTGCGCGCCAATGGGCGCGTGGAGCCGCTGGAGCACATCGCCCAGGTGCGCATGGAGCCGGGCGACCTGTTCGAGATCCAGACGCCGGGGGGCGGGGGCTTTGGGGCGGCCTGATGGGAGGGGCGCGGTTTGGGGTCGAATCGGCCTCAAACCCTTATGCAGCAAGCGTCAGCAGCTATTGATTTGATAGTTCTGCGGCGGCCGCCTCAGGAATCCCGTGCGCCGTCGTAGCTGTGCATGGTGCGGCTCAGGCTGGGCGGCACCTTCTCGCCCATGCGGCGGGCGCGAAACAGCGCCGCGCGCATCAGGAAGATGGTGGTGATGGGCACCGTCACGGCGATGAACAGGGCGATCAGCAGCGCATGCAGCGCCAGCTGGTCGGTGGCCGAAAAATAGATCAGCGTGGCGTGCATGGTGAACCAGCAGCCCAGCGTGGCGATGATGGAGGGGGCGTGCACGCGCTCGAAGTAGCTTTTCAGGCGCAGCAGGCCGAACGAGCCCATGAAGGCCACGAAGGCGCCGGCCAGCACCAGCACCGAAATGGTGATGTCCAGCCACAGCGGCAGGGCCGCGGCCGGCGTCATTCGATCACCTCGCCGCGCAGCAGGAACTTGGCCAGCGCCGTGGAGCTGACGAAGCCCAGCAGCGCGATCAGCATGGCCGCCTCGAAGTAGTTGGTGCTGCCGTAGTACATGCCCAGCAGCAGCATGAACAGCATGCCGTTGAGGTACATGCAGTCCAGCGCCAGGATGCGGTCCTGCGCGTTCGGGCCCCAGGCCACGCGCGCCAGGCACAGCACCATGGCCAGTGCCAGCACCAGCATGGCCGCGGGCAGCGCCCAGGAAAGGACGGGGCTGGTCATGACTCGAAAATCTCCATCAGCGGTCGCTCGTAGCGGGTCTTGACGTGCTGCACGATAGCCTGCGCATCCTGTACCTCCAGCACGTGCAGCATGAGCAGGGAACGGTCCAGCGACAGCTCGGCCCAGGAGGTGCCGGGCGTGATGCACACGATCATCGCCAGCACGGCCAGGGCGTTGGGGTCGCGCAGCTCCAGCGGAATGGTCACGAAGTCTGCAGCGTGGCGCGGCGGGCCGGGGCGCAAGAGCGCGCGCAGCACGGCGATGTTGGATTCGGTGGTGTCCACCATGACGATGAAGCACAGCCGCACGATGGTCAGCGGCCGGCGCACGCGCACCGCCTGCGGCCGCAGCGAGGCGAACACCAGCGGCAGCGCCACGGCCAGCAACGCCGCCAGCAGCAGGTGGCCGGCGCTGGTGGAGTGGTTGAGCACCAGCCAGACAATGAACAGCCCCAGCGAGACCAGCGGCGCGGGCAGCAGCTTCTTGATCACCGGGCGGCTCCTGGCGTGAGGCCCACCGCGGGCGGGACGGGCGCAGGCGCCGGGCCCGCCACGGGCTGCGCCTGCAGCACGGCGCGGATGTAGGTGTCTGGCGCATGCAGGGCGTTGGCCGCGGCCTCGGTGAAGCGCATGACGGGCCCGGCGCCCAGTGTCAGCGCCACGCAGGCGGCCAGCAGCGCGGCCACGGGCAGGCCTTCCAGCACGTGCAGGCGCGGCGCCAGGCGTTCGGAGGCGGCCCAGAAGTTGCGCATGCCGGCGCGCGTCAGGGCCATCAGCGACAGCAGCCCCGTGGCGATCAGCAGCGCCAGCAGCGTCCAGCCGGCCGCGCCGGGCTGCACGCCCGCCGACGAGCCCAGGCCCAGCGGGTTGAGCAGGGCCGAGAGCATGGCGAACTTGCCCACAAAGCCCGACAGCGGCGGCAGGCCGGCGATGACCAGCGTGCTCATCAGCCAGGCCAGGCCCAGCAGCGCGGCGGCGGCGGGGATGGCGCGGCCGACCAGCACTTCCTCCTCGTCGTCCAGGTTCAGGCCGGGGCGCGGCACCAGCTCGGGCGTGAGGAAGGGGGCTTCGTCGCCATCGTCGGCGCGCAGCGCCGTGCCGTCGGTGCGCCAGCGCTCGATCAGGTCGGCCAGCAGGAACAGCGCGGCAATGGCCAGGGTGGAGCCGGGCAGGTAGTACAGCATGGCGGCCGTGAGCTGGTTCTGGCCGAAGCCGGCGGCTGCCAGCACCGTGCCCGAGGACAGCAGTGCGGCAAAGCCCGCCTGGTGTACCGGCCGCTGCGAGGCCATCATGCCGATGGCGCCAAAGGCCATGGTCAGCATGCCCGCGCCCATCAGCCAGGCCCCGCCGAAGAGGGCGGAGGCGCCGGCCTCGCTGCCGAACATCAGCGTCCACAGGCGCAGCAGCGTGTAGATGCCGACCTTGGTCATGACGGCGAACAGCGCCCCCACGGGGGCGGTGGCCGCGCTGTAGGCCGGCACCAGCCAGAAGTTCAGCGGCCACACGGCGGCCTTGATCAAAAAGGCCGTGGCCAGGATGGCGGCGGCCGCGTGCAGCAGGCCCAGGTCTTGCGGGGCGACCAGCGGCACGCAGCGCGCCAGGTCGGCCATGTTCAGCGTGCCGGTGATGCCGTACAGCATGGACGCGCCAATCAGAAACAGCGAGGACGCGGCCAGGTTGATGGCGATGTAGTGCAGGCCCGACTGCACGCGCGCGCGCCCCGAGCCGTGCAGCAGCAGGCCGTAGGAGGCGGCCAGCATGATCTCGAAGAACACGAACAGGTTGAACAGGTCGCCGGTCAGAAAGGCCCCGGCCAGGCCCATCAGCTGCAACTGGTACAGCGTGTGGAAGTGCACCCCCGCGCGGTGCCAGCGCGTGCCGGCAAAGACGATGGCGCACAGGGCGATGGTGCTGGTCAGCACCAGCATCAGCGCGCTCAGGCGGTCCAGCACCAGCACGATGCCGAAGGGCGCCGCCCAGTTGCCCTGCAGGTACACGCCCATGCCGGCCGGCGTGCTGGCCTCGTGCGCCCAGCCCAGCAGCGCCACGGCAATCAGCAAGCCCAGCGCGGTGGAGGCGATGTTCAGCCCCAGCTTGACGCGCTGGCGCTCCTCGCGCATCAGCAAGGTGAGCGTGGCGGTGAACAGCGGCAGCACGATGGGCGCCAGCATCAGGTGCGGCATGGAGCGGGCGGCCAGCTCGGGCAGCAGCGTGCTCATGGCATCTCCTGGCTGCCCGGGGCCTGGGTGCCGTCCACGTGGTCGGTGCCGCTGATGCCGCGCGAGGCCAGCAGCACCACCAGGAACAGCGCCGTCATGGCAAAGCCGATGACGATGGCGGTGAGCACCAGTGCCTGGGGCAGGGGGTCGGCGTAGTGCTGCAGGTCTTGCGGCACGCCGGCCGCCAGCACCGGCTCCTTGCCCACGGCCAGGCCCAGGCGGCCCATGCTGAAGATGAACAGGTTCACCGCATACGACAGCAGCGACAGGCCCATGATGATCTGGAAGGTGCGCGGGCGCAGCAGCAGCCACACGCCCGAGCCGGTGAGCACGCCGATGGCCAGCGCCAGCACGATCTCCATCAGCGCGCTCCCCGGGGTGGGGGCAGGGGCTCGTCGTCGTAGCTGACGACGGCGGCCAGGGCCAGCTGCTCTTCTTCCAGCAGGCGCGCATGCCAGCGGTGGCTGCGCACCGACTGGTGGGCGATGGCGGTGAGGATCAGCAGCGTGGCGCCCACCACCAGGGCAAACACGCCGGCGTCGAAGAAGATGGCGCTGGCCACATGCACGTCGCCCAGCAGCGGCAAGCGCAGGTGCGCCATGTGGCTGGTCAGGAAGGGGTAGCCCAGCACTACCGATCCCAGGCCGGTGCCCAGGGCCAGCAGCATGCCGGTGGCGATCCAGCGGCGCGGAAACAGGCGCATGTGCGCCTCGACCCAGGCCGTGCCGGAGACGATGTACTGCAGCAGCAGGCCGACGGAAAACACCAGCCCGGCCACAAAGCCGCCGCCCGGCTTGTCGTGGCCGCGCATGAACAGGTAGATGGCTACCAGTGCCGTGAACGGCAGCAGCAGGCGCACCAGCACGGCCGGCACCATCAGGTAGCCGATGGCGGTGTCCTGGGCGCCGCGCGGGTTCAGCAGGTCGGTCTGCAGGTCGGCGGGCAAAAAGCGTTGCTGCTCGGGCAGGTCCATGGCTTCGCCGGCAGGGCGAAAACGCCGCAGCAGCGCATACACGGTGAGCGCCACGATGCCCAGCACCACGATCTCGCCGAAGGTGTCGAAACCCCGGAAGTCCACCAGCATGACGTTGACCACGTTGGTGCCGCCGCCCTCCGCCAGCGCGCGCTGCAGGAAGAAGGTGGAGGTGCTTTCGGCAAACGGCCGGCTCATCATGGCCATGGCCAGCCAGGCCATGCCGCCGCCGGCGGCCAGCGCCAGGCCGAAGTCGCGCAGGCGGCGCAGGCGCGTTTGCAGCGCGCCGGGGGCGGCCGCGGGCAGGCTGGCGTCGCGCCGGGGCAGCCAGCGCAGGCCCAGCAGGATGAGGACGGTCGTCACCACCTCCACCGACAGCTGGGTCAGCGCCAAGTCGGGCGCGGAAAACCACAGGAAGGTGATGCACACGCACAGTCCCGCGCCCCCCATGAAGACCAGCGCGGCCAGCCGGTGGTACTTGGCCTGCCAGGCGGCCGCCAGCGCGCAGATGGCTCCCAGCGTCCACAGCAGCACGAAGGACGCGGACAGCGGCAGCAGCGCGCGGCCTTCGCCGCCGGGGCTACCGCCCAGCAGCACCGGCGCGGCACCGGCGACGAGCGTGGCCAGCACCAGCCACAGCATCTGCCACTGCAGACGGCTGGTGGACAGCGCCGCGCGGGCGCTGCGGCTGGCGCCCGACAGCAGGGCCAGGGCACCTTCGAAAAGGCGCTTGCCGTCGATGCGGTACATCAGCGGGGGCGCCTCCATCTGGCCGGCGCGGTGCTGGCGGCGCACGAACAGGTACAGCGCCGTGCCGCCGGCCAGGGCGATCAGGCTCATGATGAAGGGCGTGTTCACGCCATGCCACAGCGCCAGACTGAAGGGCGGCAGCTCGCCGCCCACCACGGGCAGTGCGGCGGCGTCCAGGTAGCGGCCCACGGCCCAGGCCGGGAAGATGCCCACCACCAGGCAGATCAGCACCAGCAGCTCCACGGGCACGCGCATCCAGTGCGGCGGCTCGTGGGGCGGGTGGGGCAAATCACGCGCCGGCGGGCCGCCGAACACGTCCAGCACGAAGCGCAGCGAATACGCCACGCTGAACATGCCGGCCACGGTGGCCGCGGCCGGCAGCAGCGTGGCCACCAGTGGCGAGGCGTTCAGATAGACCGTCTCGGCGAAGAACATTTCCTTGGACAGAAAACCGTTGAGCAGCGGCACGCCGGCCATGGCGGCGCTGGCCACGGCAGCGAGCGTGGCGGTGATGGGCATCATCACGCGCAGGCCCGACAGGCGGCGGATGTCGCGCGTGCCGCTTTCGTGGTCCACGATGCCGGCGGCCATGAACAGCGAGGCCTTGAAGGTGGCGTGGTTCATGATGTGGAACACGGCGGCCACAGCGGCCAGACGGCTGTTGAGCCCGAGCAGCAGCACGATCAGGCCCAGGTGCGAGATGGTGGAATACGCCAGCAGGCCCTTCAGGTCGTTTTGGAAGATGGCTGCGTAGCCGCCCACCAGCAGCGTGCACACGCCTGCGCCACCCACCAGCCAGAACCAGGCGTCGGTGTCGCCCATTACGGGCCACAGCCGCGCCAGCAGGAACACGCCGGCCTTGACCATGGTGGCCGAATGCAGGTAGGCAGAGACCGGCGTGGGCGCCGCCATGGCGTGGGGCAGCCAGAAGTGGAAGGGAAACTGCGCGCTCTTGGTGAAGGCGCCCAGCAGCACCAGCACCAGCGCCGTCAGATACAAAGGGTGGCCGCGCACCAGCTCGGCGGACTTGAGCACATGGTCCAGGTCGTAGCTGCCCACGATGTGGCCCAGGACCAGCACGCCCGCCAGCAGGCACAGGCCGCCCGTGGCCGTCACCGTCAGCGCCATGCGGGCGCCGCGCCGCGCGTCGCGCCGGTGATGCCAGTAGCCGATCAGCAGGAAGGAAAACAGGCTGGTCAGCTCCCAAAAGAACACCAGCAGCACCAGATTGCCCGACAGCACCACCCCGGCCATGGCGCCCATGAAGGCCAGAAAGAACGAGAAAAAGCGCGGCACCGGGTCGTTGGGCGACATGTAGTAGCGCGCGTACAGCACCACCAGCGTGCCGATGCCGAAGATCAGCATGGCGAACATCCAGGCGAAGCCGTCCATGCGGATGGACAGCTGCAGGCCCAGCGCGGGCAGCCACTCGATGTCCTCGCGCAGCACGCCGCCGTCCTCGACCCCCGGAAACGCCAGCGCCGTCTGCACGGTGCAAAACAGCGCCACCACCCCTGCCAGCGTGGACTCCGTATTGCGTGCGTTGGCCGGCAATACAGCCGCCAGCATGCTTGCAACGAAGGGCAGCAGGATGAGGAAAACCAGGGACATGTGCGGCCCATTTTAGGGGCAAGCCCCGGCCGCCTTGCTATGAAAAACCGAGCTGCCCGCGGGCTTTGGATCGGGCTTGCCAGCCGCTCGTGGCAGGCAAGCGCGGGCGGCTCAGCGGCTGTCTGCAGGTGCGGGCGCGGGCACGGCGCCGTAGGGCTGGCCGACCACCCGCAGGCCCTGGTGCGACAGGCGCTCGGCCGAGGCCGGGCCGATGCCCTTGACGCGGGCGATCAAGTCGCGCCAGTCGGCAAAGGGCTGCTGGTCGCGCGCGGCAAGGATGCGCCGGGTGGTGGCAGGCCCGAGGCCGTTGATGCCGTCCAGCTGCGCTTCGGTGGCCTGGTTGGCCTCGATGGCGGCGGTGGCCGGTTGCGCAGCGGCCGGCAGGGCGCAGGCCAGGCAGACAGCCGCCAGCAATGAAGCAAGGAATGTTCGCATCACCTGAGCCTCCTTCGGCGGTGTGGACCGCCCTACAGTTCTTCCACCCGCCGCGCGGGGTAGCTGTCCCAGGTCTGGCAGCCGGGGCATTGCCAGAAGTGCTGGCGCGCCTCGAAGCCGCAGGCAGCGCAGCGGTAGCGCGTCAGCGGCTTGCTGGCGTGCTCCAGCGCGCGCTGCACCTGGGGCTGGACGTCGGGCTCGGCCAACTCCTCGCCGGCCAGCCAGCGCGTGGCGGCGACCAGCGAGGGCTCGCGCTCGAGGTGGCGCACGTACCAGCTGCGCGCCGCGGCCGCACCCTGGGCGCCGGCAGTTTCCAGGGCGACGATGGCCTCCAGCAGGTCCAGCGCCGGCATCTGCTCGTAGTGGCGCACCAGCAGCGTGTGCGCCTGCTGCGCCTGGCCGGCCTGGCTGGCCACCTCTACCAGCAGCGACGCGGCCAGGGGCAGTGCCGCAGGGGCGGCGTCGGCCAAGCCGCCCAGGGCCTGCAGTGCCGCCTGCGCATGGCCCATGCGCTGGTGCAGCCGGGCCAGCTCGATGCGGGCACGCGCGGCCTGGGGGGCGGTGGCGATGGCCTGCTCCAGCAGCGCGAGGGCGGCGTCCAGTTCGCCATGGGCGGCGTGCCCCAGCGCCTGCTCGCACAGGTAGTGCGCCTGGCGGGTGCTGAAGTCGCCCTGCTGCGCGGCCTGCATCCGCCGGGCGATGTCGCTGGCCTGGGGCCAGTCGCGCGAGCGCTCGTAGATGGCCAGCAGCGCCAGGCGGGCCTGCGCCTCGAAGGCCGTGCCCTCCAGGCGGCGCAGGGCATCTTCGGCACGGTCCAGCAGGCCGGCTTTCAGGAAGTCCAGCGCCAGCGCGTGCTGGGCGCGCTCGCGGTCGGTGCGCGAGAGATCGCCGCGCGAGAGCAGGTGCTCGTGCACGCGCACGGCGCGGTTGTATTCCGCGCGGCGGCGAAACAGGTTGCCCAGGGCGAAGTGCAGTTCGGTGGTGTCCGGGTCGTTCTGCACGGCCTCGATGAAGGCGTCGATGGCCTGGTCCTGCTGCTCGTTAAGCAGGTAGTTCAGGCCCTTGAAGTAGGCCTTGGGGGCGCGGCGGCTGTCTTCGCGCAGCTGGCGCATGTCCAGCCGCGAGGCCAGCCAGCCCAGGCCGAAGGCGATGGGCAGGCCCAGGACGATCCAGCTCAGGTCAAATTCCATGGAGGGGGGACTGGGCGAGGGCGGCTTCGGTATCGGAAGGAGCCAGGTCGGCAGCGGGCGCGGGAGCCGCCTTGGCAGCCGCCGCGGCCTGCCTGCGGCGCGCGGCGTTGCGGTGGTGCCACCAGCGCGGCACCATGCCCAGCACGCCCACGATCAGGCCCAGCGCGAACGCGCTGAGCACCACCAGCACCAGCGGCGCCGTCCACTGCGTGCCGAAGAAGAAATGCACGGTGGCGCTTTGCTGGTTGTTCAGCGCAAAGGCGAACAAGGTGAAAAAAATGGCTGCCTTGAGCAGCCACAGCAGGTACTTCATGCGTCGCCTCCCGGTTGGCGGGGCCATTCTACGTGCGCGCAGGGCCGGTGCCGGCCCGCGCCGGCGGTGCGTGAATTCAAGCCAAATCAGGCTCTGCTGCTTGCTGGGTAAGCGCAAGCAGCTATCAATTGAATAGCTACAGGGCCGCTCAAACCGGGTTGCGCTGGTCCACGGCCTCGCGCAGGGCCTTGCCGGGCTTGAAGTGGGGCACGCGCTTTTCCGGGATCTGCACGGCCTGGCCGGTACGCGGGTTGCGGCCCATGCGGGGCGGGCGGTGGTTTACCGAGAAACTGCCGAAGCCGCGGATCTCGATGCGGTGGCCGCGTACCAGTGCGTCGCCCACGGCGTCCAGGATGGTCTTGACGGCGAGCTCGGCGTCGCGCTGCGTCAGCTGGGCAAAGCGCTCCGCAAGTTCTTCCACGAGGTCGGATCGGGTCATGGCAGTGGCGTGTGGTGGCAAAAGAAAGAGCGGGCGCCCAGGGCGCCCGCAACTTGGTGTCGGCACCGGGCATGCCGCTGGCAGGCCCGGTGCGTCGCGCCGGATTACTTGTCGGAGTTGTCCAGCTTGGCGCGCAGCAGGGCGCCCAGGCTGGTCGTGCCGGCATTTTCCTTGGCCGACTGGGCCGACAGGTGGGCCATGGCGCCTTGCTCGTCAACCATGTCCTTTTGCTTGATGGACAGCTGGATGTTGCGCGTCTTGCGATCGACGTTCACCACCACGGCGCTGACTTCGTCGCCTTCCTTGAGCACGTTGCGGGCATCTTCCACGCGGTCGCGGGAAATTTCCGAGGCGCGCAGGTAGCCGACGATGTCCTGGCCCAGATCGATCTCGGCGCCACGCGCGTCCACCGTCTTGACCTTGCCGGAAACCATCTGGCCCTTGTCGTTCACCGTCACGAAGGTGGTGAAGGGGTCCTGGTCGAGCTGCTTGATGCCCAGGCTGATGCGCTCGCGGTCCACGTCCACGGCCAGCACGATGGCTTCGACTTCCTGGCCCTTCTTGTAGTTGCGCACGGCGGCTTCGCCGGGCTCGTTCCAGGACAGGTCGGACAGGTGCACCAGGCCGTCGATGCCGGCAGCCAGGCCCACGAACACGCCGAAGTCAGTAATGGACTTGATCGGGCCCTTGACACGGTCGCCGCGCTTGGTGTCCTGCGCGAATTCCTGCCAGGGGTTGGCCTTGCACTGCTTCATGCCCAGGCTGATGCGGCGCTTGTCTTCGTCGATGTCCAGCACCATGACTTCGACCTCGTCGCCCAGGCTGACCAGCTTGGAGGGGGCCACGTTCTTGTTGGTCCAGTCCATTTCGGAGACGTGCACCAGACCTTCGATACCGGGCTCCAGCTCAACGAACGCGCCGTAGTCGGCGATGTTGGTGACCTTGCCGAACAGGCGCGTGCCCGAGGGGTAGCGGCGCGACACGCCCATCCAGGGGTCGTCGCCCATTTGCTTGAGGCCCAGCGAGACGCGGTTCTTTTCGGTGTCGAACTTGAGGATCTTGGCCGTGATTTCCTGGCCAGCCTGCACCACCTCGGAGGGGTGGCGGACACGGCGCCAGGCCATGTCGGTGATGTGCAGCAGGCCGTCGATGCCACCCAGATCCACGAACGCACCGTACTCGGTGATGTTCTTGACCACGCCGTTGACGATGGCGCCTTCCTTCAGCGTCTCCATCAGCTTGGCGCGCTCTTCGCCCATGGAGGCTTCCACCACGGCGCGGCGGGAGAGCACCACGTTGTTGCGCTTGCGGTCGAGCTTGATGACCTTGAATTCCAGGGTCTTGTTCTCGTAGGGAGTCAGGTCCTTGACCGGGCGCGTGTCGATCAGCGAGCCGGGCAGGAAGGCGCGGATGCCGTTGACCAGCACCGTCAGGCCGCCCTTGACCTTGCCGCTGGTCGTGCCGGTGACGAAGTCGCCGGACTCCAGCGCCTTTTCCAGCGCCAGCCAGGAGGCCAGGCGCTTGGCGGTGTCACGGCTCAGGATGGTGTCGCCGTAGCCGTTTTCGATCGAGCCGATGGCGACCGACACGAAGTCGCCCACCTGCACTTCGATCTCGCCCTGGTCGTTCTTGAATTCGTCGATCGGCACATAGGCCTCGGACTTCAGGCCGGCATTCACGACCACGAAGTTGTGCTCGACGCGCACCACTTCAGCAGTGATGACCTCGCCGGGACGCATTTCCGTGCGTTGCAGCGATTCTTCGAACAGGGCGGCAAAAGATTCAGACATGTGTTTCCTTGTCCGCAGGCAGGTTTCCACGGGCACCATTGCCCGTGTTGCTATGACTGCCAGCGGGGGTATTGCGGCATCGCGCCGCGGGGTTGAGGGTGAACGAACCGCACGGCCGTGCGCTGCTTGGGCGCGAAGGAAGCCGAGCGGACCAAAAAAACCAGCCGTCAGACCCGAAGGTCAGAACGGCTGGCGTGCCTGCCACCAGGCAACCACCTGCGCCACGGCCTCGTCGATCGTGAGCAGGGAGTTGTCCAGCAGCAGAGCGTCTTCAGCGGCTTTAAGCGGCGAGGCGCTGCGACTGGCGTCGCGCGCATCCCGCGCTTCCAAGTCCGCGCGAAGGTCGGAGATTGTAGCGGAAATGCCCTTGGAAATCAACTGCTTATGGCGCCGCTCGGCCCGCACGGCGGCGCTGGCCGTCAGAAAGACCTTCAGCGGCGCCGCCGGGAAAATCACCGTGCCCATGTCGCGCCCGTCCGCCACCAGGCCGGGCAGGCGGCGAAAGCCCAGCTGCAGCGCCACCAGCGCCTGGCGCACAGCCGGCAGGGCGGACACGCGCGAGGCGTTCATCCCCGCCTCTTCGGTGCGGATGGCGTCGGTGATGTCGTCGCCCGCCAGCCAGATGCGGCCGCCCTCGAAGCGCACGGGCAGGTGGCGTGCCAGCTCGGCCAGGCGCGGCTCGTGCTGCGCCTCGATGGCGATGCCGGCGCGCATGGCGGCCAGCGCCGCGGTGCGGTACATGGCGCCCGAATCCAGGAAGTGGTATCCCAGCTGCTGCGCCACCTGTGCGGCCACCGTGCCCTTGCCCGATGCCGTGGGGCCGTCGATGCAGATCACGGGGATGCGCTCTGGCGGCGTCTGCGCCACGGCGAACAGCGCCTCGAAGTAGTCAGGGAAGGTCTTGCCCACGCAGCGCGGGTCTTCGATGCGCACCGGCAGGCCGGCCGGGTTGAACGCCGCCAGCGAGAAGCACATGGCCACGCGGTGGTCGTCGTAGGTGTGGATGCTGGCGGCGCGCCAGTCGGCGGCGCGGGGCAGGGGAGCGACGCTCAGCCAGTCCGGGCCTTCTTCCACCGTGGCGCCCAGCTTGCGCAGCTCGCAGGCCATGGCGGCGATGCGGTCGGTCTCCTTGACGCGCCAGCTGGCGATGTTGCGCAGGGTGGTCACGCCGTCGGCGTACAGCGCCATGACGGCCAGCGTCATGGCGGCGTCGGGAATGTGGTTGCAGTCCAGGTCGATGGCCTTGAGCGGCCAGGCACCGCGGCCGACCTCCAGCCAGCCCGGCCCGCCCGCGACGCGGGCGCCCATGGCCTGCGCTGCCTCGACGAAGCGAATGTCGCCCTGAATGGAATCCAGCCCCACGCCCAGGATTTTCAAGGGTTTTTGGCCGTCAAGGCCCGCTGCCATTGCGCCGGCAGCTATGAAATAGCTAGCAGAAGAGGCATCTGCCTCGACGTGGATCTGCCCAGGCGAGCGGTACTGGCTGCCGGCCGGGATGACAAAGCGCTGCCAGTCGTCGTGGCGCACGGCGATGCCAAAGCGCGCCAGCAGCTCCAGCGTGATGTGGATGTAGGGCCGGGAGATCAGCGCGCCCACGACCTCGATCACCACGTCCTGCTCCTGGGCCACCAGCGGCAGCGCCAGCAGCAAGGCGGTGAGGAACTGGCTGGACACGTCGCCGCGCACGCGGATGGGCGCGTCCAGCCGCAGCGGCGGCAGGCCGCCTTCGTGGTCGATGCGCAGCGGGGGGTAGCCCTCGCTGCCCAGGCAATCGATGCGGCAGCCCAGCTGGCGCAGGGCATCAACCAGGTCGCCAATGGGCCGCTCGTGCATGCGCGGGATGCCCGACAGCTCGTATTCGCCGCCCAGCAACGCCAGCGCCGCGGTGAGCGGACGCATGGCGGTGCCGGCATTGCCCAAGAAGAGCTTGGCCGGCGACGCTGGCCGGCGCCCGCCCAGGCCGGTGATGCACGCCACGCCGCCGCCGGCCTCGTGGACGCCGCAGCCCAGCGCGCGCAGCGCGTCCAGCATGACGCGCGTGTCGTCCGAGGCCAGCAGGTCGTGCACTTCCGTCGTGCCCTCGCTCAGGGCCGCCAGCAGCAACACGCGGTTGGAAATGCTCTTGGAGCCCGGCAGCTGCACGCTGCCACTGGCCTGCCGCAGCGGCGGCAGGTCAAGGAATGCGGTGGAATACATCAACCCTCCCGGGATGAGCGGCCGCCGCTGCCCATGCGCCAATGGGCGCGGGCGCTGCTGGCCAGCGTGATCAGGTCTTCCAGCGGCTCGCCGTCGTCGGCCTGCATGGCCGCCTCCAGCGCCTGCAGTGCCTGCTTGAAGAGTTGCGACTGGGCCAGCACCTCGGCGCGGTTGGCGCGCAGCACGTCGCGCCACAGCTGCGGGTCGCTGGCAGCGATGCGGGTGAAGTCGCGAAAGCCGGGGCCGGCCATGTCCAGCAGCACGTCGGCCTGGGGCTGGCCGTTGATGCTGCCCATCATGGCAAAGGCCAGCAGGTGGGGCAGGTGGCTGACGGCGGCGAACGCCGCGTCGTGCGTCTCCGGCGCCATGCTGCGCACGTGGCAGCCCAGGGCGCTCCACAGCGCCTCGGCGCGGCGCAGGTGCACGGTGAGGGTGCGCTCGGTGGGTGTCAGGATGACCTTGGCGCCCTGGTACAGCTGCGCGTCGGCATGCTCCACGCCCGAGACCTCGCGCCCCGTGATGGGGTGGGCCGGCACGAACGAGCCGAACTGGTCGCGCAGCGCGCGCCGCGCCCCGTGCACCACGTCGGCCTTGGTGGAGCCCACGTCCATCACCAGCATCTTCGGCGTGACCAGGTGCTTGATGGCCTTGAGCGTGGCCTCGGTGGCGGCCACCGGCACGGCCAGCAGCACGATGTCGGCGCCGGCTGCGGCCAGCAGCGCCGAGGGCGCCTCCACGTCAATCACGCCCAGCTGGCGTGCCCGGTCGGTGGTGGAGGGCGACTTGCTGTAGCCCACCACGCGCTGCACCAGCCCGGCGCGCTTCATCGCCAGCGCGAAGGAGCCGCCCATCAGGCCGCAGCCAATCAGCCCCAGTTGCTCGAACATGGCCGCGCCCGCCATCACGCCGGCACCGGATAGGTGCCCAGCACCTTGTAGAAGGCGGCGAGCTGCTGCAGCTCGGCCAGCGCGCTGGCCACATTGGCTTCGGCCGGGTGGCCTGCGATGTCGATGTAGAAGTAGTACTCCCACTGACCGGTGCGGGCCGGGCGCGACTCGAAGCGGGTCATGGACACGCCGTGCTTCTTCAAAGGCACCAGCAGGTCGTGCACGGCCCCGGGCCGGTTGGGCACGGAGATGATCAGACTGGTGCAGTCGCGCCCCGTGGGCGCCGGCGTGGCCAGGGTGTGGCGCAGGCAGATCACGGCGAAGCGCGTGCGGTTGTAGGCGTCGTCCTGGATGGCATGGGCCACCACGTGCAGGCCGTATTGCTGGGCCGCGCGTTCGCTGGAGATGCCGGCCCAGGCCGGGTTGGTGGCGGCCAGGCGGGCGCCTTCGGCGTTGCTGGACACCGGGCGGCGCTCGGCGTGCGGCAGGTGCTTGGACAGCCAGGCGTGGCACTGGGCCAGCGCCTGGGGGTGGGCCAGCACGGCCTCGATGCCCTCGGCCGAAGGGCTGGTGCGCAGCAGGTTGTGGCGCACCAGCAGGCTGACCTCGCCCACCACGTGGCAGGGGGTGTGCAGGAACATGTCCAGCGAGCGGGTGACCACGCCCTCATTGGAATTTTCCATGCCCACCACGCCGTACTGCGCGCTGCCGGCGGCCGTGGCATGGAAGACCTCGTCAAAGCTGTTGCAGTACATCAGGTCGGCCGCGCCGCCGAAGTACTCGATGGCCGCCTGCTCGCAGAACGTGCCCTCGGGGCCCAGCACGGCCACGCGCTGGGGCGACTCCAGCGCCAGGCAGGCGGACATGATCTCGCGCCAGATGGCCGCCACGTGGGCGCCCTTGAGCGGGCCGGGGTTGCTGGTGGTGATCTTCTCGATGACCTGGGCGACGCGGTCGGGCCGGAAGAAGGGCGTGCCGTCGCGCTTCTTGACCTCGCCCACCTGCTCGGCCACCTGGGCGCGCTGGTTGAGCAGGCTCAGCAGTTGCTGGTCGATGCTGTCGATCTGCGTGCGCAGACTGGAGAGGTCGGGCGTGGAGGTGGGCTGTTGGGACATCGGGCAGGCAAAAGGGCGGGGCAGGCGCGCCGGCCTGCCGAAGGGCGGAGCGGGCGAGGGTCAGGCGTGGTGCTGCTCGAACTCGCGCATGTAGGCGATAAGCGCCTCGACACCGGCCATGGGCATGGCGTTGTAGAGGCTGGCACGCATGCCGCCCACGGACTTGTGGCCCTTGAGCTGCAGCAGGCCGCGCTCGCGGGCGCCGGCCAGAAAAGCTTCATTGCGCGATTCGTCGCGCAGGAAGAAGGGAATGTTCATGCGCGAACGGGCCGGCGGCGCCACCTTGTTCAGGTACAGCTGCGACTGATCCACGTAGCTGTAGAAGCGCTCGGCCTTGGCGCGGTTGCGCAGCTCCATGGCGGCCACCCCGGTGGCGTCGCCCTCGCGCTGGCGCTTGAGCCACTGGAAGGTGAGGCCGGCGACGTAGATGCCCCAGGTCGGCGGCGTGTTGAACATGGACTTGTTGTCCGCCACTATTTGGTAGTCGAACGCGCTGGGGCAGGCGGGCAGGGCGTGGCCCAGCAGGTCCTCGCGCACGACCACCAGGGTCAGGCCGGCGGGGCCCAGGTTCTTTTGCGCGCCACCGAAGGCCAGGCCTACGCGCGACCAGTCCACGGGGCGCGAGGCGACGTGCGAGGAAAAATCGATGACCAGCGGCGCGTCGCTGCCCAGGGCTGCCAGGTCGGGCAGCTCATGGAATTCGACGCCGTGGATGGTCTCGTTGCTGCACAGGTGCACGTAGCTGGCCCCGCGGCTCAAGCGCCAGCCGGCCGGGTCGGGGATGGAGGTGAAACCGCCGTCCTCGCCGCTGGCGGCGGTGTGCACCTCGGCCGCGTACTTGAGCGCTTCCTTGCGCGACTTGGCGCTCCAGCTGCCGGTGACGATGAAGTCCACGGCTGCGGCGCGCGACAGGTTGAGCGGGACGATGGCGTTCTCGGCCAGGCCGCCGCCCTGCATGAACAGGATGCGGAAGTGGGCAGGCACCGCCAGCAGCTCGCGCAGGTCGGCCTCGGCCTGCTCGCAGATGGCGATGAATTCCTTGCCGCGGTGGCTCATCTCCATGACGCCCATGCCGCTGCCATGCCAGTCGAGCATTTCGGCGGCAGCGCGCTGCAGCACTTCTTCGGGGATGGCGGCGGGGCCGGCGGAGAAGTTGTAGGGACGGTTCATGGTTTCAAGCAAAATCAGGCTCCAGCGCTTGTGGGACAAGCGCAGAAAGCTATGGTTTTAATAGCGATGCGGCCGTGGCTGGGGCAGGGTTGTCACTCCTGCTCGGGGCCTGCATCCGCAGCAGCTTCGTCCAGGGCGGCCGGATCGGCGCCGTGGGCGTCGTTTTCAACGATGCGCTGCAGGCCGGACAGGCGCGCGCCATCGTCCAGCGCGATCAGCGTCACGCCCTGCGTCGCGCGGCCCAGCTCGCGGATCTCGGACACCCGGGTGCGCACCAGCACGCCGGTATCGGTGATCAGCATGATCTCGTCGTCGGCGCGCACCAGCGTGGCCGCCACCACCCGGCCGTTGCGGCCCGACTGCTGGATGGCGATCATGCCCTTGGTGCCGCGGCCGTGGCGGGTGTATTCGGTGATGCTGGTGCGCTTGCCGTAGCCGTTTTCGGTGGCAGTCAGCACGCTTTGCGACTCGTCCTCGGCCACCAGCATGGCGATCACGCTCTGGCCTTCCTCCAGCGTCATGCCCTTGACGCCACGCGCGTTGCGGCCCATGGCGCGCACGTCGTTCTCGTCAAAGCGCACGGCCTTGCCGCCATCGGAGAACAGCATCACGTCGTGCTGGCCGTCGGTCAGTGCCGCGCCGATGAGGTAGTCGCCCTCATCCAGGCCGACGGCGATGATGCCGCCCTTGCGCGGGTTGGAGAACTCCGACAGCTGCGTCTTCTTGACGGTGCCCATGCTGGTGGACATGAACACGTAGTGGTCGGCCGGGAAGGTGCGCATGGCGCCCGTGAGCGGCAGCACGACGTTGATCTTCTCGCCATCGACCAGCGGGAACATGTTGACGATGGGCCGCCCGCGCGAGCCGCGCGAGCCGGACGGCGCCTCCCACACCTTCAGCCAGTACAAGCGGCCGCGGTTGGAAAAGCACAGGATCCAGTCGTGCGTGTTGGCGATGAAGAGCTGGTCGATCCAGTCGTCTTCCTTGGTGGCCGTGGCCTGCTTGCCGCGCCCGCCGCGGCGCTGCGAACGGTATTCGGACAGCGGCTGGCTCTTGATGTAGCCGGTGTGACTGAGCGTGACCACCATGTCGGTGGGCGTGATCAGGTCCTCGGTGGACAGGTCGTGCGCGCTGTGCTCGATCAGGCTGCGGCGCGCGCCCAGGCGGGACTGGCCGAACTCGGCCTTCAGGGCGGCAAGCTCATCGCCAATGATGGTGGACACGCGCCCGGGACGTGCCAGGATGTCCAGCAGGTCCTCGATGTGCGACATGACCTCCTTGTACTCGGCCACGATCTTGTCCTGCTCCAGGCCCGTGAGGCGCTGCAGGCGCATCTGCAGGATCTCCTGGGCCTGCGTGTCGGACAGGCGGTACAGGCCGCCGGCCTGCATGCCGTACTCGCGCTCCAGCCCCTCGGGGCGGTAGTCGTCGGCGTTGACCACGCCGCCGTCCTCGCGCGTGCGCGTCAGCATCTCGCGCACCAGCTGGCTGTCCCAGGAGCGGTTCATCAGCTCGGCCTTGGCCACGGGCGGCGTGGGCGACTCGCGGATGATGCGGATGAATTCGTCGATGTTGGCGAGGGCGACAGCCAGGCCTTCCAGGACGTGGCCGCGCTCGCGCGCCTTGCGCAGCTCGAACGCCGTGCGCCGCGTGACCACCTCGCGGCGGTGCTGCAGGAAGACTTCAACCAAGTCCTTCAGATTGCACAGGCGCGGCTGGCCGTCGATCAGCGCCACCATGTTCATGCCGAAGGTGTCCTGCAGCTGCGTCTGCTTGTACAGGTTGTTCAGCACCACCTCGGGCACTTCGCCGCGCTTGAGCTCGATCACCAGGCGCATGCCGGATTTGTCGGACTCGTCCTGGATGTGGCTGATGCCCTCGAGTTTCTTCTCGTGCACCAGCTCGGCCATGCGCTCCTGCAGCGTCTTCTTGTTGACCTGGTAGGGCAGCTCGTCAACGATGATGGCCTGGCGCTGGCCGCGGTCGATGTCTTCGAAGTGCACCTTGGCGCGCATCACCACCCGCCCGCGCCCCGTGCGATAGCCTTCCTTGACGCCGTTGATGCCGTAAATGATGCCGGCGGTGGGGAAGTCGGGCGCGGGGATGATCTCCATCAGGTCGTCGATGGAAGCCTCGGGGTGGTGCAGCAAGTGCAAACAAGCGTCCACCGTCTCGTTCAGGTTGTGCGGCGGAATATTGGTCGCCATGCCCACGGCAATGCCGGCCGAGCCGTTGACCAGGAGGTTGGGCAGGCGGCTGGGCAGCACCAGCGGCTCCTTTTCGCTGCCGTCATAGTTGGGCCCGAAATCGACCGTTTCCTTGTCGATGTCGGCCAGCATTTCGTGCGCTATTTTGGCCAGCCGGATTTCGGTGTAGCGCATAGCCGCGGCGTTATCCCCATCGACCGAGCCGAAGTTGCCCTGACCGTCCACCAGCATGTGGCGCAGTGAAAAATCCTGCGCCATGCGCACGATGGTGTCGTACACCGCGATGTCGCCGTGCGGGTGGTATTTGCCGATCACGTCGCCCACGATGCGGGCGGACTTCTTGTACGGCCGGTTCCAGTCGTTGTTGAGCTCGTGCATGGCAAACAGCACGCGCCGATGTACGGGCTTCAGGCCGTCGCGCGCGTCGGGCAGGGCGCGGCCCACGATCACGCTCATGGCGTAATCGAGGTAGCTGCGACGCATCTCCTCTTCCAGGCTGATGGGCAAGGTCTCTTTGGCGAACTGGATCATGGCGGCGACTGAAGGCAAGGGTCCGCAAGCGGGCGATCGATCATTTTAGGTGCAACGTGTTGTCGCAGCAGCGCAACATATCCCCGGGATTGCGCTTTTGTCCTACGGTTCGGGTCTCACGTGGGCCGCGCTGGCCTTGTTACGTATGGCACAATCGTTTCAACGTTTTCGTCGGTGGCGGTCACTGGCGGCGTCCATCATTCGCAGCACGGCTGCGGCTTATTCCCCAAGAGGAGAACCATGAAGAAACTGAACAAAGTGGCGATGTTGTTGGCCTCTGCCGTGATTGCAACCTCGGCTGGCGCCCAAGTGAAGGCAGCCGACGGCGGTAACGTGGTCGACAACTGGCAAAACGGCACCGGCGAGCTGGTCTGGAAGAACGGCACGAACGAACTGTGCTGGCGCGATGCTAACTGGACGCCCGCAACCGCTGCCGAAGGCTGCGACGGTGCTCTGGTGAAGGCCGCTGCTGCGCCTGCTCCGGCAGCTGCTCCCGCTCCCAATGCCGCACCGGCACCTGCGCCCGCTCCTGCTCCCGCAGCAGCCAGCAAGGTGACCTACGCCGCCGACGCGTTCTTCGACTTCGACAAGTCTGTCCTCAAGCCCGAAGGCAAGGCCAAGCTGGATGATCTGGTCTCCAAGGTGAAGAACATCAACCTGGAAGTCATCATCGCAGTGGGTCACACCGACTCCATCGGTACCGATGCCTATAACCAGAAGCTGTCTGTGCGCCGCGCCGAAGCCGTGAAGGCCTACCTGGTCTCCAAGGGCATCGAAAAGAACCGCGTGTACACCGAAGGCAAGGGCGAAAAGCAGCCTGTGGCTGACAACCGCACCGCCGAAGGCCGCGCCAAGAACCGCCGCGTTGAAATCGAAGTGGTCGGCACCCGCGCCAACTAATTTCGCTTTACGCGCACAAAAAAGCCCCGGTAACGGGGCTTTTTTTCGTCTTCCATGTTTCAAGGAGACAATGACTGCATGACCGAGCACCTCAATGCCGACCCGGCCGAGTTGGCAAAATTCTCTGAGCTGGCCCACCGTTGGTGGGATCCTGAAAGCGAATTCCGCCCATTGCACCAGATCAATCCGTTGCGCCTGGATTGGATCGACCAAATCGCTCCGCTCTCAGGCCAGTGCGTGCTCGATGTGGGTTGCGGTGGTGGGATTTTGGCTGACTCCATGGCCCGCAGGGGTGCCGACGTCCTGGGCATCGATCTGGCCTCCAAGGCGCTGAAGGTGGCGCGTCTGCACGCCCTTGAAGCCCAAACCCCCCGGGTACGCTATCGTGAAGTCAGCGTGGAAGAGCTGGCGCAAGAGGCGCCAGCGTCGTTCGACACCGTGACTTGCATGGAGATGCTCGAGCACGTGCCCGACCCGCAGTCGGTGGTTGAAGCGTGCTCGCGCCTGGTAAAGCCAGGAGGGTGGGTGTTTTTCTCCACCATCAACCGCAACGCGAAATCCTTCGCGTTTGCCATTTTGGCCGCGGAGTACCTGCTGAAAATGCTTCCAAGGGGAACACACGAGTACGCGAAATTCATCCAGCCGAGTGAACTGGCGGCGGCCTGCCGGCAGGCGGGCCTGAACATCACGCATACCCGTGGCATGCAATACAACCCGCTGACCCGTCGCTACTGGCTCAGCGACGACACCAGCGTGAACTACCTGTTGGCCACCAGACGCCCGCAGGCATGAGCGCCGCTCGCTGGCCTGGAGTGCGGGCTGTTCTGTTTGACCTTGATGGCACGCTGATTGACAGCGCTCCAGACCTGGGGCGTGCTGCCAATCAGTTGCGCACGCAGCGAAACATGCCGCCCCTTCCGTTGTCCGCCTACCGTCCCATGGCCGGGGCTGGCGCGCGCGGCATGCTGGCGATCGCGCTGGGCATCCAGCCAGACGATGCCTCCTTTGCCGACCTGCGTGAGGAGTTCTTCGACCGCTATCAGGGCTGTATCCATGAACAGACGGACGTGTTTCCTCAGGTCCAGGAGCTGTTGGCCACTTTGCGGCGCCACGCGGTGCGGTGGGGGGTGGTTACAAACAAGGCCAGCCGGTTCACGGATCTCATCGTGCAGAGGCTGCGCCTGTTCGACGACGCGTCTGCCGTGGTCAGTGGCGATACCACGCCTCATTCCAAACCCCATCCGGCGCCTCTGCTGGAAGCCGCTGCGCGCCTTGAACTGCCTCCTCATGCCTGTATCTATGTGGGAGACGACCACCGCGACATCCTGGCAGGCCAGGCTGCGGGCATGGGTACGGTTGCTGCGTTGTACGGTTATCTGGGCCTGGACGCGAATACAACGGCATGGGGGGCAGATGCCGCGATAGATTTACCTCTCGAGCTCTTGAAACTGCTGGATCTGTCTTAAAATAACGGTTCTGGGGCTGTCCTGGTTTCGACGTGGGTTCGGAATCGGAGTGGTGCATGCCGAGCTTGAGTGACGCTCGTAAATCTCCATTCAATAAACCAACTGCAAACGACGAACGTTTCGCACTCGCCGCTTAAATACCGGTGAGCCTTGCAACAGCACGCTGATGGGCTGGGCAAGGGGGCCGCAAGGCCTCCCGGCTGCAAGGGAATTCACATCAGCTGGCACCGTGCCGGGTACCTTGGCATGGTGCGAGATTCAAGGGTACTGGTATCCTGTATAGCGTGCGCCTGCGCGATATGGGGTGCGAGATCCAAAACAGAACGCTAAGCATGTAGATCTGCCCGGTAAAGGCTTGCGGACGCGGGTTCAATTCCCGCCAGCTCCACCATTCAAGATACCGCCACACACTGAGAACCAAGGTGTGTGGCGGTTTTTTTTGGCTTGTGACTGCGCTGTGCAGAAAATTTTTCCAGGGTCCAGCTTTCTGGAAGTCACCGACGTGCGGTGGAAGGCCCTCGGGCACGACTTGGGTGCCGGCTGTGCGCCTCGTCAGGGCACGATCGTTGACTTCTCAGTCAAAAAACCCTGCAGGAACCAGCTGCTCAATTTGTGTATGTACCTGCGAGTCCGCCACCTGAGTTGTCTGGTGGGGCAAGACAGTCATGGCACCCGCGAGCAGGGCAAGCAGTACAGTCACTACGAAAGCGGCCAATGCTGGAGTGCTGGAGTACAAGGGGCGTTTCATGGCGATGACCTCGGGCGTCAGGGCAGTTGGTTCGGAAAGAGTGACGATCCGATTGAAATAGCTGCCTCGGTCGGCCCTTGTCAGACGTCAGCCAATCAGGCGGTGAGCGTACGGGCCAGCTTCAACGCGGTAAGGGCGCTGCTGCCGGGCCAATGGTCTGCTGCGGCGCCGTGTTCCCAGCAAGCGCTACAGGCTGCCTCGAAGGCGGCGTCCAGCGTCGCCGGTACGGCGGCCAAGCGTGCGCCCAGCAGGCCGGCCAGCACGTCCCCCGTGCCTGCCGTCGCCAAACGCGCGTTGCCGGTCGGATTGATGCGTGGTGTGTGGCCCTTGGCAGCAATGACGCTGCCGGAGCCCTTGAGCACCACGGCGCAGTGAAACCGGGCCGCCAACTCGCTGGCGGCGGCCAGGCGGTCTGCCTGTACGGCGTCTGTTTCGACCCCTAGCAGGCGCGCCGCCTCCAGCGGATGCGGGGTGAGCACTGTCGCCCGGTCCGTCCGGCTGGCGCGCGCCCTCAGCAGGCGCGCCATTGCCCCGTCGGTGGCAATGGCGTTGAGGGCGTCGGCGTCCAGCACCAGCCGCCCGGCCTGCAGCAAGATGGGCTCCAGCACTGCTGCAATGGCGATACCGCCGCCACAGCCAGCGACAGCGGTTACGCCGCCGTCAAGAGCCAGCGCCTCGAAGCGGCGCGGCATGCACTCCGGTTGCACGCTGGTCACGGTGGTCGCATCGGCGACGCCGTCCAGCAGGGCCACCAGCACCCGCCCGGCGCCGGCATGCAGGGCTGCACTGGCGGCCAGCAAGGCGGCGCCGGTCATGCCCATGCCGCGCGGGCCCACACCTTCGCCGCCGATGATGGCCACGTCTCCATAGCTGCCCTTGTGGCTGGCGTGTGGGCGTGAAGAGGGCCTGGGTGCTCCGGCCAGCCAAGCCGCGGGCGACGTACCTGCGTTGCCCACGCCGAGGTCATCGAACCAGACGCAGCAGGCTGCATCGCGTCCATGCGCGGTAAACAGCCCTGGTTTGAGGGTGAGCAACGCCAGGGTGTAGCGGGCAGCGATAGCCGGGCCACCGGGAGTCAGCCCCGGTGCAAACTGGCCGGTGTCTGCCATCAGGCCGGAGGGCAAGTCCACGCTCAGCACGGGCGTGGTGCCGGAGTGCAGGGCTTCCAGCCACTGCAGCAGACGCGCATCGGCAGGGTGGCGGCGCGGATGGGCAGTCAGTCCCAGGCCGAGCAGGGCGTCCACGCACAAATCCTGCGGGCCCAGGCTGGGCGGTTGCGAGGCAAATTCCACGCCTGCGTGGCGGGCCCGTAGCCAGGCCTGGCGGGCGTCGGGCGGCAGCTGCTGCGCGTCATCGGCCAGGCAGCTGACGACCACGTGCCGGCCTGCCGCACGCAGTGCCGCAGCAGCCTGCAGGCCGTCCCCGCCGTTGTTTCCGCTGCCGCAGGCCAGCCAGATGGTCCGCGCATGGGGCGCCATCGCCATCGCCAGCCGGGCCGTGGCTTGACCGGCGCGCTCCATCAGGGTGCAGGGCGGCAGCGCGGCAGCCGCAGCGGCCTCGATGTGCCGCGTGGCCTGGCTGGTGAAGAGCGGCTGGGGATGGGAGAAGTCTAGACGCAGCATGCCGGACATTGTGCGGCGCAGTGCCTGGCCGGAAGAGCCTGAATCAAAAACGCGCCAGGGCGAACGGCTCGGTATCCAGGCCGGGCTCGCGCCCGCCCAGCAGATCGGCCAGCATGCGCGCGCTGCCGCAGGCGTGGGCCCAGCCGCAGGCGCCGTGGCCGGTATTGAGCCACAGGCCGGGCGCCGGTCCGGCGCCGATGACGGGCGCGCCGTCGGGCAGGGTAGGGCGGGCACCGCGCCAGACCTGCACCTGGGACGACGACACCAGCGCGCCTCCCGGAAACCAGCCCGACAGGGCCAGGTACAAGGTGCGCAACGTGGCCTCGTCGTGCGCTCCGCCGGCCTCGGCCAGCTCGGCGCCCCCGGACACCCGCACGCGCTGGCCCTGGCGCGTGATGGTCACGCGGTGCTGCGGGTCGATGACGGCGCCCTGGGGCGCATGGCTTTCTTCGCGCAGCGGAGCGGTCACCGAATAGCCGTGCATGCCTGCCAGGGGCAGGCGCACGCCCAGCGGGCGCAGCAGCGCTGCGCTGGCCATGCCGGCGCACAGCACCACGGCGCCCGCGGCCAGGGGGGCGTCCTGGCCGACGAGATGCACACCGGGGCCGCCGGTCGCCAGCGCTTGCACCCGGGCATTGAAGAGGAAACGCGCGCCGCGCTCCTGCGCGGCCTGGCGCAGCAGCTGTGCGAACAGGCGGCAGTTGGCGGCCCCGCCCTCGGGGGCGTGCAGGGCGCCGGCCAGGGGCGCCTCTGGCGCCAGGCCGGGCTCGATCAGCCGGGCCGTATCGGCGTCCACCTCACGCACGGGCACGCCGGCGGCAGCCAGGGCCTGCAGCGCGGGCTGCGCCAGCTGCACTTCTGCGCGGCTGCGCAGCAACATCAGCGTCCCCGGGCTGGACTCGCTGTCCACATCCAGATCGTGGGCAATGGCACGCGTGCGCGCCAGGCTGGCCTGGCCCAGCGCGGCCAGCGCCAACAGCCGTTCGCCGGCGCCCGCGTCGCGTCCGGCCTGCCTCCAGCGCCACAGCCACGCCATGCCGGCAAGACCCGCTCCACGCACCAGGCGCAGTGCCGCGCGGCTGCCCAGCATGCGGCGGGCCAGCCGGCCGTCGGCGCCCGGCGCGGCCCAGGGGATGAGCAGCGAGGGCGCCAGCAGGCCGGCGCTGGCGAAGCTGGCCTGCTCGGCAGCGGCAGCGCGCTGCTCGACGACCGTGACCTCATGGCCGTCGCAAGCCAGTTCATAGGCGGTGGCGGTGCCGACAATGCCGGCGCCGACGATGATGATGTGCATGAAGATCGAAGCAAAATAGGCCTCCAGCGCTTGCTGGGCAAGCGCTGGCAGCTATGATTTTTGAGGGCTGGCGCGGTTGGAAAGACGGCGACCCATCGGGGCGCTGCCGGCCCGGGCGGCCTGTCTATGGTAGAATCCCGCGGTTTTGCCGAGAGCCCGAGCCTTCCCGCTGAAGGGGCGGCAGCGGCAAAGCAAATAGCAAACCAGCCCTTTCGAGGTGTTGCGCCGGCAGTCCCAGCGAAGGGATGCGGGCCGCAATGATTGGGGCTGGATTTTAGACCCAACCTTCGGAGTACTCATCATGTCCGTGACCATGCGCGAAATGCTGGAAGCCGGTGTCCACTTTGGCCACCAGACCCGCTTCTGGAACCCCAAGATGGCCCCCTTCATCTTCGGCCATCGCAACAAGATTCACATCATCAACCTGGAAAAGTCGCTGCCGATGTTCCAGGAGGCGCAGAAGTTCGTGCGCCAGCTGTCGGCCAACCGCGGCACCATCCTGATGGTGGGCACCAAGCGCCAGGCCCGCGAGATCCTGGCCGAGCAGGCGCAGCGTGCCGGCGTGCCTTTTGTTGACCAGCGCTGGCTGGGCGGCATGCTGACCAACTTCAAGACCGTGAAGACGTCCATCAAGCGCCTGAAGGACATGAAGACCCAGCAGGAAGCCGGCCTGGAGTCCATGAGCAAGAAGGAACAGCTGATGTTCGCACGTGAGCTGGACAAGCTGGAAAGGGACATCGGCGGCATCCAGGACATGAACGCCCTGCCCGACGCCATCTTCGTGATCGACGTGGGCTTCCACAAGATCGCCGTGGCCGAGGCCAAGAAGCTGGGCATTCCGCTGATCGGCGTGGTGGACTCCAACCACTCGCCTGAGGGTATCGACTATGTCATCCCCGGCAACGATGACTCGGCCAAGGCCGTGACGCTCTATGCCCGCGGCATCGCTGACGCCATCCTGGAAGGCCGCAACAACGCCGAGACCGAAATGGTCAAGGCCGTGGCCCCCGAGGGCAGCGACGAGTTCGTGGAAGTGCAGGAATCCGCCGCCTGACAGGCCCGGACCGCACGCGACGCGTCGCAGAAAAAGCGGGGCCCTGATGAGCCCCCTTTTTTTTAGCCCCCTTTTTTGCAGAGAACCGAACCGAGACAGGAGAGATAACGATGGCTGCTATTACCGCAAGCATGGTCGCCGAGCTGCGCGCCAAGACCGACGCCCCCATGATGGAGTGCAAGAAGGCCCTGACCGAAGCTGACGGCGACATGGCCAAGGCCGAAGAGCTGCTGCGCGTCAAGCTGGGCACCAAGGCCGGCAAGGCCGCCTCGCGCGTGACCGCCGAGGGCGTCGTGGCTGCCAGCATCGAGGGCACCACGGGCGCGCTGATCGAAGTCAACAGCGAAACCGACTTCGTCTCCAAGAACGACAGCTTCATCGCCATGGCCAACGCCGCCGCCAAGCTGGTGGCCGAGCACAAGCCCGCCGACATCGACGCGCTGGGCCAGCTGGCCTACGAGCAGGACGGCTTCGGCCCGACGCTGGAAGACGTGCGCAAGGGCCTGATCGGCAAGATCGGCGAGAACATGTCCTTCCGCCGCTTCAAGCACTTCAGCGGCACGCAACTGGCTTCGTACCTGCACGGCACGCGCATCGGCGTGGTGGTCGAGTACGAAGGTGACGCCAACGCCGCCAAGGACGTGGCCATGCATGTGGCCGCCATGAAGCCGGTGTCCGTGACGTCGGCCGAAGTGCCGGCCGAGCTGATCGAGAAGGAGCGCTCCGTTGCCGCCGCCAAGGCTGCCGAGTCCGGCAAGCCTGCCGACATCGCCGCCAAGATGGTCGAAGGTTCGGTGCAGAAGTACCTCAAGGAAGTGTCCCTGTCCGACCAGGTCTTTGTGAAGGCCGCCGACGGCAAGCAGACCGTGGCACAGATGCTCAAGGAAAAGAACACCACCGTGAAGGGCTTCACCCTGTACGTGGTGGGCGAGGGCATCGAGAAGAAGACCGACGACTTCGCCGCCGAAGTGGCTGCGCAGGTCGCCGCCGCCAAGGCCGGCTGATCGCCAGCCAGCCGCACCCCTGCCTTTCCTGACCCACCCACCTTTGCCTTACGGAGAATTGCCCATGACCGCCTCTCAGCCAGCCCACAAGCGCATTTTGCTCAAGTTGTCTGGCGAGGCCCTCATGGGCGACGACGCCTTCGGCATCAACCGCGCCACCATCGAGCGCATAGTGGCGGAGGTGGTGGAGGTCACGCACCTGGGCGTGCAGGTGGCCGTGGTCATCGGCGGGGGCAACATCTTTCGCGGCGTGGCCGGCGGCTCCGAGGGCATGGACCGCGCCACGGCCGACTACATGGGCATGCTGGCCACGGTCATGAACGCACTGGCCCTGGCCGACGCCATGGACAAGCAGGGCGTCACGGCGCGCGTCATGTCCGCCATCGACATCCAGCAGGTGGT
Organism: Pulveribacter suum; assembly: GCF_003013695.1. Classification (GTDB taxonomy): domain Bacteria; phylum Pseudomonadota; class Gammaproteobacteria; order Burkholderiales; family Burkholderiaceae_C; genus Melaminivora; species Melaminivora suum. The sequence continues at coordinate 2,160,338 of NZ_CP027792.1, read as the reverse complement.
TGAGCCCTACGTGCGCCCCAAGGCGCTGCAGTACCTGGAAGAGGGCAAGGTGGTGGTGTTCGCCGCCGGCACGGGCAACCCCTTCTTCACCACCGACACCGCTGCCGCGCTGCGCGGCGCGGAGATCGGCGCCGAGCTGGTGCTCAAGGCCACCAAGGTCGATGGTGTGTACACCGCCGACCCGATGAAGGACCCCACGGCCACGCGCTACGCCCGCCTCACGTTCGACGAGGCCATGGTGCGCAACCTGGGCATCATGGACGCCACGGCCTTTGCCCTGTGCCGCGACCAGAAGCTGCCCATCCGCGTGTTCTCGATCACCCGCCCCGGCGCGCTCAAGCGCGTGGTGATGGGCGAGGACGAGGGCACCTTGGTGTACGCTTGACCGCTTTGCCGCGCGGCGCCTGACTCAAGGCGCCACGCCCGCATGTGTTGAAGGAATTTCCATGACCATCGCCGACATCAAGAAGAACGCCGAAGGCAAGATGGAGCAGTCCATCGCCGCCTTCAAGAACAGCCTGTCCCGCATCCGCACGGGCCGCGCCAACCCGCAGCTGCTGGACACCATCCACGTCGATTACTACGGCTCCATGGTGCCGCTGTCGCAGGTGGCCAACGTGTCGCTGCTGGACGCACGCACCATCAGCGTGCAGCCCTGGGAAAAGAACATGGGCGCGAAGATCGAGAAGGCCATCCGCGAGAGCGACCTGGGCTTGAACCCGGCCTCCATGGGCGACCTGATCCGCGTGCCCATGCCGCCCATGAGCGAAGAGCGCCGCAAGGAAATGACCAAGCTGGCGCGCAACGAGGCCGAAGGCGCCAAGGTGGCCGTGCGCAACCTGCGCCGCGATGCCAACGAAGGCGTCAAGAAGCTGGTCAAGGATAAGCTCGCCTCCGAGGACGACCAGAAGCGCTCCGAAGCCGACGTGCAGAAGATCACCGACAAGTTCATCGCCGAGATCGACGCGCTGGCATCCGCCAAGGAGCAGGAGATCATGGCGATCTGAGCGGCCCGCGCTGCTGCACGACGCCTGATTCCTTTCGCCCGCACATCCGCCCCGCAATGCCGCCTGCCGCTGCCGCCGCCCCGCACCACATTGCCATCGTCATGGACGGCAACGGCCGCTGGGCGCGCCAGCGCTTTCTGCCGCGCCTGGCCGGCCACGCCCAGGGCGTGGATTCGCTGCGCCGCTGCGTGCGCGCCTGCGTGGCACGCGGCGTGGGCGTGCTGACGGTGTTCGCCTTCTCCTCCGAGAACTGGAACCGTCCGCAAGACGAGGTTTCAGGCCTGATGGGACTGCTGGCCAAGGCACTCGCGCGCGAGGTGCCCGAGCTCAGCCGCGATGGCGTGTGCGTGCGCTTCGTGGGCGAGAAGGCCGGCCTGTCGGGCAACGTGCGCAAGGGCCTGGAGCAGGCAGAGAGCCTCACGGCCGGCAACACCCGGCTGGTGCTCAACGTGTGCTTCAACTACGGCGGCCGCTGGGACATCACCCAGGCCGCCGCCCGGCTGGCCGCGCGTGGCGAGCCCATTACCGAGGCCAGCCTGCACGCCGCCATGGGCCTGGCGCACGTGCCCGACCCGGATCTCGTCATCCGCACGGGCGGTGAGATGCGCATCAGCAATTTCCTGCTGTGGCAGGCCGCCTACAGCGAGTTCTTTTTCAGCGACCGCCTCTGGCCCGACTTCGACGAAGCCGCGCTGGATGAGGCGATCGCGAGCTTTCGTGCCCGCGAGCGCCGCTTCGGCCGCACGTCCGAACAGGTGCAGCAGCAGCAGCCGGCGCCCGAGCGGCAGACCGAGCCGCTGCGCGCCTGACGGCGCCACAACCCAAGGGGGTCTCCCAGGATGCTCAAGCAACGCGTCATCACCGCCCTCATCCTGCTGGCCATCTTGCTGCCGGCGCTGCTGTATCCCTCGCCCGTGCCGTTTGCCATCGTCGCGCTGGTCATGATGGCCGCCGCCGCCTGGGAATGGGGCCGCCTCAACGGCCTGGAGCAGGGCGCCAGCGTGGGGATGGGCCTGCTGTGCCTGGCGGCCTGCGGCGCCAGCTGGGCGGCCGGATGGCTGGAGCAGCCGCTGTTTGGCCTGTGGATCGCCGGCGGCGCTGCCTGGGTGCTGGGCGGCGCCGCGCTGCTGCGCGCCGGGGTGGCCGGCTGGCCGCGCATTGCCCGGACGCTGCGCCTGGCGGGAGGCCTGGCCGCGCTGTGGCTGGCCTGGCTGGCCGTGGCCCAGGCACGCACCATCGGCATCAATTTCCTGCTGTCGGCGCTGACCCTGGTGTGGGTGGCCGACACGTTTGCATATTTCGCAGGCCGCAGCTTCGGCCTGCGCTTTACCAACGGCAAGCTGGCGCCGTCCATCAGCCCGGGCAAGAGCTGGGAGGGCGTGTGGGGCGGCATGGCGGGCGTGGTGCTGCTGGCCTGCGCGTGGGTCTGGCTGGACGGCTCGCGCGGCGCGGCCGTGCCCAGCCTCTACACCCTGCTGGCGCGCGCCGGCTGGTGGCTGCTGCTGCTGGGGGCCGTGTTCATGGCCGCCATGAGCGTGGTGGGCGACCTGGTCGAGTCGCTGGTCAAGCGCAGCGCCGGCGCCAAGGATTCCAGCCAGCTGCTGCCCGGCCACGGCGGCGTGCTGGACCGCATCGACGCGCTGCTGCCCACGCTGCCGCTGGCCCTGATGCTCAGCCACCTGGCTTCTCTCTCCGCATGACACAACGCATCACGGTGCTCGGCTCCACGGGCTCCATCGGCAAGAACACGCTGGACGTGGTGGCTCGCCACCCGGGCCGCTACGAAATCTTCGCCCTGAGCGCGGCCACCCAGGTGGACCTGCTGCTGGCGCAGTGCGCCGCCCATCGGCCGCGCTACGCCGTCATGGCCAGCGCCCCGCACGCGCGGCAGCTGGCCGAAAAAATCAAGGCCAATGGCCTTGCAACGCAGGTATTGCAAGCGCCAGATGCTCTTGAAACCATAGCATCGCATGAAGACGTCGATGCGGTCATGGCAGCCATCGTCGGCGCCGCCGGCCTGGCGCCCTGCCTGGCCGCGGCACGCGCCGGCAAGCGGCTGCTGCTGGCCAACAAGGAGGCGCTGGTGGTCGGCGGCGAGGTCTTCATGCGCGCGGTGAAGGACGGCGGCGCCACGCTGCTGCCCATCGACAGCGAGCATTCGGCCATCTTTCAGAGCCTGCCGGAAGACGCCGCCACCTGGCCGCGGCGTGTGCAGCACGTGCTGCTCACCGCCTCGGGCGGGCCGTTTCGCACGCGCGCGCCCGGCACGCTGCGCGATGTGACGCCGGGCGAGGCCTGCGCGCACCCCAATTTCTCCATGGGCCGCAAGATCTCCATCGACTCGGCCACCATGATGAACAAGGCGCTGGAGGTGATCGAGGCGCGCTGGCTGTTCGACCTGGCGCCCGAGCAGATCAAGGTGGTCATCCACCCGCAGCAGATCATCCATTCGATGGTGCAGTTCGTGGACGCGTCCATCATCGCCCAGCTGGGCACGCCGGACATGCGCGTGCCGATTGCCTGCGGCCTGGCCTGGCCCGAGCGGGTGGAAAGCGGCGCCGCGCCGCTGGACTTCGCCCAGCTGGCCGCACTGACCTTCGAGAAGGCGGACGCGGTGCGCTTTCCCGGCCTGCACCTGTCCTGGCAGGCGCTGGCCGCCGCGCCCGGCACCACGGCGGTGCTGAACGCCGCCAACGAGGTGGCGGTGGACGCCTTCCTCGGCGAGCGCATCCGATTCGACCAGATCCACGCCCTCAACCTGGCAACTTTGGAGGCGGTGGCGCCCTCCAACGCAGATTCGCTGCAGGGCCTGCTGGCGCTGGACGCGCAAACGCGCGCCGTGGCCTGCGAGCTGGTGCAGCGCTTCCAATAAGTGAGCTGCTCGCGCTTGTCTACTGCGGGTTTGCGGTAGTTTTCATGCTGAAAGCCTTGGTGCTCAAGCGCTAACAGCTATGGTTTTTGAAGGAGCATCTCCATGCTGCTGACCATCGTCGCCTTCATTGTCGCGCTGGGCCTGTTGATTGCCGTGCACGAATACGGCCACTACCGCGTGGCCGTGGCCTGTGGCGTGAAGGTGCTGCGCTTTTCCGTTGGCTTCGGCCGGCCGCTGCTGCGCTGGCAGCCCAAGGGCTCGCCCACTGAATTCGTCATCGGCGCCTTTCCCCTGGGCGGCTACGTGCGCATGCTGGACGAGCGCGAGGCCCCCGTGCCTGAGGCCGAACGCCACCTGGCCTTCAACCACCAGAGCCTGCGCAAGCGCGCCGCCATCGTCGCCGCCGGCCCGCTGGCCAACCTGGCGCTGGCGGTGCTGCTGTACGCCGTCGTCAACTGGAGCGGCGTGCAGGAGCCGCGCCCCATCCTGGCCAGCCCGTTCGCCGGCTCCGTGGCCAGCCAGGCTGGCCTGCACGGCGGCGAGCTGGTGCTGGACCAGGCCTTGGGCGATGACGAAGCCCGCCCCGTGCGCTCCTTCGAAGACCTGCGCTGGGCCCTGGCCCGCGGCGCGCTGGACGGCGAGGACGTGCGCCTGACCGTGCAGTCGCGCCCCGGCGGGCCCGAGCGCCAGGTACTGCTGCCCCTGTCCGCCATGGACGCCAGCCAGGCCGACGCCACGCTGTTTCGTGCCATCGGTATCGCCGGGCCCTGGACGCGCCCGGTGCTGGGCGGCCTGGTCGATGGCGGCGCCGCCCAGCGCGCCGGCCTGCGCGACGGCGACCTGGTGTTGCGCGTGGGCGCTGTCGACATCGTGGACGGCGCGCAGCTGCGCGAGGCCATCCGCGCTGCCGTGCAGGATGGCGCCGCCGTGGCCCAAGACTGGCGCATCGAGCGCGACGGCCGCACGCTGGCGCTGCCCGTCACGCCCGACGTGGCCGACGAGGCCGGCCGGCCCCTCGGACGCATCGGCGCCTATGTGGGCGCGCCGCCCGAGATGGTGCAGGTGCGCTACGGCCCGCTGGAGGGCTTCACGCTGGGTGCGCGCCGCACCTGGGAGGTGTCGGTGCTGACGCTGCGCATGATGGGCCGCATGGTCATCGGCCAGGCGTCCATCAAGAACCTGAGCGGGCCGCTGACCATTGCCGACTACGCCGGCCGCTCGGCCAGCATGGGACTGACCCAGTACCTCACCTTCCTGGCCCTCATCAGCGTCAGTCTGGGAGTGCTGAACCTGCTGCCGTTGCCGGTCCTCGATGGGGGGCACCTGATGTATTATCTTTGGGAGGGGGTGACCGGCCGCTGCGTGCCCGAGGCCTGGATGGAGCGCCTGCAGCGCGGCGGCGTGGCAGTGCTCCTGCTGATGATGACCATCGCTCTCTTCAACGACATCACCCGGCTTATTGGCTAACCCTTTCGCCGCAGCCGCCGCAACCACGCGCGCGGCGCCGGCGCCAGCTTCACTCCACTCATGAGAAAAACCATCAATCGCCTGGGCGTTCGCACTGCAACGGCCGTAGCGGCCCTTGCCCTTGCCGCCAACGCCGCCTGGGCGCTGCAGCCCTTCAAGGTGCAGGACATCCGCGTGGAGGGCCTGCAGCGGGTGGAGCCGGGCACCATCTTCGCGTCGCTGCCCATGCGCGTGGGCGACGAGTACAACGACGAAAAGGGCGCCGCCGCCATCCGCGCGCTGTTTGCCCTGGGCCTGTTCAAGGACGTGCGCCTGGAGGCTTCCGGCAACGTGCTGGTGGTGGTCGTGGAAGAGCGCCCCACGGTGGCCGACGTGGACTTCGCCGGCACCAAGGAGTTCGACAAGGACACGCTGAAAAAAGCCATGCGCGACGTCGGCCTGACCGAAGGCCGTCCGTTCGACAAGGCCCTGGCCGACCGCGCCGAGCAGGAATTGAAGCGCCAGTACATCAATCGCAGCCTGTACGGCGCCGAGGTGGTGACCACCGTCACGCCGATCGAGCGCAACCGCGTCAACGTGACCTTCACGGTGACCGAGGGCGACCCGGCCAAGATCAAGGAAATCCACATCCTGGGCAACCAGGCATTCAGCGAATCCACGCTCAAGGGCCTGTTCGACCAGGACACCGGCGGCTGGCTGAGCTGGTACACCAAGAGCAACCGCTACTCGCGCGCCAAGCTCAATGCCGACCTGGAGACACTGCGCTCGTACTACCTGGCGCGTGGCTACCTGGAGTTCCGCATCGACTCCACCCAGGTCGCCATCTCGCCGGACAAGCAGGACATCTCCATCACCGTCAACGTGACGGAGGGGCCCAGCTACGTGGTCTCGGGCGTCAAGCTCGAAGGCAACTACCTGGACCGCGACGACGAGTTCAAGTCGCTGGTCACCATCCGCCCGGGCGAGCCCTACAACGCCGATCGCGTGGCCGAAACCACCAAGGCCTTCACCGATCACTTCGGCAACTTCGGCTTCGCCTTCGCCCGTGTCGAGGCCGTGCCCGAGGTGGACCGCGAACACAACCGCGTGGCCATCGCACTGCGCGCCGAGCCGTCGCGCCGCGCCTACGTGCGCCGCATCAACGTCTCGGGCAACAACCGCACGCGCGACGAAGTCATCCGCCGCGAGTTCCGCCAGTTCGAGGCCTCCTGGTACGACGGCGACAAGATCAAGCTCTCGCGCGACCGCGTGGACCGCCTGGGCTACTTCACCGAGGTCAACGTCGAGACGCAGGAAGTGCCCGGCTCGCCCGACCAGGTGGACCTGGTGGTGAACGTGCAGGAAAAGCCCACCGGCTCGCTGCAGCTGGGCGCAGGTTTTTCCAGCGCCGAGAAGATCTCGCTGTCGTTCGGCATCAAGCAGGAAAACGTCTTCGGCTCGGGCAACTACCTGGGCGTGGACGTCAACACCAGCAAGTACCGCCGCACGCTCGTGTTCTCCACCACCGACCCGTACTTCACCCAGGACGGCGTCTCGCGCACGCTGGACCTGTACTACCGCACAGCCAAGCCGTATGAAGACCAGGGCGGCAACTACGAACTGGTGACGGCCGGCGCCAGCGTGCGCTTTGGCGTGCCGTTCAGCGAGACCGACACTGTGTTCTTTGGCGGCGGCGCCGAGCAAACACGCATCAAGGCGGGCACCAACATCCCCGCGGCCTACCTGTCGTATGCCGAGAAGTTCGGCTACTCCAGCTTCGCCGTGCCGCTGACCATCGGCTGGTCGCGCGACGACCGCGACAGCGCGCTGGCGCCCAACTCGGGCCGCTACCAGCGGCTGAATTCCGAGTGGTCGGTGGCGGGCGATGCGCGCTACGTGCGGGCCAACTACCAGTACCAGCAGTACGTGCCCCTGAACAAGCAGTTCACCATCGCCTTCAACGGGGAGCTGGGCGTGGGCAAGGGCATGAACGGCCGGCCCTTCCCGGTGTTCAAGAACTTCTATTCGGGCGGCCTGGGTTCGGTGCGCGGTTTCGACCAGGGCACCCTGGGCCCGCGCGACGTGACGGGCGCGTCGCTCGGCGGCCCCAAGAAGATCACCCTCAACGCCGAACTCATTGCGCCGTTCCCCGGCGCCGGCAACGACCGCACGCTGCGCTGGTTCACCTTCGTGGATGCCGGCAACGTCTATGGCGAGAATGAGAAGTGGGAGCTGAGCGACATGCGCGCCTCCGCCGGCATCGGCCTGAGCTGGATCTCCCCGCTGGGCCCGCTGCGCATCGCCTATGCCCAGCCGGTGCGCAAATTCGCCGGCGATAGAATCCAGAAACTGCAATTCCAGATCGGAACGTCCTTCTAATGAAATCGTTTGTCCGCCAATTCCCCCTGGCCGTCCTGCTGGGCGCCATGGCCATTGCCGCTCCCGCCCAGGCGCAGGAGTTCAAGGCCGGCTTCGTGAACACCGACCGCGTCTTCCGCGAGGCCAGCTCCGCCAAGGCGGCCCAGGCCAAGCTGGAGCAGGAATTCTCGCGCCGCGAGAAGGAGCTGGTCGATCAGGGCAGCACCCTGAAGTCCGCCACCGAGAAGTTCGAGCGCGAGGCGCCCACCATGGCAGAGAGCCAGCGCGCATCGCGCCAGCGCCAGCTGGTGGACCAGGACCGCGACTTCCAGCGCAAGCGCCGCGAGTTCCAGGAAGACCTGAGCGCCCGCAAGAACGAAGAGCTGAGCCAGGTGCTCGAGCGTGCCAACCGCATCGTCAAGCAAGTGGCCGAGGCCGAGAAGTACGACGTCATCCTGCAGGAAGCCGTCTACATCAACCCCAAGCACGACATCACCGACAAGGTCATCAAGGCCATGAACGCGGCACCGGCGAACGGTGGCAAGTAACCGGCCCGGGGCCGGTGGAGCCAGGGTGGGCGGCGCGTGAGCTTGCGGCTGGGAGCCATCGTCGATGCGCTGGGCGGCGCGCTTGAAGGCGCCAGCCGGGAGGCCCAGGTCCATGCCATCGCCCCCCTGCAGACGGCCGGCAGCGATGCGCTGTCCTTCCTGAGCAATCCGCGCTATCAGTCGCAGCTGGCCGCCTCGCAGGCGGCCTGCGTCATTGTGGGCCCTGCGATGCGCGAGGCGGCGCTGGCGCGCGGCGCCTGCATCGTGGCAGCCGACCCCTACGTGTACTTCGCCCGCGTCACGCAGCTGTGGGCGCGCGAGCACCGGCACGAGGACGACCAGGCCGGCATCCACCCCAGCGCCGTGGTGCATGCGCTGGCGCAGGTACACCCGACGGCCCGCATCGGCCCGCTGTGCGTGGTCGAGCGCGGCGCCGTCATCGGCGCGCACACGCAGCTCAAGTCGCGCGTCACCGTGGGCGAGCATTGCCAGCTTGGCGAGCGCTGCATCGTGCACCCGGGCGTGGTCATCGGCGCCGACGGCTTTGGCTTTGCACACGAGGCCGGCCAGTGGGTCAAGATCGAGCAGCTGGGCGCCGTGCGCATCGGCGACGACGTAGAGATCGGCGCCAACACCTGTATCGACCGCGGCGCCCTGGGCGACACCGTGATCGAGGACGGCGTGAAGCTGGACAACCTGATCCAGATCGCCCACAACGTGCACATCGGCCGGCACACCGCCATGGCCGGCTGCTCGGCGGTGGCCGGCAGCACGAAGATCGGCGCGCACTGCACCATCGCGGGGGCGGCATCCATCATCGGGCACCTGGAGTTGGCGGACAATGTGCACATTTCCACCAACACGGTGGTCACGCACTCCATCTCCCGGCCGGGGCAGTACACGGGCGTGTTCCCCATGGACGACAATGCCCGCTGGGAAAAGAACGCCGCCACACTGCGCCAGCTGCACAAGCTGCGTGAACGCATCAAGGCTCTCGAACAGACTCGCAAAGACGGCTAGGCCGCTCAAACAACAATGGATATCCATCAGATTCTCAAGCTCCTGCCGCACCGCTACCCGTTTTTGCTGGTGGACCGTGTGGCCGAGCTCGAACGCGGCAAGCGCATCCAGGCGATCAAGAACGTCACCATCAACGAGCCCTTCTTTACCGGTCACTTTCCCGCGCGCCCCGTCATGCCGGGCGTGCTGATGCTCGAGGCGCTGGCCCAGGCGGCCGGCTTGCTGTCGTTTGACATGATGGGCGAGGCCCCGGGCGCCGACAAAGTCTTCTATTTCGTCGGCATCGACGGCGCGCGCTTCAAGCGCCCCGTGGAGCCGGGCGACCAGCTCATCCTGGATGTGGAGCTGGACCGCATCAAGGGCGGCATCTACAAATTCAAGGGCGTCGCTCGCGTGGGCGACAGTGTGGCCTGCGAGGCCGAGATCATGTGCACCATGCGGACGGTGGCCTGAGGCGTTGTTGCCGCAGCAGCAGCCAGGGCAGGGCGCCGCGTGAGCTCCTCCAGCATCCATCCCACCGCCATCGTTGACGCCGCCGCGCGGCTGGGCGAGGGCGTCTCGGTCGGGCCATACGCCGTCATCGGCCCGCACGTGGCCATCGGCGCGGGCACCAGCGTCGGCGCGCACTGCGTGATCGAGGGCCACACCCGGATCGGCGCGGACAACCGCATCTTTCAGTTCGCCTCACTGGGCGCCGCCCCGCAGGACAAGAAATACGCCGGCGAGCCCACGCGCCTGGTCATCGGCGACCGCAACACCATTCGCGAGTTCTGCACCTTCAACACCGGCACGGTGCAGGACGCGGGCGTGACCACGCTGGGCGACGACAACTGGATCATGGCCTACGTGCATGTCGCGCACGACTGCACCGTGGGCAACCACACCGTGCTGGCCAACAACGCCACACTGGCCGGCCACGTCCACGTGGGCGACCATGTCATCCTGGGCGGGCTGACGGGCGTGCACCAGTTCTGCCGCATCGGCGCGCACGCCATGGCCGGTTTTGCCAGCCATGTCTCCCAAGATGTGCCGCCCTTCACCATGGTGGACGGCAACCCGCTGGCCGCCCGCGGCTTGAACACCGAAGGGCTGCGCCGCCGGGGCTTTTCCGGCGCGCGTATCGGTGCTCTCAAGCAGGCCTACCGCCTGCTGTACCGCCAGGGCCTGACCCTGCAGGCGGCGCTGCAGGCGCTGGACGCGCTGGCGCAGGACAGCGCCGAAGGCGCCGCCGACGTGCGCCAGCTGCGCGACTTCGCCGCGCAGTCGCGCCGCGGCATCGTGCGCTGATCCAACCATTGGGCGGGCAGGCGAGATGCACATCCCACCACGCGTTGCCATGGTGGCCGGCGAGACGTCCGGCGACCTGCTGGCCGGCCTGCTGCTGGACGGCCTGCGCGCGCAGTGGCCCGACGTGGCCAGCATGGGCATCGGCGGGCCGCGCATGCAAGAGCGCGGCTTCGACGCCTGGTGGCCCAGCGAGCGCCTGGCCGTGCACGGCTACAGCGTCGAGCTGGTGCGCCGCCTGCTGGGCCTGGTGCGCATCCGCAAGGCGCTGGGCACGCGCCTGCTGACCACCGACCGGCCCGACGTCTTCATCGGCGTGGACGCGCCCGACTTCAACCTCGGCCTGGAGGCGCGCCTGCGCGCGCGCGGCGTGAAGACCGTGCACTTCGTCTGCCCCTCCATCTGGGCCTGGCGCGCCCAGCGGGTGGAGACCATCCGCGCCAGCTGCGACCACGTGCTGTGCATCTTCCCGTTCGAGCCCGAGCTGCTGGCGCGCCACGGCATCGCCGCCACCTACGTCGGCCACCCACTGGCCCGCGTCATCCCGCTGCAGCCTGACCGGCTCGCCGCGCGGCGCGCGCTGGGCCTGGACGAACAGGGCGAGGTGCTGGCCATCCTGCCCGGCAGCCGCTCGGCCGAGGTGGCTTACATCGCCAAACCCTTCTTTCAGGCGGCAGCGCTCGTCAAGCAAGCGCGGCCAGCTATCACACTGATAGTGCCGGCGGTGCCCGCGCTGCAGGACCGCATCCGCCGCATCGCTGCCGAATGCGGCCTGGCAGACGCCCTGACCATCGTCACCGGCCAGTCCCACGCCGTGCTGGCCGCCTGCGACGCGACGCTGATTGCCAGCGGCACCGCCACGCTGGAGGCGGCGCTGTTCAAGCGCCCCATGGTCATCGGCTACCACATGCACCCGATCAGCTGGCGCCTGATGCGCGCGAAGCAGCTGCAGCCCTGGGTCGGCCTGCCCAACATCCTGTGCCGCGACTTCGTCGTGCCCGAGCTGCTGCAGGACGCGGCCAGCCCCCAGGCCCTGGCGGCGGCCGTCACCGACTGGCTGGACGCCTATCGCCACCAGCCCGCGCGCATCGCCGCGCTGCAGCAGCGCTTCACCGCGCTGCACGAAAGCCTGCTGCGCGACACTCCGCGCCTTGCCGCCCATGCCATCCAGACGCTTTTGCAGGCCTGACAACATGCAAGCCACGCTGAACTGGCACGCGCCCGGCCTCATGGCCGGCGTGGACGAGGCTGGCCGCGGCCCGCTGGCCGGGCCCGTGGTGGCCGCCGCCGTCATCCTGGACGACGCCCGGCCCATCGCCGGCCTGGCCGATTCCAAGGCCCTGACCGCTACCCGGCGTGAGCGCCTGTACGACGAGATCTGCGCCCACGCGCTGTGCGTCAGCGTCGCCCAGGCCAGCGTGCAAGAGATCGATGAACACAACATCTTGCAGGCCACCCTGCTGGCCATGGCCCGCGCCGTGCAGGGCCTGCGCCTGAAACCCGCCCGCGTGCTGGTGGACGGCAACCGCCTGCCCGTGCTGAGCGTGCCGGCGGAGGCCGTCGTGCAGGGCGATGCGCTGGTGCAGGCCATCTCGGCCGCCTCCATCCTGGCCAAGGTCACGCGCGACCGCTGGTGCCAGCAGCTGCACGCCGACTGGCCGCACTACGGCTTTGCCGAACACAAGGGCTACGGCACCGCCCGCCACCTGGCTGCGCTGGCCGAGCACGGCGCCTGCCCGCAGCACCGCCGCTCGTTCGCCCCCGTCGCCCGCGCGCTGGCGGCCAAGTCCACCATTGCCGCATGACCGCCGCCCACGCACCCACCTTCATCCAGTCCGCCGATAACGCCTTCGTGAAAGACCTGCGCCGCCTGGCCCAGGGCACGACCGCCTACCGCCGCCAGGGCCGCGTGTGGGTCGAGGGCGACCACCTGTGCGGCGCTGCGCTGGCGCGCGGCCGACAGCCGGCTGTGGCCGTGTTTTCAGAGTCTTTTTGGCCTCTAGCGCCCGCCCAGTATGCGCAAGCAGCTATCAAAAGCATAGTGTTGCTGGACGCGTTGTGGGCCAGCATCAGCGCGCTCGAATCCCCCGCCGGCATGGGCTTTGTGCTGGACTGGAGCGAGCCCGCCCAGCTGCAGCCGCACGCCCCCACCGTGGTGCTGGACCGGCTGCAGGACGCCGGCAACGTCGGCTCCATCCTGCGCTGCGCGGCGGCCTTCGGCTTCACGCAGATCGCCGCCATCAAGGGCACGGCCGCGCTGTGGTCGCCCAAGGTGCTGCGCGCCGGCATGGGTGCGCACTTCGCGCTGCAGCTGGTCGAAGGGCTGGAGGTGCAGGCGCTGCTGGATGCGCTGCAGGCGCCGCTCTTGGTCACCAGTTCGCACCAGGGCGACTTGCTGCACCGCGCCGCGCTGCCCTGGCCCTGCGCCTGGGTGATGGGGCACGAAGGGCAGGGCGTGTCGCCCCTGCTGGAGCAGCGCGCCAGCCAGCACATCCGCATCGCCCAGCCGGGCGGCGAGGAGTCGCTGAACGTGGCCGCCGCCGCCGCCATCTGCCTGCACGCCAGCGCGGCGGGCTGCCTGGGCCGCTGAAGCAGCACGCTGCGGACAATCGCGGCAAGGGCCTGTCCTGCAGAGCGGTGTTGGCGCATGGCGGCAGAGAATGGGCGTTGCGCCCTTTTCAGCAAACGACCCGCCCACGCCCGAAAGTAAAAATGGAACCCGCTACCCGCCCCCAGCGCGGCCAGCCGCGCGCCCTGCGTGCGCTGCTGCCCTTTCTGCGCCCCTACCGTTGGCCCATCGCCGCCGCCCTGGCCCTGCTGCTGCTGGCCGCCGCGGCCACGCTGGCCTTCCCGATGGCGCTGCGCCAGCTGATCGACCAGGGCCTGCCCGGTGGCGGTGACGCGGGCGCCCTGCGCGTGCACTTCGCGCTGCTGTTCGGCGTGGCGGTGGCCGTGGGCGTGTTCTCGGCCGGGCGCTACTACGCCATGAGCTGGCTGGGCGAGCGCGTCACCGCCGACCTGCGCAGCCGCGTGTACGCGCAGGTGCTGCGGCAAAGCCCGGCGTTTTTTGAAACCACGCAGAGCGGCGAGGTGCTGTCACGCCTGACGGCCGACGCCGCGCTGTTGCAAACGGTGATCGGCTCGTCGTTCTCGATGGGCCTGCGCAACGCGGTGCTGGGCCTGGGCGCGCTGGCGATGCTGGTGTGGACCAACCCGATGGTCATGCTGGTGGCGCTGGCCGCCGTGCTGGTCGTCGTGCTGCCCACGCTGTGGATCGGGCGCAGCGTGCGGCGCCTGTCGCGCGCCAGCCAGGACCGCGTGGCCGACGCTAGCGCCATCGCCGCCGAGGTGCTGGCGGCCGTGCCGGTGGTGCAGGGCTTCACGGCCGAGGGCCGTGAGGCCGCGCGCTTTGCCACGGCGGCCGAGACCGCCTTTCGCATCGCCGTGCGCCGCAGCGGCGCGCGGGCGCTGCTGGTTGCCTTCATCATCATCGCCAACGCCGCGCTGCTGCTGTGGGGCCTGTACCGCGGCGCCGAGGCCGTGCTGGCCGGGCAGATGAGCGCCGGCAGCCTGGGGCAGACGATCGTCTACGCGCTCTTCCTGGCCGGCGCCGTGGCCGTGCTGGGCGAGGTGTACGGCGACCTGCTGCGCGCGGCCGGTGCCATGGAGCGGCTGATGGAGCTGCTGGCCACCGAGCCGGACATCCGCTCGCCCGAAGGCGCCCACGGCGCGGCGCTACCGTTGGGCTCTGCGTCAGACGCGCCGCTGGCGCTGGCCTTCGAAGGCGTGACGTTCCACTACCCGTCGCGTCCGGAGCGGCCCGCGTTGAGCGACTTCACCCTGCGCGTGGCGCCCGGCGAGACCGTGGCGCTGGTCGGCGCCAGCGGCGCGGGCAAGTCCACCGTGTTCCAGCTGCTGCAGCGGTTTTACGACGTGGGCGCGGGGCGCATCGTGCTGGGCGGGCAGGACGTCCGCCAGTGGAACCTGCACGCGCTGCGCGAGCGCATCGCCACCGTGCCGCAGGACGCGGTGATTTTTTCCAGCAGCGCGCTGGACAACATCCGCTACGCCCGGCCCGACGCCAGCCGCGAGGAAGTCATCGCCGCCGCGCGCGCCGCCTTCGCGCACGACTTCATCGAGGCGCTGCCCGACGGCTACGACACCTTCTTGGGCGAGCGCGGCGTGCGCCTGTCGGGCGGTCAGCGCCAGCGCATCGCCATCGCGCGGGCGCTGCTCAAGCATGCACCGGTGCTGCTGCTGGACGAAGCTACCAGCGCACTGGATGCGCACAGCGAGCGGGCCGTGCAGCAGGCGCTGGACGCCGCGCTGGCGCAGCGGGCGGGCAGCCGCATCACGCTGGTCATCGCGCACCGGCTGGCGACGGTGCAGCACGCGGATCGGATCGTGGTGCTGGAGCAAGGAAGGGTGGTGGAGATGGGGCGTCACGCGGAGCTGGTGGCGCAGGGGGGCGTGTATGCGAAGCTGGCGCGACTGCAGTTCAGCGTGTGAGCGGTGCCGTTCGGGACTGGTCAGGACTGCTTCGACAGCAGAGGAAAAGCGCGAGGATCGCGGATGGATTCGACGGATAGGTCAATGTCGAGCTGCGGCCAGTGCAAATGGTTCGGCGTGGGGCGCCGAACATCCGCGATCTGCTCGATCGTGGCCTGCGCAAACCACGGGAATTCGGAAAACGGCACATGAAGTTCCTCGTCCCCCAACAGCAGCCACAGGCCGCGTGGTGAAACGTTGGTGACTTCAGCCTCCAAAGTGATAGTGCCGGGCATGCTGGATCTGCTCTACACGCGCATCAAGCCAAGTCTTCTGCAATGAAGGTAAACATCAGCGCATTGATTAATGCCCCTTCAGCTTTCGCACGTATAAATAGCTAGCTAATCAGCGTGAGCTGATGCCGCCACATGCGACAGAGTAGCCCTGCCACTCATCAAGTGCGCGGGAACCTATACACGCCATTTTGTCTCTTTTATTCTTTTCGAAGATTCGGTAACCTCTATGCGCCAACTAGCGGCCTGAGTTCAGCCGATGCTGTAGGCGGTCGGCTGCGACGAATAATTTGGGTGCGCAAACGGCGATGCTACTCCGCTTTGTACGTGTTTAGCGCGCGCAAGACAGACAAAGACGCTGAGAGCTTCTTGAGTGTGGCAGAAGCCTTATCTGCCTCTTTGACATCGGTCTCCGCGTTCTGCTTGATCTCTTTGAGGGCGTCTCGAAGCTCTACCAATTCGTCGAGAAAACTTTCTGGAAGTTCGGCTGTAAGCCATTCATCTCCGCATTTTCGACAGACGAGCCCACGCCTGAACCATTGGATATCGGTGTGATCTCTACGATGCCAGCGCTGTCCAGAACTTTCGCCAAGCGATGAAGGATTGACTGCGGCGAAAACCTACACTGATTGGCATGAAGGGCACCATTTCTTCGTTCCACCTTGGCTTACTCGACTCATCAAATTTGCCTAAAATTTTCAAGGACGGCCTAATGGCCTGAGTTTAGACGCCGCCGTAGGCGGTCGGTTGTGAAGAATAGTTAGGCCAACGGGTCAAAATAAGCAGTGAGATTTGACTGATCATATTTTGTTATGTTTAAATCGACGATAATTTGCAAAATATTAATTATATTAACTTCTATTGAAGCGGTTATTGAAATATATCTCTCTCGCGGTTAATATTTCTGAGAAAAATTCTTTATGCTGCATGAGGAAGTCGCCAAATTGATTTTTTGACATATGCAATATTTCGATGTATAGCTCATCGCTGTCCCATTTTACTTTGCATATTTCTATGGATTTTTCCCATAAATTAGAAAATGCGGCGCGATAAATATCTAAATCAAAGTTTACAGGGCGGCCAACTAAAAACCAGAATACGTTAATTATCACAATTGTTTTTTTATCTGGATTCTTTGGAAAACTCTTATCGTCTGAGGTCATCCAATATTGTGATTTTTTGTTATTAAATTTTTTGATAATTTTATCTATCGCCTCTGCATTTTTTTGATTTTTAATAAATCGCCTGGATCGATGTGAGTTAGATTTTTTGTTTTTTCAATTGCAGCGATAATTTGAATTTCATTTGCAGACTCATTATTGTCTTTTATATTTTCCCATAGTGATAGCGCTTCATTGTATTTATCAATCGCATTAAATTTCTTGAAATTTTCATGTCTTGCTTTTATTTCAGATATGTATGAGTCAATGAAGTGGTTTTTGTTTTTAATGTAAATTTCTATAATTGTTTCTTTGTCGAGCACTTGGGCCTCCAGTATCCTATCGTTTGAGTTAAGCCGCGCTTCGAAGCAGCGTCGGCTTGGACGAATTGTTAGCTTGCATGATTAGAGACTGCGACCGGTGGCGGCCTGCATGCCAATGCGTTGACGCTCAATCAAAATCTTTGCGTGGTTGTCCAGGAGTGCTTGTACAAGGGCAGCTTTCTCCGTTGACTCGGAACTAGCTAGGTCTTTTACGAGATCTGCCATTTTGGCTGTGAATTCAGCTGTACTTTCCGCCTCAGCAAGTGAAGTGCGCATTGCAATCATTTCTGGCCGAGAGGAAAGCATATCTATAGCTGTTTTATTCAACTCGCTTTGCCAGCCAATAATCTGAGATTTGATCTCTTGGAGTGTGCGATCTGCTGCTGCAGACTGCTGCCGGGCGTTCCACCAGAACAATATGGACAGCACCAAACTTATAAGTGCAACGATTTGGTCGAGCGTCACATTAGATCCTTAAAGGCTAACGTTGAAGTTCAGTGGTTGCCGAAGGCAATCCACTGCAACGCCAAGTTAGGCGCTGGGTGGTTGAACTGACACGCTAGGCTCAAGTTGGTCACGACTGGTCGCGTACAGCATCTGAGACACTTTCTACAGCCTTAATTATCTGGGCTGTAGCAGATAGGTCTTTGTGCCATTGCAGCTCGTCTTCAACAGAAGACATGCTGTACTTTATGTCATCTAATACATCCAATTTGTCTGCTATCCGCTCAAGCGCGGCCAAAATGCTCTCGTTCTGTTCAACAATAGTTTGAAGAAGCTCTTCCAATTTTAGATCCTTTGGTGTTTTTATCTGAATGGCTAACTAAGATTAAACGACACTCCGGTCACGTGTCTTTGTCATATAACAGATCGCCGGGCCGCCCTATTGCAGGGGATGGTTCGGCATAGCCCCGCTTAGGCAAACCTAAAATTTCCCGGATAGAAAAAAACTACGGGCGCTGTAACTACATGCTACAGCGCCCGTGCGTTTCGGTAAAGCCGCTACGTCAGCAACTCACCCCTTCTTCTGCACCATCTTGATGACACTGGAGAAATCCTCCCCGCTGTGCCCACCCAAGCTATGCGCCGCATACAACGCCCGCGCCAACCCGCCCAGCGGCGTGCTCGCCTTCATCGCCATCGCGTTCTCCTGCGCCAGCCCCAGGTCCTTCAGCATCAGGTCCGTGCCGAACCCGCCCGCATAACCCTTGCTCGCCGGCGCGTTCTCGTGCACGCCGGGATACGGGTTGTATTTCTCCAGCGCCCAGTTGCCGCCCGAGCTGCGGCGCATGATTTCAGCCAGCACCTTCGGGTCAAGCCCATTAGCCACGCCCAGGGCCATCGCCTCGCTGGTGCCAATCATCAAAATGCCCAGCAGCATGTTGTTGCAGATCTTGGCGGTCTGGCCCGCGCCCACGCTGCCGGCGTGGAAGATATTGGCGCCCATCTTCTCCAGCACCGGGCGGGCGCGCTCCAGGTCGGCGTCAGTGCCGCCGACCATGAAAGTCAGCGTGCCGGCAATGGCGCCGCCCGTTCCGCCGGAGACGGGCGCATCAATGAAGGCGATGCCGGCAGCCTCGGCGGCCTTGGCCACCTTCTGGCTGGTGGCGGCGGCAATCGTCGAGCTGTCGATGACGAGCGTGCCTTTGGCGATGTGCTGCAGCAGGCCGTCCTGGCCACCCTTGCCCAGGAACAGCGCCTCCACATGCTGGCTGGCGGGCAGCATGGAGACGACCACCTCGGCGCCCTGCACGGCGTCCTCGGCGCTGGTGGCAAGGGTCAGGCCCTCGGTGCGCGCCTTGTCGCAGGCGTCCTGGCTCAGGTCGAAAGCACGAATGTGGTGGCCGGCCTTGTGCAGGTTGACGGCCATCGGGCCGCCCATGTGGCCCAGTCCGATGAAGGCGATTTGCATGGTGTGTCTCCTAGGTGGTGGGTGAGAAAAGGGGTGGAAAATCGCGATGACGTCACTATGAAATAGTGAGCTGCCAGCGCTTGCTGGATAAGCGCTGGAGGCCAAAAAGACCATAAGTTGGGGAGGGCGTGCCGATCACAGTGGCTCCGCGGAGGGCGTAGCGGGCTTGGGCAGCGGTGAACGCCGGCGCGGCGGGCTTGCGCGGGCCAGCGGGTTGAAGGCAAGGGTGGCGTCCAGCCAATGCCGCCACTGCGCCTGCGTGGCATAGCCGACGGGGTCGATCCAGAAATAGCCCGGCATGCCGCCGCGCGCGTCCAGCTCGCGCACGCCCGGTTGCTCGGCGGTGGCGGCGTGGTGCGCGGGCGGCAGGCGCACCAGCAGCGCCTCGCCCTTCACGCCCAGGCACAGCTTGCCGTTCACCATGAAGGCGTGGCAGCCGAACAGCGGGCGCTCGTCCACCATGTCCTGCGCGCCCAGGCGCTCGGCCAGCGCGGCGCGCACGGCGTCGATGAGTTGCAGCGTGCCGTCGGGCAAAGGGTGGGCCGGCATCTACACACACCCCATGGGCCGGTGCGGCGCGCGGGGCAGGCGCACGCGCACTGCGTCCCCGCTCGCGATGGCGCCGCCGGCCTGCACTACGCCCATCACGCCGGCCTTGCGCCGCACGCGCCCGGTGGCGTCCCTGTCCAGCATGGCGGCCATCAGCCCGTTTTGGTCCCGGTCGAGCTGGATGCACGGGTTGCGCAGGCCGGTCAGCTCCACCACCGCGCCTTGCGCGAAGTGCAGTTGCGTGCCGACGGGCAGGGCGATCAGCGCGTCCCAGGTCAGGCCGGGAGCGCTCGCGAGCGTGACGTTCTCGCCCAGCTCGCCGGGCCCCACGTCGAAGCCGAGGTCAGCCAGGTGGTCGAACAGCGATGCGCTGATCAGGTGCACCTGGCGCAGGTTGGGCTGGAACGGGTCGGCCTTGGCGCGCGAGCGGTGCCGCACCGTGAGGCCATGGTGGGCGTCGCCCACCACGCCCAGGCCGGCTTCGAGCTCGATGGCGTCTTCCTGCAGCTTGAAAAAGCGGTGCTCGGCGTCCCGGTGCACGGCCAGGACGGTGGTGTGCAGCGCAGCAGCCATGCGTGTCGTGTGCCGTTTGGGAAAGCGTCAGCGCGGCGCGGCCGGGCCTACGCGGTGCGGGCGCCAGCCCGCGGGGCCGGGGCGTTCATCGGATCACCTCGGGCGCGTCGCCGTCCAGCATGCGCCGGCCGATGATGACGCGCATGATCTCGTTCGTGCCCTCCAGGATCTGGTGCACGCGCGCGTCGCGCAACAGGCGCTCCAGCGGGTATTCGCGGATGTAGCCGTAGCCGCCGTGCAGCTGCAGCGCGTCGTTGACGACGTTGAAGCCCGCGTCGGTGGCGAAGCGCTTGGCCATGGCGCAGTAGGTGCTGGCGTCGCGTGCGCCGGCGTCCAGTTTGCTGGCGGCCAGGCGCACCATCTGGCGCGCAGCGACCAGCTCGGTCGCCATGTCGGCCAGCTTGAATTGCAGTGCCTGAAAGCTCGCGATGGGTTTGCCGAACTGTTTGCGCTCGCCCATGTAGCGCTGCGCGTGCGTCAGTGCGCCCTGCGCGGCGCCGACGGAGCAGGTGGCGATGTTGATGCGCCCGCCGTCCAAGCCCTTCATGGCGATCTTGAAGCCTTCGCCCTCGCGGCCCAGCAGGTGGCTGGCGGGGATGCGCACGTTGTCAAAGCTGATGGTGCGCGTGGGCTGGCTGTTCCAGCCCATTTTTTCTTCTTTCTTGCCGTACTGGATGCCCGGCAGATGGGCCGGCACGGCAAAGGCGCTGATGCCACTGGCGCCCGACTGCGCGTCACCCGTGCGGGCCATGAGCACCAGCACGTCGGTGCTGCCCGCGCCGCTGATGAAGGCCTTGGCGCCGTTGATGACGTATTCGTGGCCGACCCGTTCTGCGCGGGTCTTGAGCGACGCGGCGTCCGAGCCGGCGCCGGGCTCGGTCAGGCAGTAGCTGGCCAGCTTCTGGCCGCTGGTCAGCTGCTCACCCCATTCGGCGCGCACCTCGTCCGTAGCCCAGGTGCCCAGCATCCAGGTGGCCATGTTGTGGATGGTGATGAAGGCCGTGGTGCTCGGGTCCACGGCGGCCATTTCTTCGAACACCAGCGTGGCGTCCAGCCGGGGCAGGGCCAGGCCGCCGGCGTTCTCGGGCGCGTACAGGCCGCAAAAGCCCAGTTCGCCCGCCTTTTGAATAGCCTCGCGCGGAAAGATGCCCTCGGCGTCCCAGTGCGCAGCATGCGGCGCCAGCTGGCCTTCAGCAAACTGCCGCGCGGTATCGGCAAAGGCGCGCTGGTCTTCGGTCAGGTCAAAGTTCATGCGCGGATGTCTCCTCGGATGCTCATGTTTTTATAGCTGCCAGCGCTTATCCAGTATGCGCTGGAGGCCGATTTCGTGCTTAACGGCAAAACCTGGGCGCGCGCCCAGGCCAGCAGACGCCGTGCAAGGGCCGCCCCGCGGCACTGGCGTCGCCCCCCTTCCAAGTCGCGCAGCGACGCCAGGGAAGGGGGAAGGCGCGACAGCGCCTCAGGGGGTTGGTCTCTATTTGAGGCTGATCGTGGTGTTCACGCCATGGTGCAGCGTGCTGTCGTCGAACCAGCGCGCGGTCACCGTCTTGGTCTGGGTGTAGAACAAGACCACCTGCTTGCCGTAGGGGCCCAGGTCGCCCAGCTTGGACGCGCGGCTGCCCGTGAAGGAGAACAGCGGGACCGGCACCGGCACCGGCAGGTTGATGCCGACCTGGCCGACGTCGATCTCTTCCTGGAACATGCGCGCCGCGGCGCCGCTCTGCGTGAAGATGGCCGTGCCGTTGCCATTGGGGTTGGCGTTGATGAACTCGATGGCCTGCTCCAGGTCGTCGGCTTCGACGATGGCCAGCACCGGGCCGAAGACTTCCTGGTCATAGATGGTCATGCCGGGCTTGACGCCCGAGAAGATCGTCGGGCCGACGAAGTTGCCCTTCTCGAAACCGTCCACCTGGGGCTTGCGGCCGTCCAGCTCCAGCTTGGCGCCTTCTTGCACGCCGCGCTCGATCAGGCTTTCGACCCGCTCGCGCGCCTGGCACGAGATCAAGGGGCCCACGTCCGCTCCGGCGGTGGTGCCGGCGGACACTTTCAGGCCCTTGGTCTTCTCGACGATCTCGGGGACCCACTTGCGCGCCTCGCCCACCAGCACCAGCACCGAAATGGCCATGCAGCGCTGGCCGGCGGCGCCAAACGCCGCGCCCAGCACGGCGTTGAGCGACTGCTCCTTGCTGGCGTCCGGCATCATGATCGCGTGGTTCTTCGCGCCCATCATGCATTGCACGCGCTTGCCGGCGAGGCTGGCGCGGTTGTACACATGGGTGCCGACCTTGGTGGAGCCGACGAAGCTGATCGCCTTGATGTCCGGGTGGTCGCAGATGGCGTTCACCACGTCTTCGCCGCCGTGGATGACGTTCAGCACGCCGGGCGGCACGCCGGCTTCCAGCGCCAGTTCGCACAGGCGCATGGTGACCATCGGGTCCTGCTCGGAGGGCTTCAGCACGAAGGTGTTGCCGGTGGCAATCGCCATCGGGAACATCCACAGCGGAATCATGGCGGGGAAGTTGAACGGCGTGATGCCGGCGCACACGCCCAGCGGCTGCATGACGGTGTAGGTATCGACACCGTTGGCCACGTTGTTGGCCAGCTCGCCCAGCTGCAGGTTGCCGATGCCGGCGGCGTGCTCCACCACCTCCAGGCCGCGGAATACGTCGCCCTCGGCGTCAGGCAGCGTCTTGCCCTGCTCTGCCGTCAGCAGGGCGGCCAGGTCCTTCATGTTCTCGCGGATCAGCTGCTGCAGCTTCAAGAAGATGCGCGAGCGGGTGCCGATGGGCGTCTTGCGCCAGGTCTTGAAGGCTTCCTTGGCGTTCGCAACGGCCTCGTTCACTTCTTCAGGCGTGGCAAAGGGCACGCGGGCCAGCACTTCCTGCGTGGCCGGGTTGACCACGTTGCGCCACTGGGTGGTCTTGGACTCGACCAGCTTGCCGTTGATCAGCAGCTTGACGGTGGGGGCTTGTACGGACTGGGTGGTGGATGCATCCATGGCGCTTGTCTCCTCGGATAGGGTGGAATGAAACGGTGCCTATGGTAGGCGTGCAAAATTACAGGGGCAATAGATAATCGTGCACCTTGGCTTTGCAAATTTGCACAACCGGCTGGAGGCGCCATGGATTGGGACAACCTGCGCTATTTTCTGGAGCTGGCCCGCACCGGCACGCTGGCTGCGGCCGCGCGCCGTGCGGGCGTCGAGCACACGACCGTGGCCCGGCGCATCCAGGCGCTGGAAAAGCAGATGGGCGCGCCCCTGTTCGCACGCGATGCGGCGGGCCACCGGCTGACCGAAGCCGGCCGCGCGCTACTGCCCGCGGTGGAGGCGATGGAAGCCGCCGTGCTGGGCGTGGAGCGCGCATCGCCCGCCAACGCCGGCGCCAGCGGCCCGGCCGGGCTGGTGCGCGTGGGCGTGACGGAAGGCTTCGGCACGCTGATCCTGGCACCGCACCTGGCGCGCCTGACGCGCCAGCACCCGCACCTGTCCATCGACCTGCTGGCCGTGCCGCGCATGCTGCACCTGTCGCGGCGCGAGGCGGACATCGTCATCTCGCTGGAGCGGCCCAAACGCGGCTCCGTGCTGGTCACCAAACTGGCCGACTACACGCTGCACCTGTATGGCCAGCGCGAATACCTGGCGCGCCGCCCGCTGGTGGCGCGGCGCGAAGACCTGCGCCACCACGACTTCGTCAGCTACGTGGACGACCTGCTGTTCAGCAAGGAGCTGCAGTTCATCGACCAGCTGTGGCCACCCGAGCGCTTTGCCCTGCGCAGCACCAGCGTCACTGCGCAGTACGAAGCGGTGCGCGCCGGCGCGGGCCTGGCCGTGCTGCCGGCCTTTTTGGCCGACCGCGACCCGACCCTGGCGCGCGTGCTGCCGGCCGAGGCGCGCTTCGTGCGCACCTTCTGGATGAGCATGCCGGCCGAGTCCAAGCACCTGGCGCGCACGCAGGCCGTGTGGGCGCACCTGAAGGACGTGGGCCAGCGCGAGGCTGCGAGGCTGGTGCCGGGCGAGCGGCCGGCGGCGACGCGTTGACTCTCATTTTGATAGCTGCCAGCGCTTGACTGGCAAGGGATGGAGGCCATTTTGACCATGAACTTTACTAATGCGCACAATGACGCGTCGCTCGCGCGCTTCGTGCAGGCGCAGGCGCGCGACTACGTCCAGGCGCTGGCCGAGCTGCGCGCCGGCCACAAGCGCACGCACTGGATCTGGTACGTGCTGCCGCAGCTGCGCGGCCTGGGGCGCAGCAGCACGGCGCAGTTCTACGGCCTGGCGGGCCGCGCCGAGGCGGCGGCCTACGCCGCGCACCCGCTGCTCGGCCCGCGGCTGGTGCAGTGCGTGCAGGCCCTGCTGGCCCACCCCGAGCGCACGGCGCAGCAAATGCTGGGCGAGGTGGACGCGATGAAGCTGCGTTCGTGCCTCACGCTGTTTGCCGCAGTGGCGCCGCAGCACGGCGAGTTCGCGCAGGCGCTGCAGGTGTTTTTTGGCGGCCGGCCCGACACTGCCACGCTGCAGCTGCTGGCCGATACGTAGTTTGCGCAAGGGTTGTCCCGAAGAGGCCGCGCAGCAGGGCTGGGGCACCATTGCTGCACTGCAGCATCCCGTGCTGCGGCCTGTTCAAAAACCCCCTTGCATGTCTGCCCTCGATCTTTCCCGTCGCCAATGGCTGCGCCATTGGTCCCGCCTGGGCGCGCTGGCCGCGCTGCCCGCCACCGTGTCTGCCGTTCCTTTGGAGCCCCAGGTCCCGCTGCGCATCGCCGTCGGCGCGCAGGGCACGCTGTACCACCTGCCGCTGCTGGTGGCGCAGGCGCTGGGCTACTTTCAGGCGGAAGGGCTGGCCGTGCAGATCGTGGACCACTCCGCAGGTGCGCAGGCGGTGCGCACCCTCATGGTGGGTGGCGCAGACGTGTGCTGCGGCGGCTACGAGCACGTGGTGCGCGGGCAGCTGCAGGGCAATGACTGGCGCAGCCTGGTGCTGCTGGCACGCTCGCCGCAGCTGGCCCTGATGGCGCAGGCACGCCTGGGCTCGGGCAGCCAGCTGGCCCGCGTGCGCGACCTGCGCGTGGGTGTCACGGCGCCGGGCTCGTCCACGCACTACCTGGCCAGCCTGTGGCTGCAGGGCGCCGGTGTGGCGACCGAGAAGGTGCAGTTCGTGGCCGTGGGCAGCGGCGCCGGGGCGGTGGAGGCGCTGCGCCTGTCGCGCGTGCATGCCCTGTGCCATGCCGACCCGGTGCTCACCTTGCTGGAGCAGCGTGCCAGAGTGCGCGTGCTGGCGGACACGCGCTCGCTCACCAGCTCGGCCCAGCTGTACGGCGGCACCATGCCCGGTGGCTGCCTGTTTGCGCCGCAGGGCTTTGCCCAGCGCCGCCCCGGTCAGGCCCAGGCGCTGGCCAACTCCATGGTGCGCGCGCTGCGCTGGCTGCAGACGGCCAGCCCGGCCGACCTGGCCCGCCTGGTGCCCAAGGCCTGGCTGCTGGGCGACCGCAGCGCCTACCTGACAGCCTTCGAGAAAGTGCGCGACACGCTCTCGCCGGACGGGCTCATGCCGGCCGACGGGCCGGCCACGGCGCTGCGGGCCGTGGAGCGCATGCAGCCGCAGGCCACGGCGCCAACGCGCGTGTTGCTGGAGAAGACCTTCAGCGACAGCTGGGCGCGGCGCGCCCGCGAAAAGCTCGAACAGGTGTAGCGGCGGTGGTGCGCGGCGCGGCTACAGTGGCCACCTGCGCCGCGTGTGGCGTCCACCCCCATGAAGGAGCCTCTTCCATGACCCTCAACCTGAGCATCGGCCCTTTGGTGTCGCTCATCGCCGGCATCCTGATCCTGATCATGCCGCGCCTGCTGAACGTCATCGTGGCGATGTACCTGATCGTGATCGGTGTGCTGGGCCTGCTGGGAATGCACACCCTGCGCCTGTGACGGCGCAGGGGGGTGGCCGCGTCCGCGGCGCAGCCTGAGGGCTGGACCAGGCGCGTTAGCGGTGGCGCGGCTGCACGCGCGTCTTGCCGGCCGGGCGGGCGGCGGCCGTTGCCGTTTTCACGGCCGGGCCCTTGGCGGCCTTGGAGGCCACCTTGGCGGCCGGCGCCACCGGCTGCCGCGGACTGGTGCGCGCCAGCGAGGTGGACGCCAGGCGCACGGGCAGGTACATGACCACGGATTCGCCGCCCTTGAAGCGGCTGCCGGTCTTCACATCGTTCCAGTCGGCCACGTCGGCGGCGCTCACCTTGTAGCGCTGGGCGATGGCCGCCACCGTCTCGCCGCGCTTGCCCGCGCGCACGGTGGTGCGGCGCGTGACGATCTCGGGCGTGAAGGCGATCTGGCCGTTGTCCGCCAGGTGGCTGGACACATCCTGGCGCGTGGTGGCAGCCCGCGGCACCATGAGGGCCGAGCCGGCCTTGATCAGCATGCGCGGCGGAATGCCGTTGACCTGGCGCAGGTCGGCCTCGCTCATGCCGGCGTGCTGCGCGGCGGCGGTCACGCTCATGTTGGTGGGCACGGACCAGACCGTCCAGCTGGCGTACTGGCCTTCGCTGTGCGCCTGCAGGTTGCGCCGGAAGACCTGCGCGTTGTCCCAGGGCAGCAGGATCTGCGGCATGCCGGCGGCCAGGATCACGGGCTTGTGCAGCGAGGGGTTGAGGGCGCGGAAGTCCTCCTCGCGGATGCCGGCCAGGCTGGCCACCAGCGCCACGTCGATGTCGCGGGTGATCTCCACGCTCTGGAAGTAGGGGTGGTTGTCGATCAGCGGCAGCTCGGCGCCGAAACGGTCCGGGTCGGCCACGATGTTCTTCACCGCCTGCAGCTTGGGCACATACATGCGCGTCTCGGCCGGCATGTTCAGCTCGGGGTAGGTGGTGCCCAGGCCCAGCTTTTCGTTCTTGGCGATGGCGCGCGCCACGCTGCCTTCGCCCCAGTTGTAGGCGGCCAGGGCCAGGTGCCAGTCGCCAAACATGCCGTAGAGCTTTTGCAGGTAGTCCAGCGCCGCGCGGGTGGAGGCCAGCACGTCGCGCCGGTCGTCGCGGAAGGCGTTTTGCTTCAGATCGAAATAGGTGCCGGTGGCTGGCATGAACTGCCACATGCCGGCGGCCTTGGCACTGGAGACGGCCTGCGGGTTGAAGGCGCTCTCGATGTAGGGCAGCAGCGCCAGCTCGGTCGGCATGCCGCGGCGCTCCAGCTCCTCGACGATGTGAAACAGGTACTTGCGCGAGCGCTCGGTCATGCGCTGCATGTAGTCGGGGCGGCTGGCGTACCACTGCTCGCGCTCCGATACCTGCTCGCCCTGCAGGTCGGGCATGGCAAAGCCGCGGCGGATGCGGTCCCACAGGTCGGCCGGGGCGTCGATGCCCGCGACGGCCAGGGAACCGGTCGCGCCCGTCATGATCGGGCGCAGCGGGCCCGACGGATAGAGCGGGGTGTGGGCCGACTCGGTGGGGGCGGTGGTTTCGCCGGGGGTGCCGGTGGTGGCGCAGCCCGCCAGCCACAACAGGCTGGCAAGCATCAACAGGTGCAGGAATCTCATCGGAACTCGTTCTTCCATTGGCGCAGCGCCGCGAAGACGGACACGGGCGACGCGGGGTCCACGCCGGGGTCGAAACCCCGGGCAGCCTCGGCCACGGCCGGCACGTGGGTGCGCAGGAAAGGATTGATCTGCCGCTCCAGCGCCAGCTGCGAGGGCAGGGTGGGCTGGCCCCGCTCGCGCAGGCTGCGGCAGTGCAGGATGTGCTGGAGCACGGCGGCGCTGGAAGGTTCCACCGCCTGGGCAAATTGCAGGTTGGACAGGGTGTACTCGTGCGCGCAGCAAACGCGGGTGTCGTCTGGCAAGCCGCCCAGGCGCTCCAGCGAGGCCAGCATTTGCGCCGGCGTGCCCTCGAACAGGCGGCCGCAGCCGCCAGAAAACAGCGTGTCGCCACACAATAGCAGCGGCCCGCCGGGCGCGTCTTCGCAGTAGTAGGCAATGTGGCCGGCCGTGTGGCCCGGCACGTCGATCACGGCAAAGCGCAGGCCCAGTACGGCGAGGGTGTCGCCGCCGCGCACGCGAGTGGCCGGCAAAGGGATGCTTTCTGTGGCCGGGCCATAAACGGCGGCCCCCGTAGCCTGGCGCAGCTCGGCCACGCCGCCGGTGTGATCGCCGTGGTGGTGGGTGACTAAAATCGCCTCCAGCGGCAGACCGGTGCTGCGCAGGGCCTGCAGCACCGGCGCGGCATCTCCGGGATCCACCACGACGGCGCTCCGGGCGCTTTGCAGCATCCAGATGTAGTTGTCGGCAAAGGCGGGCAGCGGCAGCAACTTCATGAGCGACGAAATTATAGGTTTGCATCACTGGTTCGATACCCCTGCCGGCCAGCACCTGCTGGCCTGGGAGCAGGCGCGCTATGACGAACTGGTGGCCGATCTCTTCGGATTCCACGCCCTGCAGCTGGGCCTGCCTGGCGTGGACGGACTGCGCGCCAACCGCATGCCGCATCGCTGGCTGGCGCTGGGCGGGCAGGAAGGCAGCCCGGCCGGCACACCGGCCGCACTGCTGGCCGAGCCGGTGATGCTGCCCTTTGCCGAGGCCAGCCTGGACCTGGTGCTCATGCCCCATACCCTGGAGCTCAGCGTGGACCCGCACGCCGCCCTGCGCGAGGTGCAGCGCGTGCTGGTGCCCGAGGGTCGCGTGGTCATCGGCGGGCTGAACCCCTGGAGCCTGTGGGGCTTCAACCAAAAGCGCGCGCGTCTGTACCAGCGCCTGGGCGCGGGCGGGCGCCTGTTCCTGCCGGACGTGGGCGAGTTCATCGCCCCGGGCCGGCTGCGCGACTGGCTGGAGCTGCTGGACTTTGAGCTGGAGAGCGTGAGCTTTGGCTGCTTTCGCCCCGCCGTGGCCAGCGAACGGTGGCTGCAGCGCTACGAATGGATGGATGGCCTGGGCGCGCGCTGGTGGCCCGTGCTGGGCGCTGGCTACGTCACTGTGGCCGTCAAGCGCGTGCGCGGCGTGCGGCTGCTGGAGCCCGGCTGGCGCACGGCTGGCGCGCCGCTGGCCGCGCAGGCGCAGGTGGCCCAGCAGCAGGGCATCCATGTTTCTTCCTGTGATTGATTGATTGATTGACGGAGTGTTTCTTGACCGAGGTGGTGATCTATACCGATGGCGCCTGCAAAGGCAACCCTGGCCCCGGCGGCTGGGGCGTGGTGCTGCGCGCGGGCGCGCTGGAAAAGGAGCTGTTTGGCGGCGAGCTGGACACTACCAACAACCGCATGGAGCTGATGGCCGTCATCCAGGCGCTGATGGCGCTCAAGCGGCCCTGCCGGGTGCAGCTGTACCTGGACAGCCAGTACGTGCGCCAGGGCATCACGTCCTGGATCCATGGCTGGAAGAAAAAGGGCTGGCGCACTGCCGCCGGGCAGCCGGTGAAGAACGCCGAGCTGTGGCGCCAGCTGGATGGCCTGGCCCACGACGCCGGCCATGCCATCGACTGGCACTGGGTGCGCGGCCACGCGGGCGACCCCGGCAACGAGCGCGCCGACGCGCTGGCCAACCGGGGCGTGGATCAGGTGCTGGCGGCTTAAGCCGCGGTGAGCTGGGCCAGGGCGTCGTCCAGCGCTTGCGCCGTTTCGGGGCGCACGACGCGGGCGACTTCCTGGCCGTCCTTCAAAAAGACCAGCGTGGGCCACAGCTTCACGCGGTAGCTGCGACCCAGCGGGCGGCCCGGGCCGTCCTCCACCTTGATGTGCTCGACCTGGGGCTGGCCGTTCAGCAGCTGCTCGACCAGGGGCTGGGCGCGCTGGCAGTGGCCGCACCAGGGCGTGCCGAACTCCAGCACGGCCAGGCCCTTGCGCTGGTCCACGTCTTCGCGGCTCGGTGGTGTCTGCAGGTGGGTGGGCGTGTAGGGCATGGTGATCCTTGTGGGTTTTGAAGGGGTCTGGGCCGACCTTATCGGCCACGCGGCGCGCGCCCCGTCAGCCAGGCGCCAGACTTTCCAGCGCCTGCAGCTGCTCCAGCGTGTTGGCGTTGGCAAACGCCTGGGGCGCATCGCCCGGCCGGTCGAAGGCCGCGATGGCGCAGCCGTGGCGGGCGCTCCACTGCTGCACGCGCCGCCCGCCGGATTGCACAAAGGCCTGCAGATCGGCCCGCAGCGACACGTGCATCAGGCAGAACACGGCGTGGGTGCGCAGCTGCGGCGGGCCGCCGCCGTCCGGGGCTTCGGGTGCGGCGGCCATGGCGATGGGCGCGCGGGCCTCATGCGCGGCGGCGGCCAGGCGCGCAGCCAGGTCGGCAGGAAACAGCGGTGTATCGCACGGCAAGGCGAGCAGCCACGGCGTGGGGCAGTGCGCCAGCCCGGTGGCAAAGCCGGCCAGGGGGCCGGCAAACGCGCCCTGGGCGTCGTCGGGCCATACCGGCAGGCCCCAGTTGCCGTAAATGTCCAGGTGCCGGTTGGCATTCAGCATCACGCCCGCTACCTGTGGCTGCACGCGGCGCGCAGCGTGTAGCGCCAGGGGCTGGCCGCGAAAGGGCTGCAGGCCCTTGTCGGCACCGCCCATGCGCGTGCCGCGGCCGCCGGCCAAGACCAGGGCGGTGATGTCGTGGGCAACGGCCGGCTGCATCAGCCGCCGATATAGCTCATCTCGATGCGGCGCGCGGCCCCGCCGGTGTCGGCGGGCAGGCTGGCGCGCAGCTCGGAATAGCGGTCGCTGCGCTGGCCCCAGATGCCGGCGAGGGCGGCCTCGACCTGCGCGTCGCCGGCGCCGCCGCGCAGCAGGCTGCGCAGGTCCCAGCCCTGGGTGGCGAACAGGCACAGGTACAGCCGCCCTTCCATGGACAGGCGGGCGCGGTTGCAGTCGCCGCAAAATGCCTGGGTGACGCTGCTGATGACGCCCACCTCGCCCAGGGCGGGGTCATGGCGGCCATCGGGGCCGGCATAGCCCCAGCGCCGGGCCGTCTCGCCAGGCGAGGTGGCGGCCAGCGGCACCAGCGGCAGCTCGGCCTGCAGGCGCTCGATCACTTGCGCCGAGGGCAGCACCTCGTCCATGCGCCAGCCGTTGGTGGCGCCCACGTCCATGTATTCAATGAAGCGCAGGGTGATGCCCGTGCCGCGGAAGTGCCGCGCCATGGGAAGGATCTCGTGGTCGTTGGTGCCACGCTTGACCACCATGTTGACCTTGATGTGCGCGAGGCCCGCCGCGCGGGCCGCCTCGATGCCGGCCAGCACTTCCCCCACGGGGAAGTCCATGTCGTTCATGCGGCGAAACACCTCGTCCTGCAGGCTGTCCAGGCTGACGGTGACGCGCGACAGGCCGGCGTCCTTCAGTGCCCGGGCCTTGCGCGCCAGCAGCGAGCCGTTGGTGGTCAGCGTCAGGTCGGGAGCGCGGCCCTCCACCGTGCGCAAAGCCGACAGCTGCGCCACCAGCCGCTCCAGGTCCTTGCGCAGCAGCGGCTCGCCGCCCGTCAGGCGGATCTTGCGCACGCCGTGGGCCAGGAACAGCCGCGCCAGGCGCGTGATCTCCTCGAAGCTCAGCAGATCGCCGTGCGGCAGGTAGCGGTAGTGCTTGTCGAACACTTCCTTGGGCATGCAGTAGCTGCAGCGGAAGTTGCACCGGTCGGTGACGCTGATGCGCAGGTCGCGCAGCGGCCGGCCACGCGTGTCCAGCAGCGTGCCGCTGGCCGCAGGCAGGCCGGCCAGGGCCAGCGAGTCGGGTGCGAGCACTGCCGCGCGCTGGTCCACGATGGGGATGACACGTTCAGCCATGGGCAAATTGTGCCGCATCGCTCCCGCCAGGGCGGCCCGTGCGGCTTTGCCGATTGATCCGCGTCAAGCAAGGGCGGCGCCGCGGTGCTGCACCTGCATTTGAGGCAGGTCAAGAAGGGGTGCCGCCCCGCGCCCGGACAATCGGCCGATGTCCTTGTCCCGCTCCCTCTTCCCGTTTTCCCGGCCCTGCGCCCTGACCGCTGACCGCCGCACGGTGCTGCGTGCTGCCGCCGGCCTGCTGCTGGCGCAGACCCTGCCGCTGTCGGCGCAGGCGCGCGTGGCCATTGCCACGGCCATCAACCGCACGGCGCGCTACCGGGCGCTGTCGCAGCGGGCGGCCAAGGCCTATGGGCTGCTGTACCTGCAGGTCTCGCCCCTGCGCTCGCGCGACGTGCTGGAGGCGGCGCGCAAGCAGATCCGCGCCGGTCTGGTGGATCTGGACGAACAGGGCTGGCCGCCCGAGGTTGCGCGCCTGCTGGGCGAGGTGCGCAAGGCCGCCGGCCAGCTCGACGCGCTGCTGGCGCAGGCGCCAGCCAGAGATACCTACCTGGCCGCCTGCCGCCAGTCGGACGTGCTGCTGGCCGCGGCGGACAAGGCCACGCAATCGCTGGAGCAGCTGGCCCAGGCGCCTTCGGCCAAGCTGGTCAACGTGGCCGGGCGCCAGCGCATGCTGTCGCAGCGCCTGGCCCGCGACTACGGCCTGATGGCGGCCGGCCTGGCGGGCAGCGGCGCGCGGGCGCAGATGGCGCAGGACGCCAGCGAATTCCAGAGCGCGCTGGGCCAGCTGGGCGCCGCGCCGATCAGCACGCCGGCCATCCGCTCGGCGCTGGAGCTGGGCCAGGCGCAGTGGCTGTTCTTCGAGGCTGCCCTCAAGCGCCAGCCCGACGCACGGGGGCAGGAAGAGGTGGCCACCACCAGCGAGCGCCTGCTGGAAGTCATGGACAACCTCACCGGCCTGTACGAAGCCGCGCTCAGGGACGTGCTGGGCTGAGCGGACTGGAACCCGTCCGCCGATCGGACTGGGCAGGCGGGGCGGGTCTTTCCTATTTGGCCAAAACACCCTTCAGCGCTTGCCCAGCAAGCGCTGGTAGCTCACTTTTCGATAGCGTTTGAGGTGAGGGTATGAAACTGCGGGTAATGCATCCGCACTCCCTCGCCCGCGAAATCCCAGCCCGTGCACTGGCCCAGGTGGCGCGGCGGCCCGTCGCCAGCGCCCTGAAACGCCTCGTGCACCGACTGGAAGGCCGCGGTAGCCAGGTTGAACAGCAGCTCGCGCAGGTGCGTGCAGCCGGCCACGCCGCCCAGGTGCGTCTGGATGGCCTGGCGCCAGCCGCGCGCCATGCTGCAGCCCACCATGGTCTGCAGGGCCTGCTGCGCG
Source organism: Pulveribacter suum (assembly GCF_003013695.1). Lineage (GTDB taxonomy): Bacteria > Pseudomonadota > Gammaproteobacteria > Burkholderiales > Burkholderiaceae_C > Melaminivora > Melaminivora suum. Next base: position 2,127,406 of record NZ_CP027792.1, on the reverse strand, counting down.
GCCTTGCAGCCGGACAGCGGGTGGGCTTCCATGCTCGACTCGATGGCCTGCACCACCAGCTGTCGGTCCACCGTCACGCGCAGACGCATGTGGTGGATGGGGTCGCCCGGCGGGCGCATTCCGCCAGGGACGAACAGGCTGGGCAGCGCGTGCGTCTTGCTGTCGTGCAGCTCGCCTTCGATGTCCCACAGGCCGTCCTCGCGCTCGAAACCCTGGTAGGTGACGCGGCGGACGTGGCGGGCGGTGCGGGGAGCGGGGGCGGACAGGGGCATGGAAGGGCGCCAGGGCAGCCGGTGCGCGGGCACCGGCACAAAAGAGACGGACGGGCGGCGCTCAGCCGTGGCGGATGGCCACGGTCTTCAGCGTGGTGAAGCCGTACAGCGCCTCGAAGCCCTTCTCGCGCCCATGGCCGCTGGATTTCACGCCGCCAAAGGGCAGCTCCACTCCGCCGGCCGCGCCGTAGTTGTTGATGAACACCTGGCCTGCGGCCACGCGCCGGGCCATGCGCAGCTGGCGCGCGCCGTCGCGTGTCCACACGCCGGCCACCAGGCCGTAGGGCGTGCCGTTGGCCAGCTGGACGGCATGGTCTTCGCCTTCGAAAGGCATGGCGACCAGCACCGGGCCGAAGACTTCTTCCTGCGCCAGCCGATGGCCGGGCGGCACGTCGCGCAGCAGGGCGGGGGCCTGGTAGAAGCCCGTGTCGGGCGCCTCGTCCACCACGGTGCCCTGGGCTACCAGCGGGATGCCGGCGACCTGCGCGTCGGACAGGAAATCCCACACGCGCTGCTGCTGGCTCTGGCGGATGAGTGGCCCCAGGTCCAAGTCCATGGCGGCCGGGCCCACGCGCAGGGCCTCGAAGGCGCGGCCCAGCCGCTGCAGCAGCGGCTCGTAGATCAGCGCGTCGATGAGCACGCGCGAGCCGGCCGAGCACGTTTGGCCCGCGTTCTGGATGATGGCGTTGACGATGGACGGCACGGCAGCGTCCAGGTCGGCGTCGGCAAAGACGATCTGCGGGCTTTTGCCGCCGAGCTCCAGCGTCACCGGGCAGTGGCGCTCGGCGGCGGCCTGCTGGATCAGCGTGCCCACGTGCGGGCTGCCGGTGAAGCTGATGTGCTGGATGCCCGGGTGGCGCGCCAGGGCGTCGCCCACCTCGTGGCCGTAGCCGGTGACGATGTTCAGCGCGCCCGCGGGAAAGCCGGCCTCGGCGGCCAGCTGGGCCACGCGCAGCAGCGACAGGCAGGCGTCCTCGGCCGGTTTGACCACGCAGACATTGCCGGCGGCCAGGGCCGCGCCCACGCAGCGTCCGAAGATCTGCATCGGGTAGTTCCACGGCACGATGTGGCCCGTGACGCCGTGGGGCTCGCGCCAGGTCAGCACGCTGTAGCCGTCGGCATAGGGGATGGTCTCGCCGTGCAGCTTGTCGCAGGCGCCGGCGTAGAACTCGAAATAGCGCGCCAGGGCCAGGGCATCGGCGCGCGCCTGCCGCGTGGGCTTGCCGCAGTCGCGCTGCTCCAGGGCGGCCAGTTCGTCCGCGTGCTCGGCCACCAGAGCGGACAGGCGTGCCAGCAGGCGGCCGCGCTCGACCGGGGCCATGCGGCTATAGACGCTGTCGAAACACTGGCGCGCGGCGTGCACGGCGGCGTCGATGTCCTCGGCCGTGCCGCGCTGGATCTCCTCGAAGGGCTGGCCGTCGGACGGGTCGATCACGGCAATGGTGCGGCCCGAGGTGGAGGCGATGCCCGCGTTGGCGATGTAGTGCAGCTGCATGGCGGCCATTGTGCGGCAGCCGCCCGCGACGTGCAGTCGCCTGTGCGCGGCCCCAAAAGGCCCCGCAGCCGCAGGCGCAAGTTCGGCGCAAGGGCATGGGCCTAAAATTCGCCCCTGCGCCGCCGCAGCCATCAGCGCTGCAGGCCGCCTGCTTTCCTTTTTCCAATCCCCCCACAACCATCATGTCGCTGAATCTAGTCAAGCCTGGCTCCAAGCTGCCCGAAACTTTCAACGTGGTGATCGAGATCCCCGCCGAAGCCGACCCCATCAAGTACGAGGTGGACAAGGAGTCGGGTGCGGTGTTCGTGGACCGTTTCATCAGCGTGGCCATGCACTACCCCTGCAACTACGGCTATGTGCCGCAGACCCTGTCGGGCGACGGCGACCCGGTGGACGTGCTGGTGCTGACCCCCTACCCGCTGCAGCCGGGCGTGGTCGTGCCCTGTCGCGCCCTGGGCATCCTGAAGATGGAAGACGAGGCCGGCGTGGACGGCAAGGTGCTGGCCGTGCCCACGGCCAAGGTGCTCAAGGCCTGGGAAGGCATCAAGGGGATCGACGACGTGAACCCCATGCAGCTCAAGGCCATCACCCACTTCTTCGAACACTACAAGGACCTGGAAGAGGGCAAGTGGGTCAAGGTGCTGGGCTGGGAAGGCCTGGAGGCCGCGCACCAGGAGATTACCGACGGCGTGGCCAACTACGGCAAGACCGCGGGCTGATCTTTTTTGCTATCGAATAAATAGCTGCCAGCGCTTGCCCCATAAGCGCTGGAGGCCGAAAAGATGTAAAAAAACCGGGCTGCCTTCAAGGGCAGCCCGGCTTTTTTTCGGTGCGGTGCAGGCCCGCTCAGGCGCTGGTGGCCGCCGACTTGACCAGGCCCATCTCCGAGCCGCTCAGCAGCGACTCGATGTCCACCACGATCAGCATGCGCTCGCCCACGGTGGCGATGCCGCGCACGAAGGACGCATCCACCTGGCCCTGGAACTGCGGCGCGGGCTTGATGGCCTCGGCCGGCAGGGCCACCACGTCGGCCACCGCGTCCACCACGGCGCCCAGCACCGTGCCGCCCACGTTCAGGATGATGACCACGGTGAAGTCGGTGTAGTCGGCCGTCTCGCAGCGCAGCTTCAGGCGCAGATCGACGATGGGCACGATCACGCCGCGCAGGTCGATCACACCCTTGATGAACTCCGGCGCGTGCGCCATGCGGGTGGGCTGCTCGTAGGAGCGGATTTCCTGCACGCGCAGGATGTCGATGCCGTACTCCTCCTGGCCCAGGCGAAAGGTGAGGTATTCCGCAGCGTTGGCGGTGGCAGATGGGGAACGCTGGGCGGTGGGGGACAGCATGTTGAAAGACTCCTTCAAGGGCCCGGAGGCGATGAATTCGGCAAGCATAGCAGCCATGCGTTACCAATGCTGACAATTTCTCCCGGGCCGGGAAGGGCTAGGCACAAAAAAACGCTGCCCGAAGGCAGCGCTTTTTCATTCAGCAGGTGCGAGAAAACGCGGTGTGCGCGGTCAGAACGCAGGGACGACGGCACCCTTGTATTTGTCCTGGATGAACTTCTTCACCTCGGGCGTGTGCAGCGCATTCACCAGCTTGGCAATCGTCGGGTCGCCCGCACGGTCGGCGCGCGCGGCCACGATGTTGGTGTAGGGCGAGTCGGCGCCTTCGATGAACAGCGCATCCTGGGTGGGGTTGAGCTTGGCCTCGATGGCGTAGTTGGTGTTGATCAGGGCCAGGTCCACGTCGGCCAGCGCGCGGGGCAGCAGGGGCGCCTCCAGCTCCTTGAACTTGAACTTTCTGGGGTTCTTGGCGATGTCCAGCGGCGTGGGCGTCAGGCTGGCCGGGTCCTTCAGCTCGATCAGGCCCTGCTTGGCCAGCAGGATCAGGGCGCGGCCGCCGTTGGAGGGATCGTTTGGGATGGCGATGGTGGCGCCGTCCTTCAGGTCCTTCACGTTCTTGATCTTGCTGGAGTAGGCGCCGAAGGGCTCCACGTGCACCTTGCCGTTGGGCACGAGCACCAGGCTGCTCTTGCGGTCCTTGTTGTAGCTGTCCAGGTAGGGCTGGTGCTGGAAGAAGTTGGCATCCAGCTGCTTGTCCTCGACGGCGGCGTTGGGCTGCACGTAGTCGCTGAATTCCTTGACCTGCAGATCCACGCCCTGGGCCTTGAGTTGGGGCTTCACGAAGTTCAGGATTTCGGCGTGGGGCACAGCCGTGGCGGCCACTTTCAGCACGTCGGCCGCGTGGGCACCGAGGGCGGCAGCAGCCAGGGCAATGGCGGTGAGGGACTTCTTCAGCATGGAAAACTTCCTTTTTTCGAGATGGACTAACAGAGAGCGCTCTTGATGGCAAGAGGGCGAATGCCAGAGCTGCAGTGTAAGCGGCGTCCATAGGCGTCTCGAAGCTTTTATTTTCATAAACATATATGAAATAGAAGCCTTATGCAGACGAAATTTGGCAAGAACCGGCCCCAGCGCTTGCCAGGCAAGCGTCAGCAGCTATGCATATAGGAGCGTCTGGATGCGCCGTTCAGCGCAGCACTTCCAGCAGGCGGTCGAGCCCGCCGCTGTTGATGGCCACCCTGGCCTGGGCCCGCACCGCCGGCTTGGCGTGAAAGGCCACCGACAGGCCGGCCACGCCCATCATGGGCAGGTCGTTCGCCCCGTCGCCTACGGCGATGGCCTTGCGCGGATCAATGCCCATGAGCGAGGCCACTTCCAGCAGCGTGCGGCGCTTCTCCGCGCCGTCGCAGATGTCGCCCCAGGGTTGTTGGACCATGCGGCCGGTGAGCTGGCCGCCTTCGATCTCCAGCACGTTGGCGCGCGCCAAGTCGATGCCCAGCTGCGCCTTGACGCGGTCGGAAAAGAACGTGAAGCCGCCCGAGACCAGCAGCGTCGTCAGGCCCGCCGCGCGGGCGGCGGCGACCAGCTCCTGGGCGCCGGGGGTGAAGCGCAGGCGCTCGGTGAACACCCGCTCCAGGTGCTCCACCGCCACCCCCTTGAGCAGCGCCACGCGCTGGCGCAGGCTTTCCTTGTAGTCGGTGATGACGCCCTGCATCGCCGCCTCGGTGATGGCCGCCACCTCGGCCTTCTTGCCCACCGCGTCGGCGATCTCGTCCACGCACTCGATGCTGATGAGGGTGGAGTCCATGTCGAAGACCATGAGCCGGTAGTCGGCCAGCTGCAGGGGTGGCTGGACGCCTTGCACGACCAGGCCGGGGGCGAATTCAAAGGCGGAAGCGGACATGGAAAAAGAATGAAGCAGGAGTAGGAAGAGGCCGCGGACGCGGCAGCGCGCAGCGATTGTCTCAGGGCCGGCGCAGGTAGATATCGTCCGACCAGGTCGCCAGCCACTGCGGCTTGAAGGCCACGAACACCGCGCACAGCATGCCGGTCACGAAGGCGTCGCCCCAGGCCATCAGCCAGCGTGCCACCAGCGACAGCCCCTCGCCCACGCCGGGCAGCACGTGGCCCGTCCACTGCGCCAGGCTGCCGGCGATGAACATGCACACCGCCGTGCCCAGGAAGCCCCGGCCCAGCACATAGACGAAGGCACGGGCGCCGCCCAGGCTGTGGTCGCCCATCAGCCGGCGCAGCAGCACGCCCAGCAGCAGCGCCAGCGTGGCCGGCACCACGCCCGACCAGACGGCCAGGCCCAATGCCTCGGGCCAGGCCAGGCCGGGCGAGAACAGGCAGGCCAGCGCCCCCACGGCCAGCAGCGTGGGCACGGCCAGCGGCCAGCCCAGCATCAGCAGCACCAGGCAGGCGCCGGACCACTGCAGCTGCAGCGGCATGCGGTGCAGCGTGGGCAACGCCCAGGCCCAGGGCAGGACGGCCAGCGTGGCCAGCAGCGGCGTCCACAGCGCGGCGGGCGCGCCATGGCTTTCATGCGCCAGCGGCTTGCGGCTGGCCAGCATGCGCCACGGGCGTGCGGCCAGCGCGAGGGCCAGGGCCAGCAGGGCCAGGGCGGCCTCAAGCAGCATGCCGGGGCGGCCGCGCAAGCGGCTTGTTGCTACTAGTTTGATAGCTGCTGGCGCTTACCGGGCGGGCGCTGGAGGCGTATCTCATTGCAAACCTACGCCGGCACGGCCTCGGTCAGCGGCTTGCCCAGGCTGCGCAGCACGTCGCGCACCATCTGCGCGCGGTCCTTGGCTTCGGGCAGTTCGCGCTCGATGCGCAGCTTTTCGTTGCCGGCCAGCTTGATGTGCTTGTTCTTCTGGATCAGGTGGATGATGGCCATCGGGTCCACCGGCGGCTGGGGCTTGAAGGTGATGGTGATGACACCCGGGGCCGCATCCACCTTGACCACGCCGTAGGCCTGGCTCAAGACGCGCAGGCGGTGCACGTCGATCAGCGCCTGCGCCTGCGGCGGCAGCTTGCCGAAGCGGTCCACCAGCTCCTCCAGCAGCGCGTCGATCTGCTCGCCCGTTTTGGCGGTGGCGAGTTTTTTGTAGAACGACAGGCGCAGGTGCACGTCGCCGCAGTAGTCCTCGGGCAGCAGGGCGGGGGCGTGCAGGTTGATGTCGGTGGCCGCCTGCATGGGTGCGAGCAGGTCGGGCTCCTTGCCGGCTTTGAGGCTGCGCACGGCCTCCGACAGCATCTCGTTGTAGAGCTGAAAGCCCACTTCGAGCATGTTGCCGCTCTGGTTTTCGCCCAGCACCTCGCCGGCGCCGCGGATCTCTAGGTCGTGCATGGCGAGGTAAAAGCCGCTGCCCAGTTCCTCCATCTGCTGGATGGCTTCCAGGCGCTGGCCCGCCTGCTTGGTCAGGCTCTCCAAGTCGGGCACCATCAGGTAGGCATAGGCTTGGTGGTGGCTGCGGCCCACGCGTCCGCGCAGCTGGTGCAGCTGGGCCAGGCCAAAGCGGTCGGCGCGGCTGATGAGGATGGTGTTGGCACTGGGCACGTCGATGCCGGTCTCGATGATGGTCGAGCACAGCAGCACGTTGAAGCGCTGCGCCACGAAGTCGCGCATGACGCGCTCGAGCTCGCGCTCGGGCATCTGGCCGTGGGCGATGGCGATGCGCGCCTCGGGCAGGATTTTCTCCAGCGCCTGGCGGCGGTTCTCGATGGTCTCGACCTCGTTGTGCAAGAAGTAGCACTGGCCGCCGCGCTTCAACTCGCGCAACACGGCCTCGCGGATCACGCCGTTGTTCTCGCTGCGCACGAAGGTCTTGATGGCCAGGCGGCGCTGCGGCGCAGTGGCGATCACGGACAGGTCGCGCAGGCCTTCCAGCGCCATGCCCATGGTGCGGGGGATGGGCGTGGCGGTGAGCGTCAGCACGTCAACTTCGGCGCGCAGTGCCTTCATGGCTTCCTTGTGGCGCACGCCGAAGCGGTGTTCCTCGTCGATGATGAGCAGGCCCAGGTTCTTGAACTGGGTGGATTCGCTGAGCAGCTTGTGCGTGCCCACGACGATATCCACGGTGCCATCCGCAATGCCCTTGACGGCCGCCGTGATCTCCTTGCCCGAGCGAAAGCGCGAAACCTCGGCCACCTTCACCGGCCACTTGGAAAAGCGGTCCACCAGCGTGCGGTAGTGCTGCTCGGCCAGCAGCGTGGTGGGCGCGAGAAAGGCCACCTGCTTGCCGCCGGCCACGGCGACGAAGCAGGCGCGCAGGGCGACCTCGGTCTTGCCGAAGCCCACGTCGCCGCAGACCAGGCGGTCCATGGGCTGGGGGCTGATCATGTCCTGCACCACGGCGTGGATGGCGGCCCGCTGGTCGGCCGTTTCCTCGAAGCCGAAGTCGCTCACAAACTCCTCGTAGTCCTGCGCCGGGTAGCGGAAGGCGTGGCCCTGGCGCGCGGCGCGGCGGGCGTAGATGTTGAGCAGCTCGGCGGCGGTGTCTCGCACCTGCTCGGCCGCCTTGCGCCGGGCCTTGTCCCACTGGCCGCTGCCCAGCTTGTGCAGCGGCGCCTCGTCGGGCGACACGCCGGTGTAGCGGCCGATCTGCTGCAGCTGGCTCACGGGCACGTACAGCACGGCCTTGTCGGCGTACTCCAGGTGCAGAAATTCCTGTAGCGCGGGCGTGCCGTCAGGGTTCTTCTGGCCCACGTCCATGTTCACCAGCCCGCGGTAGCGGCCGATGCCGTGCTGGGTGTGCACCACCGGGTCACCCACCTTCAGCTCGGACAGGTCCTTGATCAGCGCCTCGACGTCGCTGGCCTGCTCCTGCTTCTTGCGCCGGCGCGTGGTGCCGGTGGTGGCGAACAGCTCGGTCTCGGTGACGAAGTCGATGCCGCCGTCCACCCAGGCAAAGCCGCGCGCCAGCGCGCCGGTGGCGATACCCAGGCGCTCGCCGGCCTCCGCTTCGAATTCGGCCAGCGAGTCGAACGCCGGCGGGTTCAGGCCCGAGGCACGCAGGAAGTCCAGCAGGCTTTCGCGCCGGCCCGCGGTCTCGGCCAGCAGCAGGGTGCGCCTTTGTGTTGCCGCTAGGTGCGACTGCAGCCGCGCCAGCGGGTCTTCGGCGCCGCGCACCACGGCCAGGTCGGGCAGCGGCTGGAAGTGGGCGCTGTCGGCCACGTCCTCCACGCCCGGGCGCAGCGCCAGCTGCGCATGCGGCTTGGCCTGGGCGTAGAACTGGTCGGCGGTCAGGAACAGCGCCTCGGGCGGCAGGGCCGGATGCTCGGGGTCGCCCGCGATCAGGCGGTAGCGCTCGCGCGTGTCCTGCCAAAAGCGCTGGAAGGCCGCCTCCAGGTCGCCGTGCAGCGCCAGCGTGGCGCCGCTGCCCAGGTAGTCGAACACGGTGGCCGTCTCTTCAAAGAACAGCGGCAGGTAGTACTCGATGCCGGCCGTGGCGATGCCCGCGCCCATGTCCTTGTAGATGCGGCTGCGCGTGGGGTCGCCCTCCAGCAGCTCGCGCCAGCGCTGGCGAAAACGCGCGCGTGCCGGCTCGTCCATCGGAAATTCACGGCCCGGCAGCAGGCGGATCTCGGGCACCGGATACAGGCTGCGCTGGCTGTCCGGGTCGAACGTGCGGATGGAGTCGATCTCGTCATCGAACAAATCCACGCGGTACGGCACGGGCGAGCCCATGGGGAACAGGTCGATCAGGCCGCCGCGCACGGCATATTCGCCATGGCTGACTACTTGCGACACGTGCTGGTAGCCGGCCAGCGTCAGCTGCGCGCGCAGCCGCGCCTCGTCCAGCTTCTGGCCGGTCTTGAAATGGAAGGTGTAGGCCGCGAGGAACGATTGCGGCGCCAGCCGGTACAGCGCCGTGGTGGCGGGCACCAGCACCACGTCCAGCTCGCCCTGCGAGATGCGCCACAGCGTGGCCAGGCGCTCGCTGATCAGGTCCTGGTGGGGCGAGAAGCTGTCGTAGGGCAGCGTCTCCCAGTCGGGGAACAGGGCGCAGCGCAGCTCGGGGGCAAAAAAGGCCAGCTCGTCGATCAGCCGCTGCGCGTCGGTGGCGTCGGCCGTGACGATGGCGGTGACGCGGCCGGCGGCTTTTTCGCGCTCGCCCAGGCGGGCCAGCAACAGGGCATCGGCGCTGCCCGCAGGGCGGGGCAGGGCGTGGCGTTTTCCGGGGGGGATTTTGGGAAGAAGGTCCATGCGGGAGGCGCCGCGGCGGTGCAGGGTTTGGGCGGCGAAGGGCGATTCTAGAATGCCGCCCATGACTGACACGTCCGCCTTTGGCGCGCTGCTGCGCCAGACTGCCGCGCCCGCGGCGGGCCCGCCTGCACGGCTGTGGGGCCTGGTGCCCTGCGCCGGCACCGGCAGCCGCGCCCTGGCGCAGGGCGCCGTGCAGGGCCTGCCCAAACAGTACCAGCGCGTGGCCGGCCAGCCTTTGGTGCTGCACACGCTGGCAGCTTTCTTCGGCGTGGCCCGGCTTGCCGGCACGCTGGTGGCCGTGGCGCCGGGCGATACGTTCTTCGATGAGCACCGCCACCCCTTGTTTTTTGCCGTGCCCTGCGGCGGCGCCACGCGGGCCGATACGGTGCTGGGCGGCCTGCAGGCGCTGGCCGAGCGCGGCGCGCAGGACGCCGACTGGGTGCTGGTGCACGACGCCGCCCGCTGCCTCGTGAGCACGGCGCAGATCGACGCGCTGATCGACGCCTGCCAGCACGACGCCGTGGGCGGCCTGCTGGGCCACAAGCTGGCCGATACCCTCAAGACTGCCACCGACGGGCCCTCGGGCGTGCGCGTGGCCGCCACCGTGGACCGCAGCGACAAGTGGCTGGCGCAGACGCCGCAGATGTTTCGCCTGGGCGCGCTGCGCGAGGCACTGCAGCACATGGGCGGCGCCGCCACCGACGAGGCCAGCGCCATGGAGGCCATGGGCCTGCGCCCGCGCCTGGTGCCCGCCAGCGCGCAGAACTTCAAGGTCACCTACCCCGAGGACTTCGCCCTGGCCGAAGCCGTGCTTGCCCAGCGCCTGCACGGCGCCACGGTGGCGCGCTTTGCCGGCGCCGGCGGCGAGGCCGCCGTCGGGGCGGACGCTGCCGTCTTCTTCACGCGCCCGGCCCGTTGACCGGCAGCGCGACGCATCACGAACGAATCGAACAGAAAGCGCGACTCAGATGGATTTCAGGATTGGCGAGGGCTGGGACGTACACGCCCTGGCGCCCGGGAGGCGGCTGGTCATCGGCGGGGTGGACATTGCGCACCAGAGCGGCCTGATGGGCCATTCGGATGCCGACGTGCTGCTGCACGCCATCACCGATGCGCTGCTGGGCGCCGCGGCGCTGGGCGACATCGGCAGCCACTTTCCCGACACGGATGTGCGCTTTCGCGGCGCAGATTCCAGCGCGCTGCTGGCCGAAGTGGGGCGCCGCGTGGCGGCCGAGGGCTACGCCGTCGTGAACATCGACAGCACCGTCATTGCCCAGGCGCCGCGCCTGGCGCCGCACATCGCGGCCATGCGCGAGCGCATCGCCGCCGTGCTGCAGCTGACGATCGGCCAGGTGAACGTGAAAGCCAAGACGGCCGAGCGGCTGGGGCCGGTGGGGCAGGGCGCGGCGATGGAGGCGCGCGCCGTGGTGCTGCTGCGCCGGGCCTGAACCGGGCGCCGGCCGGCGGGGCTACAGCGGCCGCGTCGCCTTGTGCGACTTCGGCGGCAGGTGGCGCTTGACCTGGGGGCGCTGCAGACGCTGCTTGGGGTCCTTGCCGTCCGGCAGATCGGGCGCGCGCTGCAGCTGCACGTGGGCCACCAGGCCGCCCGAGGCCGAATTGGCCAGCGCGAAGATGCCGCCCAGGCGCTGCACCGTCTTGTCCACGATGGACAGCCCAAGGCCGGCGCCGGCGGCGGCCGTGCGGGCCGAGTCGCCGCGAAAGAATGGCTTGGTCAGGCTGGCCAGCTGCTCCGGCGGCGCGCCGGGTCCATGGTCGCGCACTTTCAGCAATACCCATTTCTCGCGCGCCTTGGCGGCGATGTCCACCGTGGTGATGCCGGTTTCCATGTCCTTGCCGTAGCGGCGGGCGTTTTCCAGCAGGTTGGAGATCACCCGGGCCAGCTCGACCTCGTCGGCCAGCACGTTCAGGTCTTCCGGCACGTTCATGGTGATGGCCAGTTCGCGGTGGTCCTGCACGGCGTACACGCAGGACGAGACCACGGCGTGCAGGTTGACGGGCGAGAGCGCCACGCCGTCCGGGCGCGCGTAGTCCAGGAACTTGTCGATGGTGGCGTCCAGCTGAACGATGTCGGCCACCATGTGCTGGCGGGCCACGTCGTCGTTGACGCTCATCTCGGTCTCCAGCCGCAGGCGCGCCAGGGGGGTGCGCAGGTCGTGGGAGATGCCGGCCAGCATGACGGCGCGGTCCTGCTCCAGCTTGGCGAGCTTTTGCGCCATGCGGTTGAAGCCGATGTTGACCTCGCGGATCTCGTTGGTCACCACCCCCTCGTCCAGCTGGCTGGCGGCGAAGTCGCCGTCGCGCACGCGGTTGGCGGCATACGACAGCTGCTTGAGCGGCCGGTTGATCAGCCGCGCGATGACGGCGGCGCCCGCCAGCGACAGCGCGCCTGCCGTGATCAGCCAGATCAGCCAGGTCTTGCCGCTGGCGGTGCTCAGGCGCGAGCGGTCCATCAGCAGCCAGTTGGGGTCGCCGTTGATGGTGAAGCCGATCCACAGGCCCGGCTCGCCATTGACGTTGCTGGCCAGGATGGTGCCCGGGCCCAGGCGCTGGGTGAGCTCGTCGGTCAGGCGCGAGCCTAGGGCCGAGGGCGCCAGCAGCTCGAAACGGTCTCCCGGCTCGCGCGGCAGGATGCGCACGCCTTCCTGGTCGGCCATGGTTTTGAGCAGCGACACCCGGGCGATGGCGTCCGCATGGATCAGCGCCGCGCGGCTCAGGTTGACCAGCGAGGCGATCTGCTGGGCCGACTGCAGCGTGCGCGGCTCAAACTCCAGCGCCCGCAGCGTCTGCAGCCAGGCCAGGATGCAGCCCACCAGCAACAGCGACAGCAGAAAGAAGGTGCGCCAAAACAGGTTCAGCCCGACCCGCGAGCGCGCGGCGCGGCGCGGCGCCGGCGTCTCCAGCGGGGCAGGGCTGGTCGCGTCGTGGGGGGCTTCGGAAGAAGGGGGCATGAAGGGCTGGCGTTGGCTTGCAGGGCCGCAAAGGGAGCAGGGCACAGGCAGCAGGCGCCGCGCCTGCGCGCGGCTGCCGCCTGCTGCCGGCCGTGGGCCGTTGCGGGCCGCGCGGACGGCTCGCGCAGGCGGGCGTCAGTTGGCCCCGTCCGGCACGAACACGTAGCCTACACCCCAGACGGTCTGGATATAGCGGGGCTGCGCGGCGTCCACCTCCACCAGCTTGCGCAGGCGCGAGATTTGCACGTCCAGGCTGCGGTCGAAGGGCTCGAACTCGCGCCCGCGCGCCAGCAGGGCCAGCTTTTCGCGCGACAGCGGCTGGCGCGGGTGGCGCACCAGGGCTTTGAGCATGGCGAATTCGCCGGTGGTCAGGGGCAGCTCCTCGCCGTTTCTCTGCAGCGCCCGTGTGCCCAGGTCGAAGGTGAAGGGGCCGAAATTGACCACCTCGTTGTCGCCCGAAGGGGCGCCCGGTGCCTCCTGGGGCGGGCGGCGGCGCAGCACGGCGTGGATGCGCGCCAGCAGTTCGCGCGGGTTGAAGGGCTTGCCCAGGTAGTCGTCCGCGCCGACCTCCAGGCCGACGATGCGGTCCACGTCCTCGCCCTTGGCGGTGAGCATGATGATGGGCGTGCGGTCGTTGGCGGCGCGCAGGCGCCGGCAGATGGACAGGCCGTCCTCGCCGGGCATCATCAGGTCCAGAACGATCAGGTCCACGGTCTCGCGCAGCAGGATGCGGTTGAGCGCCTTGCCATCTTCCGCAACCATCACCTCGAAGCCCTCCTGCGTCAGATAGCGACGCAGCAGATCGCGGATGCGTGCGTCGTCGTCCACCACGAGAACTTTGTCGGTGCGGTTGGTTGTCGAAGCCATACTTTTTCCCCAAATCCAATTTGTAACAGCGGCGATTCTGACCAGCTTGGCCGCGAAATGCCGCGGTTTACCAACGGGTCTGACCAACTGTTACAGGTTTTGCGGCACCTCGCAATGACATTACCGGCGCTTCACTTTTTGCCTGCCACAGGCCGGTTAGTTTCCATGTCAGCGGGCAGCGCATCTGCCTGCCCGGCATCCACGAAAACAAAGGAAGAACGATGCGAAATGCTATTAAATATGTAGCTGCCAGCGCTTTGCTGGCGAGCGCCGCGGCCACTTTTGCCCAATCACAGCCGTCCGAGGCGCCGCACAACGTGCTGCAGTTGTCCGCCAGCGGCAGCATGCAGGCGCGCCAGGACCTGCTGGTGCTGACCCTGTCCACCACGAAGGAGGGCGAGGACGCCGCCCAGGTGCAGGCGCAGCTGCAGCAGGCACTGGACGAAGCGTTGACACAGGCGCGCAGCAGTGCTTCGCCGCGGCAGATGGAGGTGCGCACGGGCGACTTCGGGCTGCAGCCGCGCTATGCCAAGGACGGGCGCATCAACGGCTGGCAGGGCCGGGCGCAGCTGGTGCTGTCGGGGCGCGACTTCGCGCGCATCACGGGCACGGCGGGCAAGATCCGCAGCCTGACCATCAGCCAGATGGCGTTCGATCTGTCGCGCGAAGCGCGCCAGCAGGTCGAGACGCAGGCCCAGACAGAAGCCATCGAAGCTTTCAAGGCACGCGCGAGCGAGCTGGCCCGGGGCTTCGGTTTTTCGGGCTACACGCTGCGCGAGGTCAGCGTGAACAGCCAGGAGATGTCGCCCGGCCCGCGTCCACGCATGATGGCCATGCAGGCCAAGGGCGCGGCCTTCGACAGCGCCGCGCCGGTGCCGGTGGAGGCCGGCGAGGCACAGGTGGTGGTGACGGTCTCGGGCTCGGTGCAGCTGCGCTAGCCGAAGTTCCGGGTCTTTTGGGCCTTCAGCGCTTGATGGGCAAGCGCTGGCAGCTATCAAAAGATGAGCGCACTCAGGCGGCACTCACTGGGCGGCCCAGGCGCCGTCCATGTTCCAGGCCACGCCGCGCACGTTGTTGCCGGCGGCCGAGCACAAGAACACCGCCAGCGCGCCCAGCTCCTCGGGCGTGGTGAACTGCATGGAGGGCTCCTTCTCGCCCAGCAGCAGCTTTTTGGCTTCGTCGTTGGACAGGCCGTGCTCGGCGGCCTTGGCATCCACCTGCTTTTGCACCAGCGGCGTCAGCACCCAGCCGGGGCAGATGGCGTTGCAGGTCACGCCGGTGGGGGCGGTCTCCAGCGCCGTGACCTTGGTCAGGCCGACGATGCCGTGCTTGGCCGCCACGTAGGCGGACTTTTGCGCCGAGCCGACCAGCCCGTGCACCGAGGCCACGTTGATGATGCGCCCCCAGCCCGCGGCCAGCATGCCCGGCAGCGCCAGCCGAGTGGTGTGAAAGGCGCTGGTCAGGTTGATGGCGATGATGGCGTCCCACTTCTCGGGCGGGAAGTCCTGCACAGGGGCCACGTGCTGGATGCCGGCGTTGTTGACCAGGATGTCCACACGGCCGAATTGGCTGGCGGCGTACCTGAGCATGTCCTCGATGTCGCCCTGGCGGCTCATGTCGGCACCGTGGTAGGCCACGCGCACGCCGGCGTGCTCGCCGGCAGCCAGCACCTGGGCGCGGGGGCCGTCCACGTCGCCGAAGCCGTTGAGCACGATGTTGGCGCCCTGGCGCGCCAGCGCCTGGGCGATGCCTAAGCCGATACCGCTGGTGGAACCGGTGACGAGGGCGGTCTTGCCGTTGAGCATGTGGGGGTCTCCGAATGAATTACGATGCAGCGAAGGGATTATCGAGCGCTGCTGGACGGTACTGTTTCCATGATTGAACCTAGGCTGAAATACGTACCGTGCCCCGGCCCGGCCGCCGCCCGCGCGCCCTCCAGCGGAGCCCACCGCATGGCTTTCTGGGACTGGGGCGGCGCAGCAGAGCCTGCCGCGGCGGGCCATGTCATCGTCTGCGTGCATGGCCTGTCGCGCCAGGGGCGCGACTTCGATACGCTGGCGCGCGCTCTTGCCGGCCAGGCCCGGGTCATCTGCCCGGATGTGGCCGGCCGCGGGCATAGCGACTGGCTGGCCGACCCGGCCGGCTACCAAATCCCTCAGTACGCCGCAGACATGGTGGCCCTGCTGGCGCAGCTGCACGCCGAATCTCCCATCCACACGCTGGACTGGGTAGGTACCAGCATGGGCGGACTCATCGGCCTGGTGCTGGCAGGGCAGGCTGGCCTGCCACTGCCCGCACCCGTGCGCCGCCTGGTGCTCAACGACGTGGGCCCGGCGCTCGAGCCGCAGGCGCTGCAGCGCATCGGCCAGTACCTGGGGGTGGCGGCGCACTACAGTTCGCCTGAGCAGGCGGCCGATGCGCTGTGGAAGGATTCACAAGGCTTCGGCCCGCACACGCCCAAGCAATGGCTGCAGCTGTCGCGCCCCATGCTGCGCCCTGTGCCGCAGGGCGGCTTCGTGCTGCACTACGACCCCGCCATCGCCGTGCCTTTTCGCGCCGTGACGCCGCAGCTGGCCGCGGCCGGCGAGCAGCTGTTGTGGCAGCTGTATGACCAGGTCACGGCCCGGGTGCTGCTGCTGCGTGGTGCGCAGTCCGACCTGCTGTCACCGCAGACCGCCCAGGCCATGCAGCAGCGCGGCCCGCGCGCCCGGCTGGTGCAGTTTGACGGCGTGGGCCACGCGCCCACGCTGGTCGATCCCGCGCAGGTGGCGGTGGTGCAGCGGTTCCTGCTGGGCGAGGGTGGGGCGGGCGAGCCATGAAGGCCGGCAACACCCTCCCCGCCATCCCCGCCGGTGGGCAGGAGGGCGTGCCCCAGCTCATTGCCGCCACCGCGCAGGTGCCGCCCGAGCAGGTGGGCTCGCTGGAGCGCGCGCGCCTGTTCGCCGAGCCGCTCCTGATCGGCGAGACGCTGGAGACGGGCGAGAACACGCTGGCGCACGCCGAAGGGGTCTGCGCCATCCTGCGCAACCTGGGCGGCTCCGAGACCATGCAGGCTGCGGCCTACCTGGTCTACACCAGCGCGCACCTGAACCGCCCGCAGGAAGTCATCGCCAAGGCCTTCGGCGACAACCTGGCCGAGCTGGCGGTGGAGACCACCAAGCTCATGCGCGTGCAGCAGCAGGCGCGCAACGCCCAGGTCAGCGGCCAGCAGGTGGACGCCCTGGCCACGCAGACGGAAAACGTGCGCAAGATGCTGCTGGCCTTCTCGCGAGACCTGCGCGTGGTCATGCTGCGCCTGGCCTCGCGCCTGCAGACGCTGCGCTACCACGCCTCGGCCAAGCGGCCGGTGTCGCCCGCCATGGCGAGCGAAGCGCTGCAGGTCTTCGCGCCGCTGGCCAACCGCCTGGGCATCTGGCAGATGAAGTGGGAGCTGGAGGACCTGGCTTTTCGCTTTTTGGAACCCGAGACCTACAAGGAAATCGCCCGGCTGCTGGACGAAAAGCGCACTGAACGCGAGCACCACATGGAGCAGCTGCGCGCGCGCGTGGAGGCCGAGCTGCGCGCGCACAGCATCAGCGCCACCGTCAAAGGCCGGCCCAAGCACATCTACAGCATCTACAAGAAGATGCGCGGCAAGTCGCTGAATTTCGACCAGGTGTTCGACATCCGCGCGCTGCGCGTGGTCGTGCCCAATGTGCGCGACTGCTACGCCGCCCTGAGCTGGGTGCACAGCCAGTTCAACCCCATCGAGGCCGAGTTCGACGACTACATCGCCAAGCCCAAACCCAACGGCTATCAGTCGCTGCACACCGTGGTGCGCGACGAAGCGGGCAAGGCCATCGAGATCCAGATCCGCACCCAGGCCATGAACGACCACGCCGAAAACGGCGTGGCCGCCCACTGGGCCTACAAGGAGGCGGGCACCAAGGGTTACGCGGGCGTGTCCGCCAGCAGCGAGTACGACGCGAAGATAGCCGTGCTGCGCCAGCTGCTGGCCTGGGAGCGCGACCTGTCCGGCGCCGCCAGCAGCGGACTGTTCGAGGACCGCATCTACGTGCTGACGCCGGGCGCCGCGGTGGTCGAGCTGCCCCAGGGCGCCACGCCGCTGGATTTCGCCTACGCCGTACACACCAACCTGGGCCACCGCTGCCGCGGCGCGCGTGTGGACGGGGCGATGGTGCCGCTCAACACCGCCCTGCACAACGGCCAGACGGTGGAGATCAGCACCGTCAAGGAAGGCAGGCCTTCGCGCGACTGGCTCAACCCCGAGCTGGGCTACCTGACCAGCAACCGGGCCAAGGCCAAGGTACGGGCCTGGTTCAACGCCCAGGCCACGCACGCCACCGTGGCACGCGGCCGCGAACTGGTGGAAAAGCTGCTGCAGCGCGAAGGCAAGACGGCCGTGAAGCTGGACGACCTGGCGGTGCAGCTGGGCTTCAAGACGGCCGATGCGCTGTTCGAGGTGGTGGGCAAGGACGAGTTCTCGCTGCGCAGCATCGAGCTGCTGCTGCGCCCGCCGGCCGAGCCGGCCGCGCTGCCGGAGCTGGCCCTCAAGAAGCCGCGCACGCCGGACGGCTCGGGCAAGGGCGGGGTGCTGGTGGTGGGCGTGGATTCGCTCATGACGCAGCTGGCCAAGTGCTGCCGACCCGCGCCGCCCGATCCCATCAGCGGCTTCGTCACGCGCGGCAAGGGCGTGAGCGTGCACAGGAGCGACTGCAGCAACTTCCGCGAAATGGCCGCGCGCAGCGCCGAGCGGGTGATCGAGGTGCAGTGGGGCCAGCCGGACGCGGGGCCGGGGCTGTCCAGCGTCTATCCGGTGGACGTGGCCGTGGAGGCTTCCGACCGCCAGGGGCTGCTGCGCGACATCTCCGACGTGTTTGCGCGCGAGAAGACCAACGTCATCGGCGTGCAGACCCAGTCCGTGCGCGGCACGGCCTGGATGACGTTCACGGTGGAGATTTCCGACGCCGGGCGGCTGAACAAGGTGCTGTCCATCGTGGCCTCGGTGCCCGGCGTGCGCTCGGCCCGGCGCCGCTGAAGGCGCGGGGGCCGCGCTACAATAAAGGGCTTTCCCGCCACACAGTCGCCCGGCCGCACGAAAAGCAATCCCTCACAAGCATCAGCCTGCAGGACACACTGTCCCGCAGGCTGCCGGGCGACCCGCAATCTTTCGGAGAACCCAGTGCTTTTGTCTCTCAAGGGAACCTTCCCCCCCGCCATTCTGGCGCTTGCAGACGGCACGGTCTTTATCGGCAACTCGATCGGTGCCGCCGGCACCACTGTCGGAGAGGTGGTTTTCAACACCTCGATGACCGGCTACCAGGAAATCCTCACCGACCCCAGCTACTGCCAGCAGATCGTGACGCTCACGTATCCGCACATCGGCAACTACGGCGTCAACCCCGAGGACATCGAGTCCGACAAAGTCCAGGCCGCCGGCCTCGTCATCAGGGATTTGCCCCTGATCGCCAGCAATTTCCGCTGCACCCAGACCCTGTCCGACTACCTCGCCGGCAGCGGCACCGTTGCCATCGCCGACATCGACACGCGCCGCCTCACGCGCCTGCTGCGTGACAAGGGTGCGCAAAACGGCGCCATCGTCGGCCTGGCCGCCGGCGAATCGGTAACGCAGGAGCGCATCGACGCCGCCGTCGCCGCCGCCAAGGCAGCGCCCAGCATGAAGGGCCTGGACCTGGCCAAGGTCGTCAGCACGCCCAAACCCTACGGCTGGACCCAGACCGAATGGGAGCTGGGGCGCGGCTACGGCACCCAGGGCGAGGCGCAGTTCCATGTCGTGGCCTACGACTTCGGCGTGAAGTACAGCATCCTGCGCATGCTGGCCGAGCGCGGCTGCAAGCTCACCGTAGTGCCGGCGCAGACGCCTGCATCCGAGGTGTTGGCCATGAACCCCGATGGGGTGTTCCTGTCCAATGGCCCTGGCGACCCGGCCGCCTGCGACTATGCCGTCGCCGCCGTGCGCCAGATCGTGGACAGCGGCACGCCCACCTTCGGCATCTGCCTGGGCCACCAGATCATGGCGCTGGCCGCGGGCGCCAGCACCTTCAAGATGGACAACAGCCACCACGGCGGCAACCACCCCGTGAAGGACCTGGACACCGGCTGCGTGGCCATCACCAGCCAGAACCATGGCTTTGCGGTGGACATGAAGACCCTGCCCGAGCACCTGCGCACCACCCACGTCAGCCTGTTTGACGGCACGCTGCAGGGCTTTGCCCACCGCGACAAGCCGGCGTTCTGCTTCCAGGGCCACCCGGAGGCATCGTCGGGCCCGCAGGACGTGGCCCACCTGTTCGATCGCTTCACCGACCTGATGCACGCGGCCAGGGCCGGCGGCAAGGCGGCTTGAGGGCTCCTTCGCCATGAAACTCTTCAGCTTTCCGGCCGCGGCCCTGGAAAAGGCCATCCACAAGCGCATCCTTTCTCTGCCGCCGGAACACCGCGAATGGTTTGCCGAGCGCTGGCAGCAAAAGCCCTACAAGAAATCCTTCATCGAAAACAAGGCGATGCCGCTGGTGACGCTGGTCGCCAAGGGCAAGACCTGGGACGACGAGACCTTCACGCAGGGCCTGGCCGAGTGGGACGTGACCTTCTACGAGGCCGAGGCCGAGGTGCTGCGCCCTCTGGTGGAGGGCGATGGCCTGATCCAGCTGATGCAGAAGAACCTGCCGCCCGAGCGCGCCCAGGCGCTGCTGGCGCGCCTGCAGGTACGCCGCCCCACTGGCAACCCGACCGCCGCGACCGACTAAAAACAACACCATGCCAAAACGCACAGACCTCAAGAGCATCCTCATCATCGGCGCCGGCCCCATCATTATTGGCCAGGCGTGCGAGTTCGACTACTCCGGCGTGCAGGCCTGCAAGGCCCTGCGCGAGGAGGGCTACCGCGTCATCCTGATCAACAGCAACCCCGCGACGATCATGACCGACCCGGCCACCGCCGACGTCACCTACATCGAACCCATCACCTGGCAAACGGTCGAGAAGATCATTGCCAAGGAGCGCCCCGACGCCATCCTGCCCACCATGGGCGGCCAGACCGCGCTGAACTGCGCCCTGGACCTGTGGAAGAACGGCGTGCTGAACAAGTACCGCGTGGAGCTGATCGGCGCCAGGCCCGAGGCCATCGACAAGGCCGAAGACCGCCTGAAGTTCAAGGACGCGATGACGCGCATCGGCCTGGAGTCGGCGCGCTCGGGCATCGCCCACACCATGGACGAAGCCTGGGCCGTGCAAAAGCGCCTGGGCTTTCCCACCGTCATCCGTCCCAGCTTCACGCTGGGTGGCACGGGCGGCGGCATCGCCTACAACTCTGAGGAGTTCGAGACCATCGCCAAGCGCGGTCTGGAGGCCTCGCCCACCAGTGAGCTGCTGATCGAGGAGTCGCTCCTGGGCTGGAAAGAGTTCGAGATGGAGGTCATCCGCGACCGCGCGGACAACTGCATCATCGTCTGCTCCATCGAGAACCTGGACCCGATGGGCGTGCACACAGGCGACTCGATCACCGTCGCGCCGGCGCAGACGCTCACGGACAAGGAATACCAGATCATGCGCAACGCCAGCCTGGCGGTGCTGCGCGAGATCGGTGTGGACACCGGCGGCTCCAACGTGCAGTTCGCCGTCAACCCTGCCGACGGCCGCATGATCGTGATCGAGATGAACCCGCGTGTGTCGCGTTCGTCGGCACTGGCCTCCAAGGCCACGGGTTTCCCGATCGCCAAGGTCGCCGCCAAGCTGGCGGTGGGCTATACGCTCGATGAGCTGAAGAACGAGATCACCGGCGGCGCCACGCCCGCGAGCTTCGAGCCGACCATCGACTACGTGGTCACCAAGATCCCGCGCTTTGCGTTCGAGAAGTTCCCCACCGCCGACTCGCGCATGACCACGCAGATGAAGAGCGTGGGCGAGGTCATGGCCATGGGCCGCACCTTCCAGGAGTCTTTCCAGAAGGCCTTGCGCGGACTGGAAGTGGGCGTGGACGGCATGAACGAAAAGACCCAGGACCGCGAGTTGCTCGAGAAGGAACTGGGCGAGCCCGGCCCCGAGCGCATCTGGTACGTGGGCGACGCTTTTGCCATGGGCTTGTCGGTCGATGAGGTGCATGACCTGACAAAGATCGACAAGTGGTTCCTGGTGCAGATCGAGCAGATCGTGAAAATCGAACTGGATCTGGACAAGCTCACGGAAGAGAAGGGTGAGGGGGCGCTGGCCAGCCTGGACGCGGCCACGCTGCGCGAGCTCAAGCGCAAGGGCTTTTCCGACCGCCGCCTCGCCAAGCTGCTCAAGACCGACGAAAAAGCCGTGCGCGAGGCGCGCCGTGCGCTGAATGTGCGCCCCGTGTACAAGCGCGTGGACACCTGCGCGGCCGAGTTTCCCACCAACACCGCCTACCTGTACTCGACCTATGAGGACGAGTGCGAAGCCGCGCCCACGGCCAAGAAAAAGATCATGGTGCTGGGCGGCGGCCCCAACCGCATCGGCCAGGGCATCGAGTTCGACTACTGCTGCGTGCACGCGGCGATGGCCATGCGCGAGGACGGCTACGAGACCATCATGGTCAACTGCAACCCCGAGACGGTCTCCACCGACTACGACACCTCCGACCGCCTGTACTTCGAGCCGCTGACGCTGGAAGACGTGCTGGAGATCGTGGCCACCGAGAAACCCGAGGGTGTGATCGTCCAGTACGGCGGCCAGACGCCGCTCAAACTTGCGCTGGGCCTGGAGCGCGAAGGCGTGCCCATCATCGGCACCAGCCCTGACATGATCGACGCGGCCGAGGACCGCGAGCGCTTTCAGAAGCTGCTGGGCGAGCTGGGCCTGCGCCAGCCGCCCAACGCCACGGCGCGCACCGAAGCCGAGGCCATGGAAAAGGCCGCCAGCCTGGGCTACCCGCTGGTGGTGCGCCCCAGCTACGTGCTGGGCGGCCGCGCCATGGAGATCGTGCACGAGCAGCGCGACCTGGAGCGCTACATGCGCGAGGCCGTGAAGGTCTCCAACGACTCGCCCGTGCTGCTGGACCACTTCCTGTCCAACGCCATCGAGTGCGATGTGGACTGCGTGCGCGACAGCACCGGTGCCGTGTTCATCGGGGGCGTGATGGAGCACATCGAGCAGGCCGGGGTGCACTCGGGCGACTCCGCCTGCTCGCTGCCGCCGTACTACCTGTCGCCGCAGACGGTGGCCGAGATCAAGCGCCAGACGGCGGCCATGGCCGAAGGCCTGAACGTGGTCGGCCTGATGAACGTGCAGTTCGCCATTCAGGAAGACGGCGAAGGTGCGGACAAGCGTGATGTGATCTACGTGCTGGAAGTCAACCCCCGCGCCAGCCGCACCGTGCCCTTCGTCAGCAAGGCCACGGGCATCCAGCTGGCCAAGGTGGCGGCGCGCTGCATGGCCGGCCAGACGCTGGCCGCCCAGGGCGTCACCAAGGAGGTGACGCCGCCGTACTTCAGCGTCAAGGAAGCCGTCTTCCCGTTCGTGAAGTTCCCCGGCGTGGACACCATCCTCGGCCCCGAGATGAAGTCCACCGGCGAAGTGATGGGCGTGGGCAAGACCTTCGGCGAGGCCTTCGTCAAGAGCCAGCTGGGCGCCGGCACGCGCCTGCCCACTTCGGGCAAGGTGTTCCTGACCGTGAAGAACGCCGACAAGCCGCGCGCCGTCACCATTGCCCGCGACCTGGTGGCCATGGGCTTCGAGCTGCTGGCCACCAAGGGCACCGCCGCTGCCATCACCGAGGCCGGCGTGCCGGTGCAGGTGGTCAACAAAGTGACCGAGGGCCGCCCGCACATCGTGGACATGATCAAGAACGAGGAAATCGCCATGGTCATCAACACGGTGGAAGAGCGCCGCAACGCCATTGCCGACTCGCGCGCCATCCGCACCAGCTCGCTGGCCGCGCGCGTGACGACCTTCACCACCATCTTCGGCGCCGAGGCCGCGGTGGAGGGCATGAAGTTCATGGACCAGCTGGGCGTGATTTCCATCCAGGAGATGCACGCGCAGCTGCCGGCGGCCTGACGCACGCTGCCGCAAAGGCGGCATAATTGGCGCCTGTTCCGACATGAGACCGCCGCGCGGCAACGCGCGGCGGTTTGCTTTTTGTGTCCGCTACGGAGACTCCAACCTTATGGCCACCATTCCCATCACCAAGCGTGGCGCTGAACTGCTCAAGGCCGAGCTGCAGCGCCTGAAGACCCAGGACCGCCCGGCCGTGATCGCTGCCATCGCCGAAGCCCGCGCCCAGGGCGACCTGAGCGAGAACGCCGAGTACGAAGCGGCCAAGGACCGCCAGGGCTTCATCGAAGGCCGCATCATCGAAGTCGAGGGCAAGCTCTCTGCCGCCCAAGTCATCGACCCCACGCAGCTGGACGCCGGTGGGCGCGTGGTCTTTGGCGCCACGGTGCAGCTGGAGGACGAGGACTCCGGCGAACCGGTGACCTATCAGATCGTCGGCGAGGACGAGGCCGACCTGAAACTCGGCCTGATCAACGTGGGCAGCCCGATCGCGCGCGCGCTGATCGGCAAGGAAGAGGGCGACACCGCCGAGGTGCAGGCCCCCGGCGGAGTGCGCCGCTACGAGATCGTGGCCGTGCGCTACGCCTGAGGCCCGCGGCCGCATGTACGAGCGCGTGCCCCTGCTGGCCGCCGCCCTGTGGTGGGGGAGCCTGTCGGCGATCGGCTTCGTGGCCGTGCCGCTGCTGTTTGCCCACCTGCCCACGCCGGCCCTGGCCGGCCAGATGGCGGCCCGGCTGTTCGAGGCGCAGACTTACATTTCGATAGCGGCTGGCGCTTGTCTGCTGGTGCTTTCCAAGCGAAGACATGCTGAAAAGCCCGAGGATTGGGCGCAAGCAGCTACTGTTTTCATAGTGCTGGGCATGCTGCTGGCGCTGCTGCTGCAGTTCGGCGTGGCCCCGCGCATCGTGGCCCGGCAGAATCTGCGGCTGTGGCACGGCGCGGGCAGCGTGATGTACGGCGTGCAGTGGCTGTGTGCGCTGGCCGTGCTGCTCAAGGTGTCGGCGCGGCGCTGAAAGCCCAAGGCGCGGGTGAATGCAAAAAGAGGGCCGCGGCCCTCTTTTTTCGTTCATTCGTGCCAGTGCTCGGCCACCCAGGCAGCTG
This sequence comes from Pulveribacter suum, assembly GCF_003013695.1. GTDB lineage: Bacteria > Pseudomonadota > Gammaproteobacteria > Burkholderiales > Burkholderiaceae_C > Melaminivora > Melaminivora suum. Next base: position 2,103,112 of record NZ_CP027792.1, on the reverse strand, counting down.
GCTGGATGTGGCGAAAGCGCCGGTTGCGCCGCCCGGCCAGGGCGTCCGGCGGGTTGCACTCGCCGTGGAAGACCACGATGCGCGCGCCCGGCGGCACGAACGGCGCCTTCCAGTAGTTGGTTGGCCAAGGCGGAATGCCGTGGTACTTGAAGCTGGGGCACCACGCCTGCGGCCAATACGCCAGCTTGCCCTGGCGGTGCAGCACGTCCGACAGGTAGGCCTGCTCGTTGCGAAAGCGCTCGCGCACCTCCTGCACATGGCTGCGGAAGTACTCCAGCACGTCGGCATGCGCGCCGAGCTCGAAGCGGTACACCGACGAGTTGCCAGTAATGCGCCAGGGCCGCTTGTAGTCGTGGATGATGAGAAATTCGCCCGGCTGGGTGAAGAAGTCATCCAGCGGCCCCACCACCACCACATCCACATCCAGAAACAGCGCTGTACCGCGCAGGCCGTGCAGGTCGGCACTGAAGGTGGCCAGCTTGTTCCAGCCGCGCTCGGGGATGCCCGCGGGCAGGTCTAAAGGCGGCAGGGGCAGGCACTGCACCTCGGCCCGGATGCCGGCCGCGTCGTCGGTCAGGCAGACGAAGTGGAAGTCGCCGCTCAGATGCCGGCGCACCATGGCGTACAGGCGGTTGACGTACTCGGGCCCGTATTTGCGGCCCCATTTCATGCAGATGACGTGACGCGCAGGCGCCGCGGGCGCGCGCATCAGTCGCTCTGGCGCTTCTTCACGGACGTCTGCTTGGGCTTGGCGCGCTTGATCTGGCCGCCGCTGGTCAGGCGCTGGTTGCCCAGCACGCGCAGCTGCTTGACCTCGGGGCGCTGGCCGGGGCGGCCGAACTTGAGCACCTTCACATCGCGCGGGCCGGGCTTGCGGTCCTCGTCCACGGCGCGGGCCTTGCCCGGGATGGGGCGCCACAGCACCAGCAGCTTGCCGATGTGCTGGATGGGCGCGGCGTTCAGTTCATCGGCCAGCTGCTGGTACATGGCCTCGCGCGCTGCCCGATCGTCGCCGAAGACGCGCACCTTGATCAGCCCGTGGGCGTTCAAGGCAGCGTCGATCTCCTTGCGCACGGCGGGCGTCAGGCCGTCGGCGCCAACGAGCACGACAGGCTGGAGGTGGTGCGCGTCGGCGCGGTGTTCGCGCCGTTCGGCGGTGGTCAGTTCGATCTGGGGCATACCCGTATTATTCTTCAACGTATGAAAGCCCAGCCAAAAAGCAAGAAGGTGAACAAGGCGTGGTTGCATGACCACATCAACGACCCCTGGGTCAAGCTGGCGCAAAAGGAGGGCTACCGCGCCCGCGCCGCCTACAAGCTCAAGGAGATCGACGAGCAGCTGGGCCTGATCCGACCGGGCCAGGTGGTCGTGGACCTGGGCAGCTCTCCCGGCGCCTGGAGCCAGTACGTGCGCCGCCGTCTGGCCCCCGCCGGCGCGGCCGCGGGCGCTCTGGATGGCGCCATGATCGCGCTGGACCTCCTGCCCATGGAGCCCATCGAGGGTGTGACCTTCATCCAGGGCGACTTCCGCGAGGATGCGGTGCTTGAGCGGCTGCAGCAGGCGGTGCAGGGCCGGCCGGTGGACGTGGTGGTCTCGGACATGGCGCCCAACCTGTCGGGCGTGGACTCGGTGGACGCCGCACGCGTGGAGCACCTGATCGAGCTGGCGCTGGATTTCGCCGGCCAGCATCTGCGCCCCGAGGGCGCGCTGGTGGCCAAGCTGTTCCATGGCAGCGGCTACTCGCAGCTGGTGCAGCGCTTCAAGGACCGCTTTCAGGTGGTCAAGGCCCTCAAGCCCAAGGCCTCGCGCGACCGCTCGGCCGAGACCTTCTTGGTCGGCCTGCGCCTGAAAGACCCGCGCTGACGCGCCGGTTGACCATGGGCGGCCCTGGGGTTAAGCGGGCCAGGCCCCGGTTGAAACACCTAAAATGCACCCCAAATGCGCCTGGACGACAGGCTGCGCACATTTGCGTAGCCACGGGCCGTCCGCCTTCTTTCAGTCTCTGGAGTTCCGCTTGAACAATCAGTGGTTTTCAAAAGTCGCCGTCTGGCTGGTCATCGCCATGGTGCTGTTCACGGTGTTCAAACAGTTTGACACCCGGGCTGGCGCGAGCGCTGGCACCGTCGGCTACTCCGCCTTTCTGGAGGACGTGCGCGGCGGCCGCATCAAGAGCGCCACCATCCAGGAAGGGCCCGGCGGCACCGAGATCGTGGCCCTGACCAACGATGATCGCAAGCTGCGCACCACCGCCACCTACCTGGACCGCGGCCTGGTCGGCGACCTCATCAACAACAACGTCAAGTTCGATGTCAAGCCGCGCGAAGAGGGCTCGCTGCTCATGACCCTGCTGGTCAGCTGGGGCCCCATGCTGCTCCTGATCGGCGTGTGGGTGTACTTCATGCGCCAGATGCAGGGTGGCGGCAAGGGCGGGGCCTTCAGCTTCGGCAAGTCCAAGGCGCGCATGCTTGACGAGAACAACAACACCGTCACCTTTGCCGACGTCGCCGGCTGCGACGAGGCCAAGGAAGAGGTCAAGGAGGTCGTGGACTTCTTGAAGGACCCGCAGAAGTTCCAGAAGCTGGGCGGGCGCATTCCGCGCGGGCTGTTGCTGGTCGGTCCTCCGGGCACGGGCAAGACCCTGCTGGCTAAGTCCATTGCCGGCGAGGCCAAGGTGCCGTTCTTCTCCATCTCGGGCTCCGACTTCGTGGAGATGTTCGTCGGCGTGGGCGCGGCCCGCGTGCGCGACATGTTCGAGAACGCCAAGAAGAACGCCCCCTGCATCATCTTCATCGACGAAATCGACGCCGTGGGCCGCCAGCGTGGCGCCGGCCTGGGCGGCGGCAACGACGAGCGCGAGCAGACGCTGAACCAGATGCTGGTCGAGATGGACGGCTTCGAGACCAACATGGGGGTGATCGTGGTGGCTGCCACCAACCGCCCCGACATCCTGGACGCCGCGCTGCTGCGCCCCGGCCGCTTCGACCGCCAGGTCTATGTGACGCTGCCCGACATCCGCGGGCGCGAGCAGATCCTGAACGTGCACATGCGCAAGATCCCCGCCGGACAGGACGTGAACCCGGCCATCATCGCCCGCGGCACGCCCGGCATGAGCGGCGCCGACCTGGCCAACCTGTGCAACGAGGCCGCCCTGATGGCCGCCCGCCGCAACGCCCGCGTGGTGGAGATGCAGGACTTCGAGAAGGCCAAGGACAAGATCATCATGGGCCCGGAGCGCAAGAGCATGGTCATGCCCGAGGAAGAGCGCCGCAACACCGCCTACCACGAAGCCGGCCATGCGCTCATCGGCAAGCTGCTGCCCAAGTGCGACCCGGTGCACAAGGTCACCATCATCCCGCGCGGCCGCGCGCTGGGCGTGACCATGAGCCTGCCCGAGAAGGACCGCTACTCCTATGACAAGGAGTACATGCTGAACCAGATTGCCATGCTGTTCGGCGGGCGCATCGCCGAAGAAGTGTTCATGAACCAGATGACCACCGGCGCCAGCAATGACTTCGAACGGGCCACGTCGATTGCCCGCGACATGGTCATGCGCTATGGCATGAGCGAGGCGTTGGGTCCGATGGTGTATGCCGAGAACGAGGGCGAGGTGTTCCTGGGCCGCTCGGTGACCAAGACCACCAACCTGTCCGAGGACACCATGCAGAAGGTGGACCTGGAAGTGCGCCGCATCATCGACGAGCAGTACACCCTGGCGCGCCGCCTGATCGAAGACAACCAGGACAAGATGCACGCCATGGCCAAGGCCATGCTCGAATGGGAAACCATCGACGCCGAGCAGCTGGACGACATCATGGCCGGGCGCGAGCCGCGTCCACCCAAGGACTGGACGCCGCGCCGCCCGCCCTCTGGCGATGACGGCCCCGGCGGCACGCCGGCCGTCAAGCCCGACCCTGCGCCCACGGCGGCCTGACGCCGCACGCCGTGCAGAACACCAACGGGGCCTTGTGCCCCGTTTTTTCGCGCTCTTGCCCCGCCACGCCATGATCTGGCAGACCAGCCGCTTTGACCTGGACCTGTCGCGCCCGCGCGTGATGGGCATCGTCAACGTCACGCCCGATTCGTTCTCCGACGGCGGCCGCCACGCCGGCGCTGCGGCGGCGCTGCGCCACTGCGAACAGCTGCTCAAGGACGGCGCGGACCTCCTGGACATCGGCGGCGAGTCCACCCGCCCCGGCAGCCCGCCCGTGCCGCTGCAGCAGGAGCTCGAGCGCGTGCTGCCCATCGTGCAGGGCGCCGTGCGCCTGGGCGTGCCGGTCTCCGTCGATACCTACAAGGCCCCGGTCATGCAGGCGGCCCTGGACCTGGGCGCGGACATCGTCAACGACATCTGGGCGCTGCGCCAGGCAGGCAGCGCCGAGGTGGTGGCGCGCCACGGCCGCTGCGGCGTGTGCCTGATGCACATGCACGGCGAGCCGGCCACCATGCAGCTGTCGCCCCTGGCGGGCGATGCCGTGCCGCAGGTGCTGCAGTTTTTGCAGCACTCGGCGCAAGTCCTGCAAGGGCTGGGGGTCCAAAAGACCCGCATCGTGCTGGACGCCGGCATCGGCTTTGGCAAGACGGTAGAGCAAAATTTCGCCCTGCTGGCGCGCCAGCGCGAGCTGCTGGCCGCCGGCTACCCGCTTTTAGCCGGCTGGTCGCGCAAGTCTTCGCTGGGCAGTGTCACGGGCCTGGCTGTGGATGAGCGCCTGGCCCCCAGTGTGGCTGCCGCCGTGCTGGCGGTGGAGCACGGCGCGCGCATCGTGCGCGTGCACGACGTGCGCGAAACCGCTGCCGCCCTGGCCGTCTGGCAGGCCATGCAGGCCCAGCGCCGGCCTGCTTCCATTTCTCCTTCTCCCTGACTGCGCTCCGGCGCGACCAGCCCAGCCCAGCCCTCAAGCACACCATGACACGCAAATACTTCGGCACGGACGGCATCCGCGGCACCGTGGGCCAGCCCCCCATCACCCCCGACTTCGTGCTGCGCCTGGGCCACGCCGTGGGCCGCGTGCTGCGCCGCACCGAAGAGCGGCCCACCGTGCTCATCGGCAAGGACACGCGCCTGTCCGGCTACATGCTGGAGAGCGCGCTGGAGTCCGGCCTGAACTCCGCCGGCGCCGACGTGGTGCTGCTGGGCCCGCTGCCCACGCCCGGCGTCGCCTACCTGACGCGGGCGCAGCGCGCCAGCCTGGGTGTCGTCATCAGCGCCAGCCACAACCCCTTTCCCGACAACGGCATCAAATTCTTCAACGCCCAGGGCAGCAAGCTGCCCGACGCCTGGGAAGAAGCAGTGGAGCAGGCCATGGAGGAGCCCCCCGTCTGGGCCGACTCGGACACGCTGGGCCGCGCCCGGCGCCTGGACGACGCCGCCGGCCGCTACATCGAATTCTGCAAGAGCACCTTCGACCACGACCTGACGCTGCGCGGCTTGCGCATCGTGGTGGACGCCGCCCACGGCGCCGCGTACCACATCGCGCCCAAGGTCTTCCACGAGCTGGGCGCCGACGTGGTGGCGATTGGCTGCGCGCCGGACGGCACCAACATCAACCACGAGGTGGGCGCCACCCACCCGGACGCGCTGGTGCGCGCCGTGCGCGCCAACCACGCCGACTTCGGCATCGCGCTCGATGGCGACGCCGACCGCCTGCAGATGGTGGATGCGGCCGGCCACCTTTACAACGGCGACCAGCTGCTGTATCTGATGGCCGCCGACCGCCTGGCGCGCGGCGAGGCCGTGCCGGGCGTGGTCGGCACCCTGATGACCAACATGGCCGTGGAACAGGCGCTGGCGCAGCGCGGCGTGCAGTTCGTGCGCGCCAAGGTGGGCGACCGCTACGTGCTGGAGGCGCTGCACCAGCGCCGCTGGCTGCTGGGCGGCGAAGGCTCGGGCCACCTGCTGGCGCTGGACCGCCACACCACGGGAGACGGCCTGGTCAGCGCCCTGCAGGTGCTGCAGGCCTGCGTGCGCAGCGGCAAGCCGCTGGCTGAGCTGGTGCAGGACGTGGCGCTGTTCCCCCAGGTGCTGCTGAACGTGCGCCTGGCGCCGCAGCAGGACTGGCGGGCCAACACCGCGCTGGCCGAGGCCACCCGCGCGGTGCAGAACGAGCTGGGCCAGGACGGCCGCGTGCTGGTGCGCGCCAGCGGCACCGAGCCGCTGCTGCGCGTGATGGTGGAGGCGCGCGACGGCCAGCAGGCCAACCGCTGCGCCCAGCGCCTGGCCGACGCGGCCCGCGCCGGCTGACGGCGGAACACCACACAAGACACCAACACGAAGGGGACAAGCCCATGACCGACCAAGCACTTGCCTCTGCGGCGGCCACCATCATCGTCCGCCGCGTCGACTATGCCGACCCGCGCGACGCCCAGGCATTGGTGGACTTGCTGGACGCCTATGCGCGCGACCCGGCCGGTGGCGGCACGCCGCTGCCGGGCCACGTGTGCGCGCAGCTGGCGCAGGCCCTGCAGGCGCGGCCGCAGGCCTTCAGCGTCATCGCCTGGGCGCAGGGCAAGGACGGTGCGGAGCAGCCCGTCGGTCTGGTCAACTGCTTCGAGGGCTTTTCCACCTTCGCCTGCAGGCCGCTGGTCAACATCCACGACCTGGCGGTGCTGCCCGCCTGGCGCGGCCGGCGCGTCGCGCAGCAGATGCTGGCGCGGGTGGAGGGCATCGCCCGCGAGCGCGGCGCCTGCAAGCTCACGCTGGAGGTGCTGCAGGGCAACCAGCCGGCGCTGCGCGCCTATGCGCGCGAGGGCTTTGCCGGCTACACGCTGGACCCGGCCATGGGCCAGGCGCAGTTCCTGCAGAAGCTGCTGGACTGAATCTGCCCCTGACCTTGCTCCTGAAAAAGGAGCTGCCAGCGCTTGTCCAGCAAGGGCTTGGTGCCAAAAAGGCTGTAAATTCTCAGCGGGCCAGCAGGGCGTCCAGCGCGGCCACGTCGGCCAGCTCCAGCGTGCCGGCGGCGTACTTCAGGCGCAGCTGGCCCATGAGCACGGCGTAGCGCGCCAGGGCCAGCTCGCGCTGGGTCTGGTAGAGCTGGCTCTGTGCGTTCAGCACGTCGATGTTGACGCGCACACCGGCGTCGTAGCCCAGCAGATTCGCCTCCAGCGCGCTCTGGCTGGAGGCCAGCGCCGCCTGCAGCGCCTGCACCTGGGCGCGGCCCGACTGCAGGCCCAGGAAGGCCGTGCGCGCTGCCTGCGCGGCGCTGCGGCGGGCGTTGTCCAGGTCGGCGCGGGCCTTGTCCTGCAGCGACAGGGTTTCCTTCACGCGGTTTTGCACCGCGAAGCCGGCGAACAGCGGCAGATTCAGTGCGACGCCCACGCTGGCCACGTTGGCGCGCGAATGCACGCCCGGCAGGGTCACCGTGCCATTGGGGGTGCGCTGCACCGTGTAGCCAGCCTGCAGATCCACGGTGGGCAGGTGGCCGGTTTCGGCCTTGGCCGTCTCCAGCTGCGCCACGTCCAGCGCCAGCGTGGCCTGGCGCACCAGCGGCTGGCTGTCCTCGGCCGCGCGGGCCCAGGCGTGCAGGTCATTCGGCACCGTTGCGGCCAGCTGCACGGGCTGCGCCAGGGGCAGGGGGGAGGCGCCGGCGCGGCCCGCAGTCTCGTCCAGCGCCAGTCGGCGCACCTGCAGTTCGTTTTCGGCCGTGATCTCCTGGGCGCTGACCAGGTCGTGGCGCGCCTGCGCCTCGCGGGTGTCGGTGATGGTGGCCGTGCCGACCTCGAAGTTGCGCTGCGCCGCGGCCAGCTGCTCGGCCACGGCGGCCTTTTGCGCGCGCAGCGCGGCCAGCGTGTCCTGCGCGGCCAGCACGTCGAAGTAGCGCTGGCTGATGCGCAGCAGCAGCTCCTGCTCGGCCGCGTCCAGCTGCACCCGGGCCAGCTCGGCCCCGCGCTCGCCCTGGCGCAGCGCGATGGCGTTGGCGGGGCGGTACAGAGGCTGCGAGGCGACCACGCCCAGGGTTTGCGTGGGCGCGTGCAGGTCAATAGGCGGGCGGGTCACGTCGGTGCGCGCGTAGCTGGCGCCGCCGGTGAGCGCGGCGCTGGGCAGCAGCCCGGCGCGGGCCTGCTCGGCGCGGCTTTGCGCGGCGGCGTACTGCGCCTGCGCGGCCTGCAGCGGCGCGTCGTGGCCGCGCGCCTGCTGCGCCAGGGCCAGCAGGCTCTGGGCCTGGGCGCTGCCCGCCGTCCATGCGGCGCACACGGCCGCGGTTGCCAGAGTCCAGCGCTGCAGGGCCTTCATTGCCGACACCGTTCGGGTTGGGGAGAAAAAGGAAGGAGGAGGGGAGCCGGTCAGTAGCGCGGCACGCCCGGGTCGCGCTCCAGCGACCAGGCCTCGATGCCGCCCGAGAGGTTGGCCACCTCGGCAAAGCCCTGCTGCGCCAGCCAGGCTGCCACGCGCAGGCTGCGCGCGCCGTGGTGGCACAGGCAGGCCACGGGGCGCTCGGGGTCCAGCTCCTGCAGCCGCGCGGGGATCTCGCCCATGGGGATGGCCACCAGCTCGAAGCCCTGCGCGGCCACGCTGGCCGTCTGGCGCTCCCAGGGCTCGCGCACGTCCAGCACCAGCGGGCGAGCGCCCTGCTGGCGCGTGAGCCAGTCGTCCAGTTCGGCGGGGCACAGGGATTCGATCATGGGGCGGGTGTCCGGCAGGGCAGGGCGTTCAGAAGCGAAAGAGGGACGGCTCGGGGAAGTTGCGCAGGCGCGGCACGATGGCATCCCAGGGCTGGTCGGTCTCGAAGCCCTCGCCGGTGCGGCGCACGATGGTGGCGCGCATCATGGGCTCCAGCCCGACGATGGCGCCCAGGCGGCCGCCCTCGCGCAGCAGCGCCAGCAGGCGGTGCGGCACCTCGGCCACCGAGCCGCTGAGCACGACCACGTCGAACGGGCCGTCGTTGATGGGGTCCAGCGCACCGTCGGCCTGGCGCACATCGGCGTTGTGCACGCCGGCGCTGCGCAGGTTCTCGCGGGCGAACTCGACCAGCTCGGGCACGATCTCCAGTGACACCACGTGCTCGGCACGGTGCGCCAGCAGGGCGGCCATGTAGCCCGAGCCAGCGCCGATCTCCAGCACCCGGTCGGTGGGCTGGATCTGCAGGTCCTGCAGCAGGCGGGCTTCCACGCGCGGGGCCAGCATGACCTGGCCCAGGCGCTCGGCCTGCTCGACCGGGCTGGACAGGGGCAGCTCCACGTCGGCAAAGGCCATGCCCTGCAAGGCGGGTGGCACGAATTCCTCGCGGCGCACGGCGGCCAGGGTGTCCAGCGTGGCCTCGTCCAGCACGTTCCAGGGGCGGATCTGCTGCTCGATCATGTTGAAGCGCGCCTGCGCGGTGGCATCGTGGACGTCGGCAAACGTGTTCAAGGGCAGGTTCATGAAAGACTCCGGAGACGGGACACAAGAAGGTTCAGGTAAACCCGGCATTTTAGGTCGCGCGCACCAGTAGCCCCTGCAGCACGTTGTCGGCCTGCAGCTGGATGTATTGGTCCGGGTCGAAGCGTTCGGGGCAGGGGATGCACAGGCCCATGGTGGGCTGGGCCAGCATCAGGAACATCAGCGGCGCCAGCACCAGGTACACCGCGTGTTCCAGGTCCACCGTGCGGAACTCGCCCCGGTCCATGCCGCGCTGCAGGATGCGGCGCACCAGGTCGTGGCCGGGCTCGACCACCTCTTGGCGATAGAAGTGCGCCAGCTCGGGGAAGTTGTTGGCCTCGCTCAGCATCAGCTTGGCCAGGCCCGAAGCCTTGGTCGCCCCCACGCGCTCCCACCAGGTCTGAAAGCAGTAGCGCAGCAGCTCGCTGCTGGTGCCGGTGAAGCCCTCCAGCTCCACATCCCATTCGGCGAAGCGCCCGGAGATGTTCTCGCGCACCACGGCCTTGAACAGCTCCTCCTTGCTGGGGAAGTACAGGAACAGCGTGCCCTTGGACACCCCGGCGTGCGCCGCCACCTCGTCCACCCGCGTGGCGGCGAAGCCCTTCTCGACGAACAGGTCCAACGCCGCGGCCAACAGCTCGCCGGGGCGGGCTTCCTTGCGGCGGCCGCGCCGGGTCGTGGGGGTGTCGGGAGGGGCGGAGTGGGGCGAGGGCATGGTGTTAATGACTGACTGGTTAGTAATCTATCCGCTTACGCCATCTGCGTCAACGCGGGCTTGTCCGGCATGGCGGGGGCAGACTTTCCTATCATGGCGTGGTCGCCATTCACAGAGATCCGTGCACGCCATGTCTTCTTCCACCCCCTCATCTTCCGATTCGCCGCTTGAGACCATCACCCTGGGTGGCGGTTGTTTCTGGTGCACCGAAGCCGTCTTCGACCGCGTGCGCGGCGTGACCGAGGTGCAGAGCGGCTACGCCAACGGCAACGTGCCGCAGCCGACCTATGAGCAGGTCTGCACCGGCCGTACCGGCCACGCCGAGGTGGTGCGCGTCACCTTCGACCCGCAGGAGATCGGCGTGCGCGAGATCCTGGAGATCTTTTTTGCCACGCACGATCCGACCACGCTGAACCGGCAGGGCAACGATGTGGGCACGCAGTACCGCAGCGGCATCTACTGGTCCGACCCGGCGCACCGCGACGTGGCCGAGGACCTGCTGCGCCAGATGGGGCAGGACCAGGTCTTCGGCGCTCCCCTCGTCACCGAGGTGCAGCCGCTGGACAGCTACTGGCCCGCCGAGGATTACCACGGTGACTACTACGCCAACAACCCCAATCAGGGCTACTGCGCCTTCGTCGTGGCGCCCAAGGTGGACAAGTTCCGCAAGACTTTTACGCGCCACCTCAAGCCCGGCGCCTGACACGCCCTGGGCTGTATGGCTCCTGCACTCCCGCCCGCCGCCGCGGCGCGCGCCACGGCTTGGCAGGTGCTGGGCATCTTCCTGCGCCTGGGTCTGACGTCCTTCGGCGGGCCGGTGGCCCATCTGGGCTACTTCCGCGCGGAGTTCGTGGTGCGCCGCCGCTGGCTGGACGAGGCCGCCTATGCCGACCTGGTGGCCCTGTGCCAGTTTCTGCCCGGCCCGGCCAGCAGCCAGGTCGGCATGGCCCTGGGCCTGCGCCAGGCCGGTGCAGCCGGGGCGCTGGCGGCGTGGCTGGGCTTCACGCTGCCGTCGGCGCTGGCAATGGCGCTGCTGGGCCTGGGCCTGGCCGCAGGGGCCGGCTGGTGGCCGCCCGGCGTGCTGCACGGGCTGAAGGTGGCCGCCGTGGCGGTGGTGGCGCAGGCCGTCTGGGGCATGGCGCGCAGCCTGTGCCGCGGCCCCGTGCGCCTGGCGCTGATGGCGCTGGCCTGCGCGCTGGCGCTCGGCTGGCCCAGCGTGGCCGGACAAATGGGCGCGCTGCTGCTGGCGGCCGCGGCCGGCCTAGCGCTGTGGGGGCGCGGCGCCGATGCGCCGCCCGCGCTGGAGCCGGCGCCGGGGGGCCATCGCGCTGCGGGCGCGCTGCTGCTGGGCGCCTTCGCCGTGCTGCTGGTGGCGCTGCCACTGGCAGCCCACGCCTGGCCGCAGGGCTGGCTGGTGCTGGCCGATGCCTTCTACCGCGCCGGGGCCCTGGTGTTTGGCGGCGGCCATGTGGTGCTGCCGCTGCTGCAGGCCGAGGTGGTCGCCACTGGCTGGGTGGGCGAGGATGACTTCCTGGCTGGCTACGGTCTGGCGCAGGCGGTGCCGGGGCCGCTGTTCACTCTGGCCGCCTTCCTTGGCGCGGTGGCGCGCCACGGGGCGGGCGGCTGGTGGGGCGCGGTGGTGTGCCTGGTGGCCATCTTCCTGCCGGCCTTTTTGCTGGTAGCCGGCGCCCTGCCGTGGTGGGAGCGCTGGCGCCGCCTGGCCCGCGTGCGCGCCGCCTTGTCGGGGGTGAACGCCGCCGTGGTCGGGCTGCTGCTGGCCGCGCTGTTCGGCCCCGTGTGGGGCAGCGCCATCCATGCGCCGGCGGACGGGCTGCTGGCCCTGCTGGCGCTGGCGGCCCTGGCCTGGCTGCGCGTGCCGCCCTGGCTGGTGGTGCCGCTGTGCGGGCTGGCCGGCTGGTGGCTGGTCGGATAGGCAGAAAATACGGCTCCAGCCCTTTGCTGGTAAGCGCTGGAAGCTCTTGTTTCTGTAGCGTTATCTCGGCCTGAAGGGGGCGTCTGCGGCACAGGCAATCTTTGCGACAATCCCCGCTCCCTTCGCCCACCCGCCTGCCTGTGTCCCCCCGTCCCGTTGCCTCCCTGCCGCTGCGCCGCCGTCTGGCTGCGCTGTGGCTGCTGCTGGCGCTGGCGGTGGTGCCGCTGCTCGGGCGCATGCACCAGGTGGTGCACGGGCCGGGCTCCGTGCATGCGGCCGGGCAGCCGGTGCGGGACACGCTGCACGCCCTGTTCGCCGGCCATGGCCACGCCGATTGCCAGGTGCTGGACCAGCAGACGCTGGGCGGCCCCTGGTCGGCCTGCGCGCTGCCGCTTGCACAGGCGCTGCCCCAGCCGGCACCGGCCGGGGCGCCTGCCGCGGCCCCGGCGCTGCGGCGGCTGGCGCCGTTTCAGGCCCGCGCGCCGCCCACTGCGGGCTGACGCCTTGCGGGCGCACCCCGCCAAACACTTCTCTTTCGATAGCTGCCAGCGCTTGCCAGTCAAGGGCTGGAGGCTATTTTGACTCGTATTTTTCCCGTGCCGGCCGGCACGGCGCGCTGCTGCGCGCCGGTGCGCCCTGCGCGGGTAGCACATCGGATTTTTCATGACGACGACGTCTTTCTTCTTTCCCCTGCGTGCACCCCATGCGCGCCGACCCGTGGCCTGCGCGGCGCTGCTGGCGCTGATGCCTGCCGCCTGGGCCCAGGCCCAGGAGCCTGCGGCCCGCCTGCCCGAAGTCACCGTGTCCGCCAGCGGGCTGCAGCTGGGGGTGTCTGAGATGACTCAGCCCGCCTCCCTCATCGAGGGCGACGCGCTGGTGCGCCGGCGCGAGGCCACGCTGGGAGGCAGCCTGGACGGCGAGCCCGGCATTGCCGCCAGCCACTTCGGCGCGGGCGCCAGCCGCCCTGTCATCCGCGGCATGGACGGGCCGCGCGTGAAGGTGCTGAGTGACGGCGCCGAGGTGCACGACGCCTCCAGCGTCAGCCCCGACCACGCCGTGGTCGCCGAGCCGCTGCTGGCCACCCAGGTCGAGGTGCTGCGCGGACCCTCGGCGCTGGTCTATGGCGCCGGCGCCGTGGGCGGCGTGGTCAACGTGCTGGACGGCAAGGTGCCCACGGCCCTTCCCGAGAAGGGCTACGAGGGCAGCGCCGAGCTGCGCGCCGGCAGCGCCGCGCGCGAAAAGGCCGGCGCCTTCGCCATCACCGGTGGCGCGGGCGCCATCGCGGTGCATGCGGAGGCGGCCGGCCGCAGCAGCAATGACTACGGCGTGGGCCAAGGCTGGGAGGGCGGCGCCCGCGTGCCCGGCAGCTTCAACGACACCAGCACCGCCAGCGTCGGCCTGTCGTGGGTCGGCAGCCGCGGCTATCTGGGCTTGGCCGTGACGCGCCAGAACGCCCGCTACGGCCTGCCCGGGCACAGCCACGGCTTCGAGGGCTGCCACACCCATGGCGACCATTTGCACTGCGGCGGTCATGGCCACGACGACCATGACCCTGACGGGGAAGGCCACGACCACGACCATGATCACGACCACCCAGACGTGCCGGTGGTGGACCTGCGCAGCGAGCGCGTGGACCTGCGCGGCGAGCTGCGCGACCCGTTCGCCGGCGTCTCCGCGCTGCGCCTGCGCGCCGGGACCACCGACTACGTGCATGACGAGGTCGAGGGCGGCAACGTGGCCACCACCTTCAGGAACAAGGCGCACGACCTGCGCGTGGAGCTGCAGCACCAGCCCATCGCGGGCTGGCGCGGGCTGCTGGGCGTGCAGACAGCAGAGCGCAAGTTCAGCGCCGTGGGCGAGGAGGCCTACGTGCAGCCCACGCACACCCGCAGCACGGGCCTCTTCCTGCTGGAGGACTATCGCATCGGCGACTGGCGCATCGAAGCCGCCCTGCGCCACGACCGGCAGAGCGCCCAGGCGCTGGACAGCGGCACCCGCCGCAGCCACAACGGCACCTCCGCATCGCTGGGCGCGGTGTGGCGGCCCGCGCCGGGCTACGCGCTGGGCGCGAGCCTGACACGCGCCAGCCGCGCCCCGTCGGCCGAGGAGCTGTACGCGCGCGGCCTGCACATGGCCACCGCCACCTACGAGCGCGGCGACGCCGATCTGCGCGCCGAGGTCTCGCGCAACGTTGACCTGACCCTGCGCAAGACCAGCGGCGCCACCACCTTCGACGTGAGCGTGTACCGCAACCGCATCCGCCACTACATCTACGGCCGCACGCTGGACGAGGTGGACGGGCTGCAGCTGCTGCAGTACAGCCAGGCCGACGCCACGTTCACCGGCATCGAGGGCCGCGTGCGCCATGCTGTCACGCGCCATGTGGGCGTGACGCTGCTGGCCGACCGCGTGCATGCGCGCCTGGACGGCGGCGGGCGGCTGCCGCGCATCCCGCCCGCGCGGGTGGGTCTGCGCCTGGACGCGAACTGGCAGTCCTGGGAGGGCGAGGTGGAATGGCTGCAGGTGGCTCGCCAAAGCCGCGTGGCGCAGTTCGAGAGCGCCACGCCTGGCTTTGGGCTGCTGAGCCTGAGCCTGGCCTACAACGGCCGCACCAGCGCCGGCATGCCCTGGCAGGTGTACCTGAAGGGACGCAACCTGACCGACCGCCTGGCCTACGCCCACACCTCGTTCATCAAGGACGCGGCGCCCCTGGCCGGGCGCAACCTGACGCTGGGCGTGCGCGTGGAGTTCTAGGCCCGCCGCGCTTTGTGGGTCAAATTGGCCTGCAGCGCTTGCCAGTCAAGCGCTGGCAGCTCATGAATCGATAGCGAAAAGAAAAAACCCGCGGCCGCCGTGACGGGCGCCGCGGGCCTACACTGCCGGCCCGGCGCCGTGGGCGCCGCCGCCCCCCGCACTCCTGCCTTTTCGCGCATCTTGTTCTTCTCCGTCCTTGCCCCCCTGGCGCCGGTCATCCTGTGCATCGGCCTGGGCTTTGCCATTGCCCGCGTCGGCTGGGTGCGCGCCAGCGCCATCCCCGACCTGTCCAACATCGTCTTTCTGGTGCTCACTCCGGCGCTGCTGTTTCGCACCATGGGCGGCGTGCGCCTGCAGGAGCTGGACTTCACCCCCGTGGCGCTGTACTTCGGCGCGGCCGGGCTGCTGTTCGTCGCCACGCTGATGCTGGGCGGCCTGACCACGGCAACGGCCGCGCGCGCCCTGGCGCACATGTTCAGCAACACGGTGATGATCGGCGTGCCCTTTGTCGGGCTGGTCTTCGGGCCGCAGGGCCTGGTGACGCTGTTCACGCTGATCTCGCTGCACGCCCTGGTGCTGCTGACGGCCGCCACGCTGGTGTTCGAGCTGCTGCAGGCGCGCGAGCAGCGCGCGGCGCAGCAGCAGCAAGAGGGCGGGGCGCCGCATTCGATGGCGCGCACCGTGGGGCAGGCAGTGCGCAACAGCATCGTGCACCCCGTGCCGCTGCCCATCCTGGCCGGTTTGCTGTTCGCGCAGACCGGGCTGGCGCTGCCCGGCCCGGTGGACCGCGCGCTGCAGGTCATGGGCGCCGCCCTGGGGCCGATGGCGCTGCTGCTGGTGGGCATTTCGCTGGCCTATACGCGCATCGGCCGGCACTGGCGCGGCGCGCTGCGCATCGCCGTGGCCAAGGGCCTGGTCATGCCCGCGCTGCTGTTCGCCATGGCGCGGCTCCTGGGCCTGTCGGGGCAGGGCATCGCCGTGATGTTCACCGCCGCCGCCCTGCCCGTGGGGGCCAACGTGCTGCTGTTCACCCAGCGCTACGGGGTGATGCAGGACGAGGTGTCCTCGGCCATCGCGATCTCCACCGCCCTGGCCTTGTTCACCCTGCCCCTGGTCCTGCTGGCCGCCCACTACCTGGCCGGCTGACCCTTGCTTCGGTACTGGCGCAACCCAGGCCAGCAGACGCCGCGCAAGGGCCACCCCGCCGCGTTGGCGTCGTCCCCCTTCCCAGCGCGCAGCGCGCCAGAGAAGGGGCTGAGGGCCGCGGCTCCAAGCCGGCCTGCGCAGGCTTGGACGGTCCCGAAGAGCTGCCGCCTCTGGCGGCCGCACCGAGCAGCGCAAGTCGCTCAGGGGGTTGCTCCGATTTACGGCGCAAGCCGCTCGCGCACCCACAGTCCGCCGTCCAGCCGGTAGCGCAGCCGGTCGTGCAGGCGACTCTTGCGGCCCTGCCAGAACTCCCAGCGGTCGGGCACCAGCCGAAAGCCGCCCCAGTGCGGCGGGCGCGGCGGCTGCAGCAAAAACTGCGCGCCGTATCTGGCGGCGCCTGCCACGAGGACTGAGCGCGAGGCGATGACTTGGCTTTGCGGACTGGCCCAGGCGCCGATGCGCGAGTCCAGCGGGCGGCTATGGAAGTAGACATCGCTCTCGGCGGCGTCCACCTTCTGCACCACGCCCTCGATGCGCACCACACGCTCCAGCTCCACCCAGTGGAATTGCAGCGCCGCGTACGGGTTGCCGGCCAGCTCGCGGCCCTTGCGGCTGTCATAGTTGGTGTACCAGACGATGCCGCGCGCGTCGTAGCCCTTGATCAGCACGATGCGGGTGCTGGGGCGCAGGTCCCCCGACACGGTGGCCAGCGTCATGGCGTTGGGCTCGGGCACCTGGGCGGCAACGGCCTCGCCCAGCCATTGGTCGAACTGGGCGAGCGGGTCGGCGTGCGAGGCGTCCTCGCCCAGCTCGGCGCGCTCGTAGCTCTTGCGCAGATCGGCGATGGAAGAGGACAGGGAGGAGGCGGGGCGGGTCATGCCGCCATTGTGCAGGCGCCGCTCGCGTGCCGGCAGCTTAGGCGGCGTCGGCGGCGCCGCGGGCGATGTCCAGCAGCCGCGCCAGCGCCCGGTCGTGGATGCCCATGCGCAGGAGCTCGGCGTGCGTGGTCTCGGCGTAGTCCAGCGTGCTGCCGTAGATGCCGCGCGCCTGGCGGAAGATGCTGCGGTACTGCGCCTCGGGCAGCACGCCCGTGTGGCTGGGGCTGCTGCGGGGCAGCGTGAAGGCCAGCGCCTGCACCGGCCCGCCCGGCGTGCGGCAGGCCAGCCAGCGCGGGTCGTACACGCCCAGCACCATCTCGCGCTGCCACAGCGCCGGGAATATCGCCGGCACCTGCGTGCGCTCGACGCGAAAGGCCACGCCGCGGCAACTGCCGCCGGGCAGCATGCCGAAGACCAGGCCCGGGCATTCGGGCGTCCCGCGGTTCACGCGGCTCCACATCTTCAGCGCCCGGTGCCAGCCGTGCACGGTGGCAGGGCGGCTTTCGGCAAACGGAAAATCCGGGCGCCAGATGAGCGAGCCGTAGCCGAAGATCCACAAATCCTGCTGCCCGCCCCATTCGTGCAGGGTGCGTTCGAGCAGGGCGGCAGGGTCGCGGGTGGCGCTGGCGTGGGTGGGCATGGCGGGCGGGTGCGGGAATCTACAATCGATGGGTTTTGTCCAACGCATTTCATTATTCACTTCACGGGAGTAGCCAGCATGTCCTTCAACAGCTCCGATGACGACAGCCAGCAGTGTTTTGCACTCGGTTTCCTCTTCGCCCTGATCGCGCTGGTGGTCTCCACCGTCGTGGGCGTGGTGGTCTATCAGCGCGGCATGGCCCGCGTGCCCGCGCAGCCGGCCCCGGCAGCCGTGGTTGACAGCGGCGCAGCAGCGCCCGCCGCCGCAGTGGCCGTGACTGAAGAAGCCACGGTGGTGGTTGAGAACGGCGTGGTCAAGTTCTACTTTGCCACCGGCAAGGCTGAGCTGGCCGCTGGCGCCAACGAAGCCCTGGCCGATGTGGTGCGCGGCGTGGCTGCCGACGGCAAGAAGGCCGCCGTCTCCGGCTACCACGACGCCACAGGCGACGCCGCCGTGAACGCCGAGCTGGCCAAGCAGCGCGCCATCGCCGTGCGCGATGCGCTGCTGGCGCTGGGCGTGGCCGAGGGCAAGGTCGAGCTGCGCAAGCCCGAGGTCACCCAGGCCGGCGGCAGCAACGCCGAGGCGCGCCGCGTGGAAGTGGCGCTGCAGCCCTGAGCGCACAGCCGCTGCGCTCGCTGAGAGGCCCGGTGCATGCCGGGCCTTTTTTTGTTCAGGTGCTCTCGCGCACGATCAGCTCGTACTCCAGCTCCTCGCAGGCCGGCGCGGTCAGCGTGCCGCGCATCAGGCCAAGCAGCAGGGCCGCACCGGCGCGGCCCACCTCGGCACGTGGCGTGCGGATGGTGGTCAGCGGCGGCACCATCTGGTCGCTGCCGGCCAAGTCGTTGAAGCCGGCGATGGCGACGCGCGCCGGCACGGCCAGGCCCAGCCGGTTGGCCGCCAGCAGGCCCCCCTGGGCGATGTCGTCGTTGCAAAAGAAGATGGCGTCCACGTCGGGGTGGCGCTGCAGCGTTTCTTCCAGCAGCCGCGCGCCCAGGGCGATGGAGGAACGCTCGGGGCTGAGCAGCTCCAGCGCCGGGTCGTACAGCCCGGCGGCGCGCAGCGTGCGGCGGTAGCCCTCGGCGCGCTGCAGCACGCGCGGGTCCAGCTGCGCAGCGCAAAAGGCGATGCGCCGGCGCCCACGCGAGAGCAGGTGGCTGGTGATGGCCGCGCCGGCGTCCGTCTGCGAAAAGCCCACGCAGGCCATGCCCGGCGCGTGGATGGTCTCCATCAGGTGCACGCAGGGCACGCCGCTCGCGGCGATGAGCTGGTGCGCCGCGTCGCTGCGGTCGAAACCCGTGACCAGCAGGCCGGCAGGGCGGTGGGGCAGGTAGGTGCGCAGCAGCAGCTCTTCCTCGGCGCTGTCGTAGTGCGTCACGCCGATGAGCGGCAGGTAGCCCTCGGGGAACAGCGTGCGGTGCACGGCCTCCAGCAGGTCCACGAACAGGGCGTTGGACAGCAGCGGCACCAGCACCAGCACCTGGCTGCTGCGCTGCGAAGCCAGGGCGCGGGCGGCCGGGTCAGGCACGTAGCCCAGGCGCTCGGCGGCCTCGTGCACGCGGGCGGCCAGCGTCGGGTCCACGCTGCGCTCGCCGCGCAGGGCGCGCGAGGCCGTGATCGGACTCACGCCAGCGGCGCCGGCCACATCGGCCAGGGTGAGACGGCCGCTGGAGCGGCGAGGGCGGCGGGTCACTGTCGTTGGGCGGGGGGCAGGTTGCGGGTAAATCCGGAGAGAACGGCGTTGATTGTCTCGTAGGATAGCGCTACCTTTTAGCGGGTTTCCCTGGATCGAGGGCAGTGCGGGCCGTCTGCACCGGCATTGCGCTCGTGGACGCCCAGCGAGAAAGGGGGTTGCAGGCCGCTGAAGGCCCACAGGTCGGCACTCCACCCGGAGCGCCTTTTTTTGAATTTTGAAGGATAGCGCTATCTTGCAGTCTCCGATCTCTGCCATCGTGGTCATGGGCGTCTCCGGCTGCGGCAAATCCAGCGTGGGGGCGGCCTGCGCGCAGGCGCTGGGCTGGCCGCTGCACGAGGGCGATACCTACCACGCCCCGCAAAGCGTGGCGAAGATGCGCGCCGGCACGCCCCTGACGGACGCCGACCGCGCCGGCTGGCTGGACCGCCTGGCGCAGCTGCTGGCGCCAGGCGAGGGCGGAGAAGGCCTGGTGCTGACCTGCTCGGCGCTGCGGCGCAGCTACCGCGAGCGGCTGCGCGTGGCCCGCCCGCACCTGGGCTTCGTGTATCTGTCGCTCGGCTACGAGCCTGCCCTGGCCCGCGTTCAGGCGCGCGCCGACCATTTCTTCTCGCCCGCCCTGGTCGCCAACCAGTTCGCCACGCTGGAGTCGCCGCAGGACGAGCCGCTGGTGCTGACGCTGGACGCCCTGCGCCCGGTGCAGGCGCTGGTGCTGGAGATCGCCGCCTGGACCAGTGCGCGCACCTTGTCCCCCGTAGCCACCCCCGCAGGAGACGCCGCATGACCCCGGCCGCCGCCCACGACGATCCCGGCGCGACGCGCGCCAAACCGCTGGCGCAGCGCCTGGCCGAGCATTTCATGGTGCTGGCCCTGGCCGGCATGGTGGTCGCCGTGTTCGTCAACGTGGTGCTGCGCTACGGCTTTGGCACCAGCATCGTGTCGTACGAGGAAATCTCGCGCCTGCTGTTCGTCTGGCTGGTGGCGGTGGGCACCATCGTCGCGGCCGTGGAGGGCAGCCACCTCGGGTTTGATCTGGTGACCTCGCGCGTCGGCCCACGCACGCGGCGGGTGCTGTTTTGGCTGTCGCAGATGCTCGTGCTGCTGTGCATGGGCCTGCTGCTGTGGGGGTCCTGGCAGCAGGTGCAGGCCGGGCTGCAGAGCTTCAGCACGGTGCTGGGCTACCCGCTGGCGCTGGGCGCGGCGGCCACGCTGGTGCTGGCTGTTGGCCTGCTGGCCGTGCTGGTGCGTGACCTGCGCCGCGGCAGCCCTGCGCAGCCGCCGGCGGGCGCCCTGGACATCGAGTAAACGGCAGGAGCGCGCAGCCATGGTGGTGACCCTCATCTTCCTGTCGGTGCTGATCGGCGGCATGGTCATAGGCATGCCGATCGCGCATGCGCTGGTGCTGACCGGCGTGGCGCTGATGTGGCACCTGGACTTCTTCGACACCCAGCTGCTGGCGCAGAACCTGCAGGCGGGTTTCGACAACTTCCCGCTGTTGGCCGTGCCGTTCTTCATCCTGGCGGGCGAGCTCATGAACGCCGGCGGGCTGTCGCGGCGCATCATCGACCTGGCCGGCGCCTTTGTCGGCCATATCCGCGGCGGGCTGGGCTACGTGGCCATCGGCGCTGCCGTGCTGCTGGCGTCCATGAGCGGCTCGGCGATTGCCGACACCGCGGCCCTCGCCACCATCTTGCTGCCCATGATGCGCGCGCAGAAGTACCCGGACAGCTACGGCGCGGGCCTGCTGGCCTCGGGCGGCATCATCGCGCCCATCATTCCGCCGTCCATGCCGTTCGTGATCTACGGCGTGACGACCAACACCTCCATCAGCAAGCTGTTCCTGTCGGGCGTGGTGCCGGGCCTGATCATGGGCATCTTCCTGATCTGCGCCTGGCGCTGGATCGCCCGCAAGCACCAGCTGGCGCAGGGCACGCGCATGCCCTGGGGCGCGCGCATGAAGGCGCTGGCGCACAGCTTCTGGGCGCTGATGATGCCCGTCATCATCCTGGGCGGCCTGCGCGGCGGCATCTTCACGCCGACCGAGGCGGCCGTGGTGGCCGCGGTGTATGCGCTGCTGGTGTCCATGCTGGTGTACCGCGAGCTGAGCCTGGCCGGCCTGTACGGCGTCTTCCTGGGCGCGGCCAAGACCACGGCGGTGGTCATGTTCCTGTGCGGCGCCGCCACCGTGACGGCCTACATGATCACCCTGGCCGACCTGCCCAATCTTCTGGCCGACACCTTTGCCGGCGTGCTGGGCTCGCCCATGCTGTTCATGGCGCTGATGATGCTGTTCCTGCTGGTGGTGGGCACCGCCATGGACCTGACGCCCACCATCCTGATCTTCGGCCCGGTGTGCGCGCCGCTGGCGGCCAAGGCCGGCATCGACCCCGTGTACTTCGGTTTCATGTTCGTCTATGTGGGCTGCATCGGCCTGATCACGCCGCCCGTGGGCACGGTGCAGAACGTGGTGGCCGGAGTGGGGCGCATGCGCATGGAGACCGTCATCAAGGGCACGTCGCCCTTCCTCATCGCCTATGTGCTGCTGGCGATGCTGCTGGTGGTCTTCCCGCAGATCGTCACGGCGCCGCTCAAGTGGATGTATTGAATCAAAAACAATAGCTGCCAGCGCTTGCTACACAAGGGCTGGAGGCCAAAAACACTCCAAACTTTTCTTTCTTTCTTTCTTTCGTCACCACCCCACCTCAAGGAGACACACCATGCGTATCAAATTCGCTCTCGCCGGCGCGCTGGCAGCCCTCATCGCCGCCAGCGCCGTGCAGGCGCAGGACTTCAAGCCGCGCATCGTGCGCTTTGGCTATGGCCTGGTGGATGATTCCAACCAGGGCCGGGCCGTGCGCTTCTTCGCGAAGGAAGTAGAGAAGGCCACCGGCGGCAAGATGAAGATCCGCGCCATCGGCAACGCCTCGCTGGGCTCGGACACGCAGATGCAGCAGGCGCTGATCGGCGGCGCGCAGGAGATGATGGTCGGCTCCACCGCCACGCTGGTGGGCATCGCGCCGCAGATGGCGCTGTGGGACACACCCTTCCTCATCACCAGCGTGAAGGAGGCCGACGCGCTGCTGGACGGCCCGGTGGGCGAGAAAGTGAAGGCCACGCTGGAGCCCAAGGGCATGGTCGGCCTGGTGTACTGGGAGAACGGCTTTCGCAACCTGACCAACAACAAGCAGCCCGTGGCCAGGCTGGAGGACATGAACGGCATCAAGCTGCGCGTGATGCAGAACAACGTCTTCCTGGACAGCTTCAAGGCGCTGGGCGCCAACGCCGTGCCGCTGCCGTTCTCCGAGCTGTTCACGGCGCTGGAGACCAAGGCCGTGGACGGCCAGGAGAACCCCTACAACACGGTGTTGTCCAGCAAGTTCTACGAGGTGCAGAAGTACCTCACCATCACCAACCACGTCTATAGCCCGTGGATCGTCACGGTGAGCAAGAAGTGGTGGGACCAGCTCAGCCCGGCCGAGCAGAAGGTGCTCAACGACGCTGCCACCAAGAGCCGCGACTTCGAGCGGCGCGACACCCGCGAGGAGGCCGCCAAGGCGCTGGCCGACCTGAAGCAAAAGGGCATGGCCGTCAACGAACTGCCGCCTGCCGAGGTGGCGCGCATGCGTGACAAGTTGTCGGCCGTGCACGCCAGCGTGGCCGCCAGCGTCGGCCAGGACCTGTGGAGCCAGACGCAGGACGAACTCACCCGCATCCGCGCCGGCAAATAAGCAGCGGCGTACCATGGGCTTTTCGGCCGGCACAGCGCCGGCCTGGCGTGGCGGCCTGTGCAGACGGGCCGCCACGCGGTCATTTTTGCCAGGGAGGGCTCTCCAGTGACCTTGCACCCCACGATTGAAACCGTTACCCGCCGCATCCGCGAGCGCAGCGCGCCCAGTCGCGCCGCCTACCTCGAGCTCATCGCCGCCTACGGCCGGCGCGAGCGCGGCATGGACCGCCTGGGCTGCGCCAACATTGCGCACTCGGTGGCCGGCCTGCCGGTCAATGACAAGCTGCGCATCGTGGTCGAGCGCGCCCCGCACATCGGCATCGTCAACGCCTACAACGACATGCTGTCGGCCCACGCGCCGCTGCAGCACTACCCGGACCTGATCAAGGACGAGGCCCACCGCCTGGGCGCCACGGCCCAGGTGGCCGGCGGCGTGCCGGCCATGTGCGACGGCGTGACGCAGGGCACGCCGGCCATGGATCTGTCGTTGTTCTCGCGCGACGTGATCGCCATGGCCACCGCCGTGTCGCTGAGCCACGACGTCTTCGACGGCGCGCTGATGCTGGGCGTGTGCGACAAGATCGTGCCGGGCCTGCTGATCGGCGCGCTGCACTTCGGCCACCTGCCTACGGTGTTCGTGCCGGCAGGGCCGATGACGTCCGGCCTGTCCAACAACGCCAAGGCCAAGGTGCGCGAGCAGGCCGCGCAAGGCCTGGTGGGCCGCGCCGAGCTGCTGGACGCGGAAATGGCCGCCTACCACGCGCCCGGCACCTGCACCTTCTACGGCACGGCTAACAGCAACCAGATGCTGCTGGAGGCCATGGGCCTGCACGTGCCCGGTACGGCCTTCGTCAACCCTGGCCAGCCGCTGCGCCACGAGCTGACGCGCGAGGCGGCGCGCACGGTGCTGGGCAGGGCAGGGCCGCAGCCCGCGCCGTGCCCGCCCATCGGCCAGGTGGTGGACGAGCGTGCCATCGTCAACGCCATGGTGGCCCTGCTGGCCACGGGCGGCTCCACCAACCACCTGATCCACTGGGTGGCCGTGGCGCGCTCGGCCGGCATCGTCATCGACTGGCAGGACTTTTCCGCGCTGTCGGAAGTGGTGCCGCTGCTGGCGCGGGTCTATCCCAACGGCAGTGCCGACGTGAACCAGTTCCAGGCCGCAGGCGGGCCGGGCTACGTCATCCGCGAGTTGCTGGACGCCGGCCTGATGCACGAGGACGTGCTCACCGTGCGCCCCGGCGGCATCCGTGAATACACGCAGCTGCCCGAAGGCGACGAGAACCACCGCCTGCACTGGACGCCGATTGGCGCCAGCGCCGACGACAGCGTGCTGCGCCCGGCCTCCGACCCGTTCAGCGCCACCGGCGGGCTGAAGGTGCTGACGGGCAACCTGGGGCGCAGCGTGATCAAGGTGTCCGCCGTGCCCGAGGATAGGCATGTGATCGAGGCGCCGGCGCGGGTGTTTGATTCGCAGGCGGCGCTGCTGGAAGCGTTTCACAGCGGATCGCTGGACGGCGACGTGGTCTGCGTGGTGCGCTGGCAGGGCCCGCGCGCCAACGGCATGCCCGAACTGCACAAGCTGACCCCGCCCCTGGCCGTGCTGCAAGGCAAGGGCTACCGCGTGGCGCTGGTGACGGACGGGCGCATGAGCGGCGCCTCGGGCAAGGTGCCGGCGGCCATCCACCTGGTGCCCGAGGCGCTGGACGGCGGGCCCATCGCCAAGGTGCGCGACGGCGATCGGATCCGGCTGGATTCGGTGGCCGGCACGCTGCAGGTGCTGATCGACGCGGCCGAGTGGGAAGCGCGCCAGCCGGCGCAGATCTCGCGCGATCAAGCCATCGACAGCGCCCATGGCCTGGGCCGCGAGCTGTTCGCGGGCTTTCGGCGCAACGCCATGGGGGCGGAAGAGGGCGCCTGCACCTGGGTGTAAACAGGGCCTGAAATATCAGTCAAATCAGGCTCCAGCGCTTTCCCATCAAGCGTTGGCAGCTATTGGATTGATAGTAAAAAGCGTGGGGCTCAGCGCAGGCCGGTGCCGGCGCCGGTATCGCTCTTGCGCTCGATCAGCTCGATCTTGTAGCCGTCCGGGTCCGTCACGAAGGCGATCACCGTCGAGCCGCCCTTGACCGGGCCGGGCTCGCGCGTGATGTTGCCGCCGGCCGCGCGGATGCGCTCGCGGGCGGCGTAGGCGTCGGGCACGCCCAGGGCGATGTGGCCGTAGGCCGTGCCCATGTCGTAGCTCTCGGTACCCCAGTTGTAGGTCAGCTCGATCTCGGCCTGGCCGGGGTTGCCGCCGTCAAAGCCCAGGAAGGCCAGCGAGTATTTGTATTCAGGGTTTTCCGAGGTGCGCAGCAGTTGCATGCCCAGTACCTGGGTGTAGAAGTCGATAGAGCGCTGGAGGTTGCCCACGCGCAGCATGGTGTGAAGAAATCGCATGGCGGCGATTATCGGCCGCTCACACTGGCACCGTGTAGTTCAGCGTCATGCGCCCGCCGTCCACGGTGACAATCTCCCCAGTCACGTAGCTGGCCGCGTCGCTGGCCAGCCAGGCCACCACGTCGGCGATCTCGGCCGGCTCACCCAGGCGTTTCATCGGCGTGCGGCTCAGGATGCGGGCGCGCGCGTCGTCGCTGGTGAGCACGGCCTGGGCCGCCAGTTCGGTGGCGATGGTGCCGGGCGCCACCGCGTTCACGCGGATGCCGCGGTCGGCCAGCGCCAGCGCCATGACCCGCGTGAGCTGGTTCACGCCGCCCTTGCTGACGTTGTAGCTGGCGATGCTGGGAATCGCCAGCACGCCGTTGACCGAGCTCATGTTCACGATGCTGCCGCCGCCCGAATCGGCCATGGCCCGGGCCACGCGCTGGCCCATGAGGAACGAGCCCTTGAGGTTGACGCGCAGCACGGCGTCAAAGTCTTCCTCGCTCACGTCCAGGAAGTCACAGGCGCGGAAGATGCCGGCGTTGTTGACCAGCACGTCGATGCGCCCATGCGCCGCCAGTACCTGGGCCACGGCAGCATCCACCTGGGCCTTGTCGCCCACGTCGCAGTGCACGAACATCCCGCCCAGCTCCCGCGCCAGCGCCTGGCCATGCACATCGTCCACATCGGCAATGACGACGCGGGCGTTTTCCCGCGCAAAACGCCGGGCACAGGCCTCGCCAATGCCTCGCGCACCGCCGGTGATCATGCAGACGCGGCCGGTGTGGCCGAACTGGATAGCGGATGCGGGAGGCTTTGGGCTTGGAGGAGTCATGAAGTGATGGTAGCGACTGCCCAGCCTGAATGTCCGACGCTGATCCGTATTAAATACGATGTATAGGAAGTGAAGTCTGCTTGGCGTTACTCGCTATCAATTCGGTAGCGCTCCGGGAGTCGCTGCTGTAGGAAATAGCCAACATCGCCGCCACGCCAGCGGCTAGGCCCTTTCCCAAAATCTCCCTTAGGGTCAGTTCTCGCCGCGTCCCTTTCGCGCTCTCGATCACGGCATCAATAGCGGCTTGGCGCGCATCCTCGCCCGCAATGTCGGCCAGTTCCGCAGCTGTCGCCGGGGAAATGGCCCGCTTTCCCGCGCGCATAAGTGAAATGTTCGGCCGTGCGATCCCCAGGCGATCCGCTAAAGCTTGGTCACCTCCACATACTTTTGAAGCTTTGTCAATAAGCCGTTTTACGTATTCCATGTATCACTCCTGATACTCCAGACTCCGGGCCTGTATCACTCTTGATACAGAAAAACGGAGTCTGCAACATGATCAAAGTCTCGGTAACGTCGACCGAAGTCCGCACCCAAAGCGGCAACGCCAAAGCCACCGGCAAACCCTACAGCCTCGCATTCCAGACGGTCTGGATGCACACCCATGACCGCACCGGCAAGCCTAACCCGTACCCGGAAAAGGTCGAGATCATCCTTGAAAAGAACGAGCAGGGCGCCGCGCTGTTCTACCCCGCCGGAGACTACACCCTCGCGCCGGAAAGCCTCTACGTCAACCGTAACGGCGACCTGAGCCTGTCCCCCCGGCTGGTGCCCTTGAAGCCCGCCGCCGCGCCCGCAACCGCTCGCGCTGCCTGACGGCCATGCAAGAAGCCATGCACGCCGCGCGCCTCGTCGCCGTGCACTCGGCGCTGCTGGCCCTGCTGGACGAACAGCAGGGCGAGCATCCCCGCACCCTGGACGCCATCATCGTCACGCTGTCGCGTGATCCCGAGATTGGCGGCCTGGATGTGGTCTACATGGCGGGCGGCATGCCCGTGGCCGGGGAGGGCGCCTAAGTGTCCGCCCAGGCCGAACGCCTCTACGCCCTCAAGCTCGGATTGGCCGAGCTGCTGGAGCGCCCCCACCGTCACCCCGACTACCTGCGCCGCGTTGACTTGGCAGACGCCAAGCTTCGCGCGTGGGCTGGTCACGTCATCGGCTGGGGTTGCTGACCATGCGCGGCACGCCCACCCCCGCAGCAGCCGGCGCCGCGCGCCGCGCGCAGGCCGTTGAGTGGCTGCGCGCGCGTTCTACCGAGCGCACGGCTCGTGAAGCCGCAGCGCGAAGCGCGAAGGCTGGGCTTGTCTCAGTATCAACAACTTGCAAGACCGCTCCAGCGGTCGTTGCTTGGGCGGAAAACGTCATTGAGATTGACCGCCACGCCAGCCGCGTAACCCGTCTGCGCAAGTCCCTGGGCGTTGCCGCCAAAGCCCTCCACAACGCCGGCCCGCGCAACCAGCAGGTCTGGATGCAGACCCTGACCTACCGGGGCGACAACAGCGCGTGGCGCCCAGAGCACATCAGCCGCTACCTCGACGGCCTGCGCCGCTGGCACTACGCCCGCACCGGCTCCAAAACCGTCCGCTACGCCTGGGTCGCTGAGCTCCAGCAACGCGGCGTTATCCACTACCACGTGGTGATCTGGCTGGCCGGTGGTCTGACCCCGCCCAAGCCCGATACCGCTTGGCGCCGCACCGACCGGCGCGGCCTCGTGCATGTCGAGCCGCCCATGTGGCCGCACGGCATGAGCAACCGCCTTAAGGCCCGCGCGCCCGTCGCCTACCTCATGAAATATGCCTCCAAGGTGGAGAGCAAAACCGTAGGGAGCTATCCGCATGGAGCACGCATTCATGGCTGTGGAGGCCTGGACGATGTTGGTCGCAGTTGCCGCCGTTGGGTTCTGTGGCCTGCGTATGTGCAGGGTAATGCTTCGGTCTGCGACCGCTTCCGACCTGCGCCGGGAGGCGGCTATCGAAATGACGAAACGGGAGAGCTTCTCCTGTCTGAGTTCGCACCAACGGGCGGCGGTTTTCGCAGCTTTATCCGAGTGCGGCACACGCCGCGCCGCGTCGATCCATCCGGCCCGTTCTCCTGGCTCGGAGACCGTCCCCATGTCCCCGCGTGATTTCAGCCGCCAGGGTGCTACCGCTGTGAAGCGCCGTGCTCTGCCGGGTGCAATTTCGCACCTTTCCACCTTTCAAGGAAAACTGAAATGACCAAGTCTGTGAAGGCCCGTCTGGCCCTGATCCCCGCCGCCCTGGTGGCAACTGTTGGCACTGCCCATGCTGAGATCCCCGCCGGCGTCACCGCTGCGCTGGACAGCCTGAGCGCCGACGCCCTGACCGTGGCCGGCATCGTGCTGGCCGCTGTCGTGGCCGTGTACGCGTTCAAGTTCATCCGCAAGGGCCTGTAAGCCGTGCCCGTCATAGCGCCGCTGCTGGCTGAAATGGGCGTCAACGCGGCCATCGTGTCAGCTGCGGTGCTATCGGCGCGCGTGGCGCTGTTTGCGGTGCGCTTCATGCGCTCCGCAGGGGTAGGGCCATGGCGTTCCAAGTAGGCGCCGCCTGCTACGGCACCGCCGCGCAAGCGGCCCAGGCTGCGGCATCGTCGCAGCTTGGCGCAATCGTCCAGCACGGCGGCTCGGCCCACGTGGTCGAGCTGGCCGCGCTGTCCGACAGCGGCATTTCCTACGCGCTGCGCCCGGTGGGCGGCGGCGCACCTATCACCGTCGCGGCGGCCTATCAGGCCCAGCCGTGCAACCTGCTCGGCGTTGAGGACGGGCTGGCCCTTGGGTGGTCAGTCGCTGGCGTCTGGCTGGCCGTTTATGCGGTCGTGTTCATCGCCCGCACCGTTTTCCATGTGGGGGAGAAAGACGATGGCAACACCTGAATTCTTCGCCGCGTTCGTCGGCGTCCTGGGGGCAGCATGGCTGATCTGCGGTCGCTGGTAATCGCGGCCCTGGCCGTGCTCGCTGGCGGTGCTCATGCTGGCTATGCATATCCTGCTGACCCTGCGGGCTTCTCCCGCACTGGCGGCGGTTTCGGTTACGCCACCTCTGCTAACGACAGCTGGTATGGGCGTGTAGTGCATCAGCCAAACGGGCTGAAAGTACCTGTGCCCGGCCGGGTCGTAACCATGCCCGTCTCATATCGCCTTGCCGCGAATGCTCCCCGTATTGCTGCCGGCGTCATATTTGCCAATCCCGCTTTAAGAGCTGCATTAGGTATTGCTACTTGGTTAGGTGTGGGCAATTATATTTGGGACGAAGTTGATAAGGTCTGGCGTCAAGTTACCGAGGAGGGTGAGCAATATGAGTTTTATTGGACGTATAACGCCAATAAATACTCCTCCGCTGATGCTGCCTGCAGAGCTGCGCATTCAGCGCTCGTTACTAATCTTGATGCCTACCCGTTTTTGCGTGCTGAAATAGTCTCCGAAAATAGTGCCAAGTGTCTTCACGGATATAAAAACCTGCCGAATTCGCCTCCGCAGAATTTCGCAAACGTGAGCAGGGAAAAAGCCAGCACAGGCCAAACCTGTCCAGCAGGATGGAATGCCACGCCGGCTGGCTGCCTCAGTCCAGCAGTTCAACAGCCTCAATTTGAGGACGGCTTATCGTCCAGTCCTATGCCGCAGACAGTTCCTGCTGAGCTGCCATACCCTACGCCATTGCCTGTGGAGCCTACGCCCGGGCCTTGGGTTAATCCAGAACCAGGGCCATCCCCGTCACATCGTCCGAGGTTTATACCAATGGGCGACCCCTTGCCGAATCCTGATTACGACCCAAACGGCGAGCCGTCCCCGCAAAATCAGCCGTATATAAGGCCCGGCATACGTATTAATCCATCGCCTACGCCGGATGACCCTTGGCGCATCGATTTGCAGCCTATCAACAGGCCGTCAAATAACAACGAGCCTTCTCTAGGTGAGGAAAATGAGCCCGGCGAAAACGACAAGCCTAAACCCGATGATCAGCAGTCGCTTTGCGAAAAACACCCGGATATTGTGGCCTGTCAAAAACTCGGCACCCTGAGCCCGACACCTTTGCAGCAAAGTACCGTCCCACTCGCGATAAACCGCGAGGAGGGTTTTGGCCCAGCCAACGGCAGTTGCCCTGCTCCAAAGGAATTCGTCATCATGGGAAAGCAAATGGCTTTCCGCTGGGATTTGCTGTGCGACTTCGCAAATGGCATCCGGCCCATATTGATCGGCTTCGCCTACCTATCCGCCGTCCTGGCGTTCATGGGCCTGACCCGAAGGGGGGATTAAATGGAAGGCATCGCGGAATGGCTCGCCAAAATCTCTTGGCCCCTGGTGTCTCGCGTGCTGGTGGCGCTGGGCTTCGGCTATACCACCTATGAAGGGGCCGATACGGCCCTTTCTGGCGCCCTCAATGCCGCCAAGGGCGCATTCACCGGCCTCATGGCCGAAGTGCTGCAACTCCTGGCCATGGCCGGCTTCTTTGAAGCCATGGCGATCACCAGCGGGGGGATCGTCTCCGGACTGGCCTGGATGGTTATGAAGCGCTTCGCGCTCCAGACCACGGGCGGGGCAGGGCAGGCGACATGATCACGCTGATCACTGGCGCCCCCGGCACCGGCAAGAGTGCCGCCCTCGTCGCCATGCTCGAAGAGTTGGGGCAGGGCAGGCAGCTGTACGTCAACGGCATTCCCGAACTGGCGATACCCCATGAGGTGCTGGACGAGCCCGAGCGCTGGCCTGAATTGGTGCCCGATGGTGCCGTCATCATCATTGACGAGGTGCAGCGCGTCTGGCGCCCGCGTGGCCCTGGCCAGAAGGTGCCTGATCACGTTGCAGCCCTGGAAACCCACCGTCACCGCGGCCTCGACGTCTACGTCATCACCCAGGGGCCCAACCTCGTTGATTCCAACGTCCGCGCCCTCGTCGGCCGTCACGTCCATCTGCGTGACCTGGGCATCCTGGGCCGCTGGTGGTACGAGTGGCCCGAGTGCGCCGACAACTGCCGCACCGGCTGGAAAAACGCCCCCATCAAGAAGCGCTACCGGCTCCCGAAGCGCGTCTTTGCCAAGTACAAAAGCGCCTCCATGCATGTCAAGCCTGTGCGCTCCGTGCCGTGGATGCTGGTGGTGATGATCGCCGCCCTGGGCTTGACCGGCTTCCTCGGCTGGAAAGCCTGGAAGATGATTCAGGCCAAGGTGGCCCCGGCCGCCGCCGTGGCCGTGGCGCCCGCGCCAGCGGTGTCACCTGGGCCGCCAGCAGTGCCGCCGCAGGCCCCGCCAGCGACCGCGCCCGCAGTCGTCGGCGGCCCGCCTGACGAGCGCGCCGACTTCGCCCCGCGCCTGTCTGATCGCCCCTGGACGGCACCGGCCTATGACCACCTGCGGCACGTGGTGCACATGCCCACAATCGCCGGCGCGCTGTGCATCCGGGGCGAGTGCGCGTGCTTCGCTGGCGACGGCTCCCGGCTTCCCGATGTGGGCGACAAGGCTTGTCGCGACTGGATGCAGTCGCGCCCCTTCAATCCCTACGTGTTGCCGCCACCGCCGGCTACCGCTCGCGCCGCCTCGGCCGGCGGTACTGGCGCGGCTGGTAGTCCGTCGAGCGCGGATCAAACCGCGCCTGCTCCCGCTGTGAGCGCAACCGTAGTCCCGCTACCGGCCGGCGTCTCGAACCCCATAGCCGACGCAGCGCTGCCCAGGCTATGGCCCCCAGGATCACCAGCGTTGCCGCTGCGATCCACGGATGCAGCGCCATCCAGCCCACCATTGCTTTGAACATGGCCGGAGTTTAGGGGTATGGGGCATCGCCCCATGTGGCCGCTGTCCCGCGCAGCGTGCCCCATGCCAGGGGGCATCAGGCCGCCAGCGCGCCCGCAGTTGCCATTCCAGCGGCAATCAGGTCATCGGGAGGATTCGCGCGGCACGCCCAGGCGCAGCGCAGGCCGCGAGGCGCCAGGATCAGGCAATGGCTGCCGTCTGCTCGTGCTTGAAAAACAATGCGCGCCAGCGCTCCCGTAACCAGTCGCCCGGCCTCGGGAAATTCGTCGCGCGTCTTATCGGCTGTTGGGTGAGGTCAAAGACCGAGGGCGAAGCCCTGCGGCAGGGATCGTTAGTCGCGCATCGTCGTGATTGAGACGCGCGGCCGATGCCTGGGGGACGTTGTGCGATACGAACCCCGCAGGACAAGTGCGAGCCCCGCAGAACCAGTGCGCAGCCCCGCAGGACAAGTGCGAGCCCCGCAGGACAAGTGCGCGTCTGAGGCTGGAGCCGGCCGGACGGCAAGCGCAGCGCGGCCGGACGGTGCCAGCCGATACGCGCCCCGCAGGACAAGTGCGAGCCCCGCAGAACCAGTGCGAGCCCCGCAGGACAAGTGCGTAGCCCCGCAGAACCAGTGCGAGTCTGAGCGCTGCGGCAACCGGGTGGCGGGTGGGTGGCTCAACCGAAGGCCAGAGCCCGGTTTTTGCGCAGCAAAAAGCCGCCCAGTTGCAACCGCAGCACCGACACAAGCAGAAACACGAAAGAGATACGATGTATATTATGTTAATTCACAAAGACGAATTGCCACTGATCGGCCCATGAGCAATACCCTAGCCTGGCATCGTCCTACGGCGCCCTGGATATTGCCGCGCTACCTTGCTGCGCGTGGGCAGGCTTGACTCGACCGTCAGTCGGGCCTCGCATCGATTCATACTGCGGGAGGATTCACCATGGCAGTCAAGGCTGGCGCAGGCAAGGCTAAAAGCAAGGAACCGGCGAAAGCATCACGCGCGCCGCGCACGATGTGGAAGGGTGCCATCAGCTTCGGCCTGGTCAACATTCCCGTGGCCCTGTACTCGGCCACGCGCAGCAGCGGCATCGACTTCGACTGGCTCGACCGCCGCACCATGGACCCCGTGGGCTACAAGCGTGTGAACAAGAAGACTGGCAAGGAGGTCGCGTCCGACGACATCGTGCGCGGCGTCGAGTACGAGCATGACCGCTACGTCGTGCTGACCGATGACGAGATCGAATCGGCCTACCCGCGCACCACGCAGACCATCGAGCTGGAGGCCTTCGTCGATGCCGACGAGATCCCCTTCGTCTATCTGGAACGCCCCTATTACATCGCCCCCGCTGACCGCGGCGAGAAGGTCTATGCGCTGCTGCGCGAGGCGCTGCGCAAGAGCAACCGCGTGGCCGTGGCGCGGGTCGTCATCCATACCAAGCAGCACCTGGCGATGCTGATGCCCTGCGGGCGCTCGCTGGTGCTCAACCTGATGCGCTGGGGCGGCGAGGTCCGCTCGTCCGAAGAGCTGAACCTGCCGCCAGCTGGCGAGAAGGCCGCAGGCTTGCGCGAGGCCGAGATGAAAATGGCCCTGCAGCTCGTCGAAGACATGACGCAGAAATGGGACGCCCACCAGTTCCGCAATTCCTTTTCCGAAGAAATCCGTAAGCTGGTCGAGACCAAGGCGCGTGAGGGCGAGGTCGAGGTGGTGGAGGAAGAAGCTTTGCAGCCAGACGCCGGCGCCGAATCCAACGTGGTGGACCTGACCCGCCTGCTGCGCCGCAGCCTGCAGGGCCGCCACAAGGAGGCTGCTGAAGACGAGACAACCAAGCGCCCACGCAAATCTGCCACAGGCAGACCCACTGCCCCATCCAAGGCCAGCCCGCGCCGTGCCGCCGCGGGCAAGAAAGCCGCCGCTGCATCACCGCGCGCCAAGCGCAAGGCGGCTTGACCATGCAGGCCCACGATTGCCATGGCCCGGCGTAAGGACGACCCACTGTCTAGCTATCGGCAAAAGCGCGACTTCACCGTCACGCCCGAGCCGCAGGAGGGCGGTGCGCCCAGCCATGGCGCCCTGCGCTTCGTCGTGCAAAAGCACTGGGCAACGCGGCTGCACTACGACTTCCGGCTGGAGTTGGACGGCACCATGAAGAGCTGGGCCGTGCCCAAGGGCCCCAGCTACGACCCGGCAGACAAGCGCATGGCGGTGCCGGTCGAAGACCACCCGATTTCCTACAACACGTTCGAGGGCGACATCCCCCAGGGGCAATACGGCGGCGGCCACGTCATTGTCTGGGACAAGGGCTGGTGGGAGCCTTTGGAAGATCCCGAGCAAGGACTGCGCAGCGGCAAACTCAAGTTCGTCCTGCACGGCCACAAGCTGCACGGACGCTGGACTCTGGTGCGCATGGGCGGCGGGCGCGGCAAGCCCGCCTGGCTGCTGATCAAGGAGCGCGACGGCTTGGAACGGGCCGCGACGGATTACAGCGTGGTGGATGCCCTGCCAGACAGCGTTGGTCCGCTGCCAGAAGCGCCTGGGCGGCCCGCAACGGCCCCTTCCAAGCCCGCTCAATCCCCAGCGGCGAAGCCGTCTGCCCTGCCCGACTTCATCGCCCCGCAGCTGGCCACGCTGGTGGACGAACCCCCTGCCCCGCGCGCCGACTGGCTGTACGAGCTGAAATTCGACGGCTACCGCATCCTGGCGCGCATCGACGGCCAGGACATCCGCCTGCTCACGCGCGCCGGCAAGGACTGGACGCAGCGCATGCCGCACCTCGTGCAGGCCCTTGCCCGCCTGGGACTGGGGTCGGCCTGGCTCGACGGTGAGATCGTGGTGCCGGACAGCCAGGGCGTGCCGGACTTCCAGGCGCTGCAAAACGCCTTCGATGCCACGGGCGCCGCCGACGTCGTGTACTACGCGTTCGACCTGCCGTTCCTGGACGGCCGCGATTTGCGCAACCTGCCGCTGGTGCAGCGCCGTGCGGCCCTGCAGCAGGCGCTGGCGCAGGCAGACGAGCGCCACGTGCGCCTCAGCGCACCCTTCGACGCGCCGGCAGCAGAGCTCCTTGCCTCGTCCTGCGCCCTGGGATTTGAAGGCGTGATCGGCAAACGCCGTGATGCACCCTATGTTTCTGCCCGGTCGCAGGACTGGATCAAGCTCAAATGCAGCCAGCGCCAGGAATTCGTCATTGCCGGCTATACCGACCCGAAAGGCACGCGCACCGGCCTGGGCTCGCTGCTGCTGGGTGTGCACGACGAGAAAAGCGGTGCGCTGCGCTACGCCGGCAATGTGGGCACGGGGTTCACCCGCCAGTCCCTGCAGGCGCTGTCTGCCCGGCTGCGAGCGCTGAAAACGGACGAGTCGCCCTTTGCGCAGCGCAGCCACATCGCCGGCAGCCCGCACTGGGTGCGGCCCGAGCTGATGGCCGAGGTGGCCTTTGCTGGCTGGACACGCGACGCTCGCGTGCGCCACGCCGTGTTTCACGGACTGCGCGAGGACAAGCCGGCTGCCGCCATCGTACGCGAGCGCTCTGCCCCGCTGGTGCCGCCGCGCCAGCGCGCCGCGCCGGCCGCCAGCGGCAAGCCTGCGCCGGCGGGCGACGACGAGGCGCAGGTGGGCACGTTGCGCATTACCCATCCCGACCGCGTCATCGACCCGACCACTGGCGCCACCAAGCTCGACCTGGTGCGCTACTACGCGCGGGTGGGGCCTTTGATGATGGAGCACCTGGCACAACGCCCGGTTTCGGTGGTGCGCACGCCGGGCGGCGTGCAAGGCGTTCGGGTCTTCCAGCGTCACTTCGACACCGGCGACCTGCCCGGCCTGCGCGCGCTGGACCCTGCGCTCTATGAAGGCCATCCGCCCTTGTTCGAGGTGGCAAGCGCCGAAGGACTCGCGCAGGCGGCGCAAATGAGCGTGGTGGAGCTGCACACCTGGAACGCCCGCCGCGACCGCATCGACCGGCCTGACCGCATGGTCTTCGATCTGGACCCTGGGGAAGATGTGGCCTGGCAGCAGGTGCTGGAGGGTGCCGAGCTGGTGCGTGTGCTGCTGCAAGAGCTGGGCCTGCCAGCTTTCCTGAAAACCAGCGGGGGCAAGGGCCTGCACGTGGTCACGCCCATCAAGCGGCTGTACGACTGGGACACCGTGCGCGCGTTCTCGCAGGCTGTCGTGCAGCACCTGGCGCGTACGCTGCCGCAACGCTTCGTGGCCCAGGCCGGGCCACGCAACCGCGTGGGCCGCATCTTCGTGGACTGGCTGCGCAACAGCTTTGGCGCCACCACGGTCAGCGCCTGGTCGGTACGGGCGCGGCCCGGCCTGGGCATCTCGGTGCCGCTGCGCTGGAACGAGCTGCACGGCCTGGAGAGCAGCGCGCACTGGCATCTGGGCAACATCGACGCGCGCCTGGACGAAGGCAACGCACCCTGGCGCGGCTACGCGAAGGCCACTGTCTCCCTCACGCCGGCGATGCGGACGCTGAAGGACGGGCGCTGAGGCCCAGCCGGGCCAGCAGCCGCGCGTCGTCTTGGGCCTCGGGGTTGCCCGTCACCAGCAGCTTGTCGCCATAGAAGATGGAATTGGCGCCGGCCAGAAAGCACAGCGCCTGCACCGCCTCGCCCAGCTGCTGGCGCCCCGCCGACAGGCGCACCCGCGCGCGAGGCATGGTGATGCGGGCCACGGCGATGACGCGCACGAAGTCCAGCGGGTCCACGGGGTCGCTGTCGGCCATGGGCGTGCCAGGCACGCGCACCAGGCTGTTGATGGGCACCGACTCCGGGTACGGGTCGAGGTTGGCCAGCTGCGCAATCAGCCCGGCGCGGTGCACCGGCGCCTCGCCCATGCCGATGATTCCGCCAGCACAGACCTTGATGCCGGCGGCGCGCACGTGCGCCAGGGTGTCCAGGCGATCTTGGTACTGGCGGGTGCTGACGACGTCCTGGTAATACTCGGGGGCGGTGTCCAGGTTGTGGTTGTAGTAGTCCAGACCGGCGTCTTTCAGCGCCCCGGCCTGGTGCGGCTGAAGCATGCCCAGCGTGGCGCAGGTCTGCAGGCCCAGGCCCTTCACGGCGGCGATCAGCGCGCTCATCTTCTCAATGTCGCGGTCCTTGGGCGCGCGCCAGGCGGCCCCCATGCAAAAGCGCGTGGCGCCAGCATTCTTGGCGGCCTGGGCGGCGGCGGTTACCTCGGCCACGTCCATGAGCTTTTGTGCCTGCACGCCGGTGTCGAAGGCGGCGGACTGTGGGCAGTAGCCGCAGTTTTCCGGGCAGCCGCCGGTCTTGACGGACAGCAAGGTGGCCAGTTCCACCTCGCCCGCGGGCCAGTGCTCACGGTGCACGGTTTGCGCGCGCCACAGCAGATCCATGAAAGGCAGGTCCAGCAGGGCCTGGATGGCATCCACGCTCCAGGGCCCCGCACCCGCGGATCGGGTAGGAAGGCACGGCGGGACGAATTGCAGGGTGGTGGTAGTCATGGCTGGGAATTTTGGCCAATTGGGCGTCCTGGCTGACACGTTCGGGGCAAAAAAGGCGGCATGGAATCCATGACGCTAAAAGCTGCCTACGGCCCAGTTTCTTATCCTCAATTCAAGGATTTTGAGCGATAAAGAACGATTGATGGCAGCTTTTGCCGCCCATTCGAGAGACCAACCCAGTCTGAACTCGGTAAAGCAGCCATCAGCGCTCATCTGCTGCCAAAAGGCAGGGGGCTTAGCCGGCAAAGCTGGTTGTTGAAAACCAACCGGGAATAAAAAAGCCCAGGTCAAAGACCTGGGCTATGTGCTGTGCGGCAGGGCGCTTCTCAACCCAGCGCCTCGACGACCTCCGGCGGCGCCTGTACCAGCTCGATCAGCACGCCCTCCCCTGCAATCGGAAACTCCTCGTTGCTCTTGGGATGCAAAAAGGTGATGTCGTACCCCGCCGCGCCCTTGCGGATGCCGCCCGGTGCAAAACGCACGCCCCGGGCGGTAAGCCATTCCACGGCCCGCGGCAGATCGTCGATCCACAGGCCAATATGGTTCAGCGGCGTGGCGTGCACCGCCGGCTTCTTGTCGATGTCCAGCGGCTGCATCAGATCCACTTCGACCTTGTGGGCGCCCTGCCCCATGGACAGGATGTCCTCGTCCACGTTCTCGCGCTCGCTGACGAAGGTGCCCGTAGGCGTCAGGCCGAGCATGTCCACCCACAAGGCTTTCATGCGCTCCTTGTCGGTGCCGCCAATGGCGACCTGCTGGATGCCCAGAACCTTGAACGGCCGCGTTTCACCACTCATGCAAAACTCCTGATTTGATAGCTGCCGGCGCTTGACTGGCGAGCGCTAGAGGCCGATTTCATTCAAATTCCAGGATGACCTGGTCCACGCTGAGCGACTCGCCCTTGCCGGCGACGATCTTGCCGACCACGCCATCCTGCGCGGCGAACAGCACGTTCTCCATCTTCATGGCTTCGATCACGGCCAGGCGCTCGCCCGCCTGCACCTTCTGGCCCGGCTCCACCGCGACCTGCACCAGTAGCCCGGGCATGGGTGAGAGCAGGAACTTGGACATGTCCGGCGGTGCCTTGTACGGCATCAGCTGATGCAGCTGCGCACCCAGCGGCGAGAGCACCAGCGCCTCGACCTGCGTGCCGTTGTGCGCGATGCGCAGCGCCAACGGGTTCTTGCCGGCGCCGCGCTCGACCTGCGCCGTGAAGCCCTGCCCGTTGCACGCGCCCTGCACGCGGACCTGACCCAGCGTGGCGGTGCTGCTGATGCGGTAGTCCTTGCCGCCCACGTGCACCACGCTGGCGCCGGACTGCGTATCGAAATCGGTCACGCTCACCGGGTGCTGCACGTTCTGGCCCTCGTGGCCCAGGGTGACGACGACGAACTGCTCGCCCACCTTCACGCCGTGGCCGGCCAGCTGGCCGCTGATGCCCGAGGCGCGCGCGCGGTAGCGCCGGTGCATGAAGGCCGCCAGCGCGACCAGAAAATCCGGGTCGTCGTGCGGCACGTCCTCGGCCGAGAAGCCATGGGCGTAGTGCTCGGCGATGAAGCCGGTGTTGAACTCGCCGCTGACGAACTTCGGGTGCGCCAGCAGCGCCGCCTGGAAGGGGATGTTGCTGCTGATGCCGCGGATCACGAAGCCGTTGAGCGCCGCGCGCATCTTCTGGATGGCGTCATTACGGTCCTGCCCATGCACGATGAGCTTGGCGATCATCGAGTCGTAGTACATGGGGATTTCGCCGCCCTCGTACACGCCCGTGTCCACGCGCACGCCGAAGCGCCTGTCGGCTTCAGCCTGGAACATGGTCTGCTCGGGCGGCGCAAAGCGCACCAGACGGCCGGTGGAGGGCAGGAAGTTGCGGAACGGATCCTCGGCGTTGATGCGGCACTCGATCGCCCAACCCTCGCGTTTCACGTCTTGCTGCGCCAGCGGCAGCTTCTGGCCCGCGGCCACGCGGATCATCAGCTCCACCAGATCCAGGCCGGTGATGCACTCGGTCACCGGGTGCTCCACCTGCAAGCGGGTGTTCATTTCCAGAAAGTAGAAATCCTGGTCCTTGCCGACCACGAACTCCACCGTGCCGGCGCTCTGGTATTGGACCGCCTTGGCCAGCTGCACGGCCTGCTCGCCCATGGCCTTGCGGGTGGCGTCAGAGATGAAGGGCGACGGCGCTTCTTCGATCACCTTCTGGTGGCGACGCTGGATGGAGCACTCGCGCTCGTTCAGGTAGATCACGTTGCCGTGGGCGTCGCCCAGCACCTGGATCTCGATGTGGCGCGGCTCCTGCACGAATTTTTCGATGAACACGCGGTCGTCGCCAAAGCTGCTCCTGGCCTCGTTCTGGCAGCTGGCAAAGCCCTCGTGCGCTTCCTTGTCGTTGAAGGCCACGCGCAGGCCCTTGCCGCCGCCGCCGGCGCTGGCCTTGATCATGACGGGATAGCCAATGCCCTTGGCGATCTCCACGGCCTGGTCGGGCGAGGCAATGGGCTCGTTGTAGCCTGGGATGCAGCTCACGCCGGCTTCCTGCGCCAGCTTCTTGGAGGCGATCTTGTCGCCCATGGCGGCAATCGAATGCGCCTTGGGGCCGATGAAGACCAGGCCCTCATCTTCGACCTTCTTGGCGAAGGCTTCGTTTTCCGACAGGAAGCCGTAGCCCGGGTGGATGGCCTGCGCGCCCGTCTGCTTGGCGGCCGCGATGATGCGGTCGGCCTGCAGGTACGACTCGCGGCTGGGCGCGGCGCCGATGTGCACGGCCTCGTCGGCCAGCTGCACGTGGCGCGCGCTGCGGTCGGCGTCGGAATAGACGGCGACGGTGGCAATGCCCATCTTCTTGGCCGTGGCGATGACCCTGCAAGCGATCTCGCCGCGGTTGGCAATCAGGATTTTGGTGAACATGGGGGTGAACTCCTGTTTTCTTGTTGTTGTTCTCAAAGAGGAATGTTCCCGTGCTTGCGCCACGGGTTCTCCAGCTTCTTCTCGCGCAGCATGACCAGGCTGCGGCAGATGCGCTTCCTCGTCTCGTGCGGCAGGATCACGTCGTCGATGAAGCCGCGCGCGCCGGCCACGAACGGGTTGGCGAAGCGCTCCTTGTACTCGGCCTCGCGGGCGGCCAGCTTCACCGGGTCGTTCTTGTCCTCGCGGAAGATGATCTCCACCGCGCCCTTGGCGCCCATCACGGCGATCTCGGCGTGGGGCCAGGCCAGGTTCACATCGCCGCGCAAATGCTTGGAGCTCATCACGTCGTACGCGCCGCCGTAGGCCTTGCGGGTGATGACCGTGATCTTGGGCACCGTGCACTCGGCATAGGCAAACAGCAGCTTGGCGCCGTGCTTGATGATGCCGCCGTACTCCTGCGACGTGCCGGGCATGAAGCCGGGCACGTCCACGAAGGTGACGACGGGGATGTTGAACGCATCGCAAAAGCGCACGAAGCGCGCGGCCTTGATGCTGCTCTTGATGTCCAGGCAGCCGGCCAGCACCAGCGGCTGGTTGGCCACGATGCCCACCGTCTGCCCCTCCATGCGGGCAAAGCCGATGATGATGTTCCTGGCGTAGTCGGGCTGCAGTTCGAAGAAGTCGCCGTCATCCACCGTCTTGGCGATCAGCTCCTTCATGTCGTAGGGCTGGTTGGGGTTGGCCGGCACCAGGGTATCCAGGCTCCTGTCGGCGCGGTCGGCCGGGTCGTTGCTGGGGCGCACGGGCGCCTTTTCCCGGTTGTTCAGGGGCAGGTAGTTGTACAGGCGGCGCAGCATCATCAGCGCCTCCACGTCGTTGTCGAAGGCCATGTCGGCCACGCCGCTCTTGGTGGTGTGGGTGATGGCGCCGCCCAGCTCCTCGGCCGTCACCTCCTCGTGCGTGACGGTCTTCACCACCTCGGGGCCGGTCACGAACATGTACGAGCTGTCCTTGACCATGAAGATGAAGTCGGTCATGGCGGGCGAGTACACGGCGCCGCCGGCGCAGGGGCCCATGATCATGCTGATCTGCGGCACCACGCCGCTGGCCAGCACGTTGCGCTGGAACACGTCGGCGTAGCCGCCCAGACTGGCCACGCCTTCCTGGATGCGCGCGCCGCCCGAATCGTTCAGGCCGATGACCGGGGCGCCCACCTTCATGGCCTGGTCCATCACCTTGCAGATCTTCTCGGCGTGGGTTTCGGAGAGGGCGCCGCCGAACACGGTGAAGTCCTGGCTGAAGACGAACACCAGGCGGCCGTT
Source organism: Pulveribacter suum (assembly GCF_003013695.1). GTDB lineage: Bacteria > Pseudomonadota > Gammaproteobacteria > Burkholderiales > Burkholderiaceae_C > Melaminivora > Melaminivora suum. The sequence goes on along the minus strand of NZ_CP027792.1, from coordinate 2,061,582 downwards.
GATCATGCCGTAGCCCGTCACCACGCCGTCGCCCGGGATTTTGTTGTCTGCCATGCCAAAGTCGGTGCAGCGGTGCTCGACGAACATGTCCCATTCCTCGAACGTGCCGTCGTCCAGCAGCAGCTCGATGCGCTCGCGCGCGGTGAGCTTGCCCTTCTTGTGCTGCGCGTCGATGCGCTTTTGCCCGCCGCCCAGGCGCGCCTGCTCGCGCTTCTTCTCCAGTTGATCGAGGATGGTTTGCATGGTGAAGCTCGTCCTTGTGGTGAACCGTTGATGTGTCGTTCGCTACTTAATTGATAGCTGCTGGCGCTTGTCCCGCCTGCGCTGCGAGCAGATTTCGTGCTGCAGTGCCGGCCGCGATGCGCCCTGCCGCCACGTCATGCTGCAGCTGCGGCAGCAGCGCCTGGACCTGCGGGTGCTGGCGAAAGGCCGTTTTCAGGCCCGCGTCGATGCGCTCCCACATCCAGGCCAGGGCCTGGCGCTCGCGCCGCAGGGCCAGGCGGCCATTGGCCGTCTGCTGCGCGCGGAATTCGCTGACGGCGGCCCAGAACTCGTCCACGCCCTGGCTTTGCAGCGCGCTGATGGTGATGACCTTGGGCCGCCAGACTATTCCCGCTTTCCAGTCGTGGTCGGGGTTGCCGTGCAGCATCAGCAGCCGCAGGCTGGAGGTGATCTGCGCCTGCGCGCGCATGGCGGCGTGCGGGTCGATGTCGGCCTTGTTGATGACGACCAGGTCGGCCAGCTCCATCACGCCCTTCTTGATGGCCTGCAGGTCGTCGCCGGCATTGGGCAGCTGCAGCACGCAGAACATGTCCGTCATGCCGTGTACCGCGGTCTCGCTCTGGCCGACGCCGACGGTCTCGACGATGACCACGTCGTAGCCCGCCGCCTCGCACACCAGCATGGCCTCGCGCGTCTTCTCGGCCACGCCGCCCAGGGTGCCGCCGGAGGGGCTGGGGCGGATGTAGGCGTGCTCGTGCACGGACAGCTGCTCCATGCGCGTCTTGTCGCCCAGGATGGAGCCGCCCGAGACGGTGGAGGACGGGTCGATGGCCAGCACGGCGACTTTCAGGCCGTGCGCGCGGATGAGATGAAGGCCCAGCGCCTCGATGAAGGTGGACTTGCCCACGCCCGGCACGCCGCTGATCCCCAGGCGCAGCGCGCGTCCGGTGTGCGGCAGCAGGGCCGTGAGCAGTTCGTCGCCCTGCGCCCGGTGGTCGGCGCGGGTGGATTCGAGCAGCGTGATGGCCTTGGCCATGGCGCGGCGGCGCACCGGCGCGCTGCCGCGCAGCAGGGGGTCAAGCAGGGGATGAGGCATTCCGTCGATGGGTGGCCGGCCTTCAGGCCGTCAGACTGGCCTTGATCTGCTCCAGCACATCCTTGGCGCTGGCCGGAATCGGCGTGCCCGGGCCATAGATGCCCTTGACGCCCGCCTGCCACAGGAAGTCGTAGTCCTGCGCCGGAATCACCCCGCCGACGAAGACGATGATGTCGTCCGCGCCCTGCTCCCTGAGCGCGGCGATGATGGCCGGCACCAGGGTCTTGTGACCGGCGGCGAGGGTCGAGACGCCGATGGCGTGCACGTCGTTCTCGATCGCCTGGCGCGCGCATTCCTCGGGGGTCTGGAACAGCGGGCCGATGTCCACGTCATAGCCTAAGTCGGCAAAGGCCGTGGAGACGACCTTGGCGCCCCGGTCATGCCCGTCCTGGCCCAGCTTGGCGATCATCACGCGCGGGCGCCGGCCTTGGCTGGCGGCGAACTCGTCGATCTCGGCCTTGAGCTTTTCCCAGCCCTCGGCGCCTTCATAGGCAGTGGCATAGACGCCCGTGACCATCTGCGTATCCGCGCGGTGGCGGCCAAAGGATTTCTCCAGTGCGTCAGACACCTCGCCCACCGTGGCGCGCGCGCGCACCGCGTCGATGGCCAGGCCCAGCAGGTTGCCCTCGCCGCTTTCTGCTGCAAAACTGAGAGCGGCCAGCGCATGCTGCACCTGGGCTGGGTCGCGTTTTTGCTTCAAGGCTGTCAGGCGCGCGATCTGGCTGTCGCGCACCTTGACGTTGTCCACCTCCAGGATGTCCACCGGGTCTTGCCTATCCAGCTTGTACTTGTTCACGCCGACGATGACCTCCTTGCCCGAGTCGATGCGCGCCTGCTTCTCGGCCGCGGCAGCCTCGATCTTCAGCTTGGCCCAGCCCGAATCGACGGCGGCCGTCATGCCGCCCAGGGCTTCGACCTCCTCGATGATCTTCCAGGCAGCGTCGGCCATGTCCTGGGTCAGCTTTTCCATCATGTAGGAGCCGGCCCAGGGGTCGATCACGTTGGTGATGTGGGTCTCTTCCTGAATGATGAGCTGCGTATTGCGCGCAATGCGGGCCGAAAACTCGGTGGGCAGGGCAATGGCCTCGTCCAGCGCGTTGGTATGCAGGCTCTGCGTGCCGCCAAAGACGGCCGCCATGGCCTCGATGGTGGTGCGCACCACGTTGTTGTACGGGTCCTGCTCGGTCAGGCTCCAGCCGCTGGTCTGGCAGTGCGTGCGCAGCATCAGGCTCTTGGGCTTCTTGGCATCGAAGCCCTTCATGATCCGGCACCACAGCAGGCGCGCGGCGCGCATCTTGGCAATCTCCAGGTAGAAGTTCATGCCGATGGCCCAGAAAAACGACAGCCGGCCGGCGAAGTCGTCCACGTCCATGCCCTTGGCAATGGCCGTCTTCACGTACTCCTTGCCGTCGGCCAGCGTGAAGGCCAGCTCCAGCGCCTGGTTCGCCCCCGCCTCCTGCATGTGGTAGCCCGAGATCGAGATCGAGTTGAACTTGGGCATGTTCCGGCTCGTGTACTCGATGATGTCGCCGATGATGCGCATCGACGGCTTCGGCGGGTAGATATACGTGTTGCGGACCATGAACTCCTTCAAGATGTCGTTCTGGATGGTGCCGCTCAGCTGGTCCTGGCTGACGCCCTGCTCTTCCGCCGCCACCACGTAGCCGGCCAGCACCGGCAGCACGGCGCCGTTCATGGTCATGCTGACGCTCACCTTGTCCAGCGGAATGCCATCAAACAGGATTTTCATGTCCTCCACGCTGTCGATCGCCACGCCGGCCTTGCCCACGTCGCCCGTCACGCGCGGGTGGTCGCTGTCATAGCCGCGGTGCGTCGCCAGGTCGAACGCCACCGACACGCCCTGCCCGCCCGCGGCCAGGGCCTTGCGATAGAAGGCGTTGGATTCTTCGGCGGTGGAAAAGCCCGCGTACTGGCGGATGGTCCAGGGCCGCACGGCGTACATGGTCGCCTGCGGGCCGCGCAGGTAGGGCTCGAAGCCGGGCAGCGTGTTGGCGTGTGGCAGGCCGGCCGTGTCTTCGGCGGTGTACAGCGGCTTGACGGTGATGCCGTCCGGGGTGATCCAGTTTAGGGCCTGCACGTCGCCGCCGGGGGCGGACTTGGCGGCGGCGCGGGCCCAGTCCTGCAGGCTGGCGGGCGCGAACGAGGGTGCGGGAGGCTGGCTCATGGTGCGTGGTGCTTTCGCAAATGTGGCAATCGGGCGTGCAAGGCGGTGCCGCCCTTCGCAGATGGACAGAAGTTTACCCGAACCGTAATTATTAATTCTTAGTTTTAATGCGCTACATTCGCGGGCATGCCAGCCGTCTCGCTCACCCCCCGCGCCCTGTATGAGCAGGTGGCGGAGCAATTGCGCCAGCGCATCTTCCGGCGCGAGCTGGAGCCCGGCGGCTGGATCGATGAGCTGAAGATCGCCGAGGAGTTCGGCATCAGCCGCACCCCCCTGCGCGAGGCGCTCAAGGTGCTGGCCGCCGAAGGCCTGGTGACCATGAAGGTGCGCCGCGGCGCCTACGTCACCGAGATGAGCGAGAAGGACCTGCGCGACGTCTATCACCTGCTCAGCCTGCTGGAGCGTGATGCCGCCGCCACCTTGGCGGCGCACGCCACGGCGGCGCAGCTGCGCGAGCTGCAGGAGCTGCACGCCGAACTGGCGGCCGCCACGGCCGACCGCGAGCGTTTTTTCGCCATCAACGAGCGCATCCACATGCGCCTGCTGGAGATGGCCGACAACCGCTGGCGCAGCCAGGTGGTGACCGACCTGCGCAAGGTCATGAAGCTCAATCGCCACAACTCGCTGCTGCGCCAGGGGCGCATCGAGGATTCGTTGGCCGAGCACGCGACCATCATGGCCGCCCTGCACGCGCGCGACGTGCCGGGCACGGTGCAAGCCATGGAACGGCATTTCGCCAACGGGCTGGAAGCCGCGGGCTGAAAAACGGCGCTCTGGCGCACGCCGCTATCATTTCGGGTTTTCCCCGATGCCGCCGGACGCCCGTCCCGCGGCCTTTTCTTGCGCCACATGACTGCTTTTGCCCCCGACCTGAGCGCCGCCCGGACGCTGCCCGAACTGCTTGCCCTGCGCGTGCGCGCGACCCCCGAGGGCGAGGCCTATCGCCAGTGGGACGAGGCCGCCGGCCGCTGGCAGTCGCTCAGCTGGGCGCAGGCCGGCGAGCGTGTGCAGCAGTGGGCCCGGGCGATTGCCGCCAGCGGCCTGCCCGCGGGGGCCCGCGTGGCCATCCTGCTGCCCAACGGGCTGGACGCCATGAGCCTCGACCAGGCGCTGCTGGCCACCGGCTGCGTGCCCGTGCCGCTGCACGCCATCGACAACCCGGGCAGCATCGCCTACATCCTGGCCGACGCCGAGGTCTCCATGTTGGTGGTGGCCGAGCATGCGCAGTGGGAGAGCGTGCGCGCCACCGGCCAGGCGCTGGCGCACCTGCAGGGCGTGATCGTCACCCAACCGCCTGCCGGCGGGCTGCCGGCGGCCACGGATGGCGCGCCCACCGCCGCCCTGGCCGACTGGCTGGCCCACGCCGCACCGGGCACGCCCCTGCCGCCGGCACCGGCACCCGAGGACCTGGCCGCCATCGTCTATACCAGCGGCACCACGGGCAAACCCAAGGGCGTGATGCTGACCCACGCCAACGTGGTGGCCGACGTGAACGCCGTGCTGGCGCGCATCGTGCCCACGCCGCAGGACGTGTTCCTGTCCTTTCTGCCGCTGTCGCACACCTTCGAGCGCACCGGGGGCTACTACCTGGCGATTGCCGCGGGCAGCTGCGTGGCCTATGCCCGTTCGGTCGCCCTGCTGGCCGACGACATGAAGCAGGTGCGCCCGACGGTGCTGGTGTCGGTGCCGCGCATCTACGAGCGCGTGCACGCCAAGGTGCTGGAGACGCTGTCGGCCTCGCCCTGGAAGATGCGCCTGTTCGAAGCCGCGCAGGCCAAGGGCTGGCGCCGCTTTTGCGCCGCCCAGGGCCTGCCCGCGCCCACCGGCGACGAGGGCGAAGGCTGCTGGGCGCGCGCCCTGCCCTGGCCGGTGCTGCGCGCGCTGGTGGCGCAGCCGCTGCTGGCGCAGTTCGGCGGCCGGGTGCGCGTGGCGGTGAGCGGCGGCGCGCCGCTGTCCCCCACCATCGCCCGGTGCTTCCTGGGCCTGGGCCTGCCGCTGGTGCAGGGCTACGGCATGACCGAGACCACGCCCGTGGTCAGCTGCAACACGCTGGACGACAACGACCCTTCCACCGTCGGCCGCGCCCTGCCGGGCGTGCAGGTGCGCATCGGCGCCAACCGCGAGCTGCAGGTGCGCGGGCCCATCGTCATGAAGGGCTACTGGAGGCGGCCCGAAGACACGGCGCGCGTCCTGGACGCCGAGGGCTGGCTGTCCACCGGCGACCAGGCCGAGATCGTCGATGGCCGCATCCGCATCCTGGGGCGCATCAAGGAGATCATCGTCACCTCCACCGGCGAGAAGGTGCCGCCGGCTGACCTGGAGCTGGCCATTACCGGCGACCCGCTGTTCGGCCAGGCCCTGGTGGTGGGCGAGAACCGCCCCTTCATCGCCGCCCTGGCCGTGGTGGGCGGGGACGAATGGCGCCAGCTGGCGTGCCAGCTGGGCCTGGACGCCGACGCGCCCCAGAGCCTGGCCGACCCGCAGGTGCTGCGCGCCGCGCTGGCGCGCATCGAGCGCAGCGCCGCCGGCTTTGCGCGCTATGCCGTGCCGCGCGCCGTGCACCTGGTGCGCGAGCCGTGGACGATTGAAAACGGCTTCATGACCCCCACGCTCAAGCTCAAGCGCAACAACCTGGTGGCGCATTACGCCGCCGCCATCGAGGCGCTTTACGCCAAGCGCTGAGCGCTTTTACTCACAATTTAATAGCTGCCAGCGCTTGTCCAGCAAGGGCTATAGGCCAAAAACACTGATATTTTCCACCCCGCCGTGCCCGCCGCCTCTTTCCCTCCGCCGCCCAGCGTCTGGCGCATGTCCGTCGCGCCCATGATGGACTGGACGGACCGCCACTGCCGCTACCTGCACCGGCTGCTGAGCCGCCACGCGCTGCTCTACACCGAGATGGTGACCACCGGCGCGCTGATCCACGGCGACGTGGCGCGCCACCTGCGCTTTGACGCGGCCGAGCACCCGGTGGCCCTGCAGCTGGGCGGCAGCGAGCCGCAGGATCTCGCGCGGTGCGCGCGCCTGGCGCAGGACTGGGGCTATGACGAGGTCAACCTGAACTGCGGCTGCCCCAGCGAGCGCGTGCAGCGTGGCGCCTTTGGCGCCTGCCTGATGAACGAGCCGCAGCTGGTGGCCGACTGCGTCAAGGCCATGCGCGACGCGGTGCAGATCCCCGTCACCGTCAAGCACCGCATCGGCATCGACCGGGTGGAGGACTACGGCTTCGTGCGCGACTTCGTGGGCACGGTGGCCGAGGCCGGCTGCGGCGTGTTCATCGCCCACGCCCGCAATGCCTGGCTCAAGGGCCTGAGCCCGAAGGAAAACCGCGAGATCCCGCCGCTGCGCTACGGCGTCGTGGCCCAGCTCAAGCGCGACTTCCCCCACCTGACCATCGCCGTCAACGGCGGCTTGGCCAGCGACGAGGCGGTGCACGAGCAGCTGGCGCTGGTGGACGGCGTGATGGTCGGGCGCGAGGCCTACCACAACCCCTGGTGGCTGGCGCGCTGGGACGAGCAGTTCTTCGGCCAGGCCGCCAGCGACCTCACGCGCGAGCAGGTCGAGCAAGACATGGTCGCCTACATGGAGCGCGAGGCCGCGCAGCACGGCACGCACTGGTATTCGGTAGCCCGCCACATGCTGGGCCTGCGCGCCGGCCTGCCCGGCGCGCGCCGCTGGCGCCAGGTGTGGAGCGACCACCGCCTGAAGGGCCTGCCGGCGCGCGAGGTCATGCAGCTGGCGCGCACCAGGCCTGGCACGGCCTTGGCCGGCTGAGCCGCTTTCAGCCCGGGCCGCTCTCCAGGCTCTGCAGCCACTGCGCCAGCGGCAGGGGCCGGGCATACAGGTAGCCCTGCAGCGCGTCGCAGCCGTGCTGGCGCAGAAAGTCGGCCTGCGCCTGCGTCTCCACCCCTTCGGCCACCACGTGCAGGCGCAGGTGGTGGGCCACGGCGACGATGGCGCGCACGATGGCCGCGTCGTTGTCGTCCTGCGGCACGTCCTGCACAAAGCTGCGGTCGATCTTCAGCTCGTACAGCGGCAGCTTCTTCAGGTAGGCCAGGCTGGAGTAGCCGGTGCCGAAGTCGTCGATGGACAGCCGCACGCCCAGGGCCACCAGCTCGTGCATGCGCTCGGCCGTGGCCTGCCAGTTCTCCAGCAGCAGGCCCTCGGTGACCTCCAGCGTCAGCTGCTGCGCCGGTGCGCCGCTGCCTTGCAGGGCAGCACGCACCTGCTGCACAAAGTCGGCCTGGCGAAACTGCCGCGGGCTCACGTTGACCGACACCCCCAGCTGCCGCCCGCGCCGCGCCAGCAGCGCCAGCGTGGCGCAGGCCTGGTGCAGCACCTGCGAGCCCATGCGCGAGATCAGCCCGCTTTCCTCGGCCGCGGCGATGAAGCGCTCGGGCGGCACGGCGCCGCGGCGCTCGTCATGCCAGCGCAGCAGCAGCTCCGCGCCGACCAGCTGCCCGGTCCCGTCCACCTGCGGCTGGGCGTAGATCTGCAGCGCGCTGCCAGCCACGGCGCTTTGCAGGTCCTGCGCCAGGGACAGGCGCTCCTGGGCCTGGTCGTGCATGCCGGGCTCGAAAAAGCACACCTGGGCGCGGCCTTGCTCCTTGGCGCGGTACATGGCGGTGTCGGCCTCGCGCAGCAGGTCCACGACGGACTGGCCGCTGGTGGGGAACAGGGCCGCGCCCACGCTGGCGTTGACGCTGTAGCGCAGACCCTCGGCCTCATAGGGCTGGCCCAGAGCCTGGATCAGGCGCCGCGCCAGCGCCTGGGCCTGCGCGCGCGCCTGATCGGGCCCGCCGGCTAGGCTGGGCGCCAGCCAGACGAATTCGTCGCCGCCCAGGCGCGCCACCGTGTCCTGGCCGCCGGCCAGGGCCAGCAGGCGCTGGCCGGTCTGCAGCAGCAGGCTGTCGCCCACGCCATGGCCGCGGGCGTCGTTGATCTGCTTGAAATGGTCCAGGTCCACATACAGCAGCACGCCGTAGGTGCCCCTGGCGCGGCAGGCCTGCAGGGCGCCCTGCATGTGTTCCAGCAAAAGTCGGCGGTTGGGCAGGCCGGTGAGCGTGTCGTAATGCGCCAGGCGGTGCATGGCGGCCTCGGCGTCGTGGCGGCGGCTCACGTCGCGTGCCAGTGCAATGAAATGCGTGGACGCAGAGGCCGCACCCTTGCGTGCCACCGAGAGCTCGAACCAGCGCTCTCGCCCCTGCATGGTCAGGCAGTACTGGCGGCCCTCGGAGTAGCCGGCCGTGCGGGCGTCCTCCAGCGCGGCCATGAACTGGGTCGCGGCGCGCGCCGGCAGCACCTCGGCCAGGGTGTGGCCGATCTGCGCCTGGGGCGGCATGAAGGCCAGGTCCGAGCGGGCCGAGCGCAGGTGCAAAAAGCGCCCGTCCTGGTCCAGTTCCATCAACAGGTCGGGCACGGCATTGAGCGTGTCCTCCAGCGCATCGCGGGCCTGGCGCAGCTCGCGCGTCATGGTGTGTGCCAGCGCCATGGCGCGGCGGCGCCCGTCGATCTGCACGGCCAAAAACCAGCCCGCCAGCAGGCTGAAGGCCAGGCCCAGCAGCGCGATGGCGTGGTGGCCGGCGCCTTCGAAGCGCTGCTCGAAGGCGGGCAGCGGGTACAGCACCAGCGTCCAGCGCCGCCCCCCCAGGTCCAGCGCCACCACGGCCTCCAGGTCGGCGTTCACGCGGGCAGGCGAATAGCCCGGCTGCGAGGCATACAGCGGCGCACCGCCAGCCACGGCCGGCCCGTCGTGGATGGCCAGGGCCATGTCCTGCGGCACCCCGGGTTGCAGGTCGGACACCACCCGCGCCAGGTCCAGCCGCGCCAGGGCCCAGCCTTGCAGGTGCTCGCGCCGCTGCACCGGCGTGGCCGCCACCTGTGCGGGCGCATACAGCGCCAGCGCCATCATCACCCGGGCCGGCTGGCCTGGCACTGGCAGCGGGCCGCTCAGGACCAGCTGGCCGCTGTCGCGCGAACGCTCCAGCGCCTCGCGGCTGGCGGCGCTGTGCAACAGCCCCGGCGCCAGGCCGTCCTGCCCGTCCTCGGGCTGGACCAGCAGCGTGGTGGCGGGGCCGGCGGCAGCCGCGGCGGCGCCACCGGCCCAGGGCAGCAGCACCAGCATCTCCAGGCCCGGCAGACTGGCGGGCAGCGCCAACCCTTCATAGTAGGACTGGAATTCGGCCGGGCTGATGCTCTGGGAGCCGTCGTGGTAGCCCCGCACTCCCCGCAGCACGGTCTCGAAGGCGGCAAAGCGGTCTTGCAGCGCGGCCAGGCTCTGGTGCACGGCGGTGTCGAATAGCTGCTGGCGCCGGCCGGAGCGGGCCTGCTCCTGGGCGCTCCAGAACAGCCACACGAACGCCAGCAGCACCGCCGTCAGCAGCGCACCGGCGGCAAGGCCCGCGTATCCGCGGCTGGCAGAAAGAGAAGCGGCGGGATCGTCCGGCGCAGGCAGGTGCATGAGGGGCGCGAGCGTCGCACACCGTGCGGCCAGCGGCAAGCGCAGCTGAACTACCATCGCAGTGCATTGCGTAATTCAGACATGAGCACCACTTTCCCATTGACGCCCGAGCAAGCCGCCTTCCACGCCTGGTATGCGCGCGAGCGCACGGCGCTGGATCTGGCCTGTGCGCTGCATGTGGCGCGGCTGCAGGCGCTGCTGGCCCAGGCCGGCGGCGTCGAGGTGGCCAAGGTCGAGGGGCGGGTCAAGGACCGCGACGAGTGCCTGCGCAAGTTCGCGCGCAAGTACCGCCCGGCGCTGGAGGAAGCCGGCACGCCGTACGAAATACAGCACTACATCACCGACCTCATCGGCGTGCGTGTGGTTTGCCTGTACGAGGACGAGCTGGAGCGCGTGGCGGGCATCGCGCGGGCGCATTTCGAGGTCATCGAAGTGACCGACAAGGTCAGCGCCGTGCAGGCGACTGAGTCGGCCTTCGGCTACAAGGGCCTGCACCTGGATCTGCGTCTGCACGCCGGCGCCGGCCCTGGGGACGGCCACGCCGGTGCGCCCTTCGAGCTGCAGGTGCGCACCATCATCCAGGACGCCTGGAGCGTGCTGGACCACCGCATCAAGTACAAAAAGTCCATCCCGCCCGAGCTGAAGCGGCGCATCAACGTGCTGTCGGCCCTGTTCGAGCTGGCCGACCGGGAGTTCCGCCAGATCCGTGACGCCACCGAGGCCGAGCTGCGCCGCGCCGACAGCGAGTTGGTCGGCCCCGAGGCCGAGGCCGAGGCGGCCCACGCCCGCAGCGAGCTCGATGCTTTCACCTTCCTGCGCATTGCCCGCCACTTCTTTGCCGGCCATGAGTTCGACGCCGATCGCGTGGACCTGTTCGTCGAGGAGATCCGCGGCTGGGCGCCCGGCATCACGCGCGCCCGCTTCAACGCCTTGCTGGGCGAGACACTGGGCACCGTCAAGCGCTACCGGCAGTTCTATGAAGACACGCATCCGCAGGGCAGTTTCAATGCCTTCACCGTGATGCGCCACTGTCTGTACCTGGCGGACAAGGCCGTGTTCCACCGCGCCCTGCGCAACAGCGCCCGCGAGGCCTTCGAGGCCTGGCTGCGCCAGCATTGAGCAAGAAAAACGCCTCCGGCGCCCGTCTGGCATGCGCTGGCAGCTCCTGTAGTGATAGCAAAGCAGCCCATATGGGGCCGGTGTCCCCCTGTCCTACACGGGATGGGCATACGCAGTAGCACGCTCGGCAAGGTCTGGCGGTTATTGTTATATTGCACTGCAACAAATTCTTACTCCGCCCCATGCTGTACTCCCTCTACGAAACCCAACGCAGCCTGATGGAGCCCTTCGCCGACCTGGCGCAGGCTACTGCCAAGTTCTACAGCAACCCGCTCAATCCGTTCGGCCAGACCCAGCTGGCGCACCGCATGTCGGCGGGCTATGAGCTGCTGTACCGCCTGGGCAAGGACTACGAGAAGCCCGAATTCGGCATCCGCACCGTGCTGGTGGACGGGGTGGAGGTGGCCATCCACGAGCGGGTGGAGCTGGACAAGCCCTTTTGCGAGCTGCGTCGCTTCAAGCGTTTTTCCGACGATCCGGACACGCTGAACACCCTCAAAGGCCAGCCCGTGGTGCTGGTGGTGGCGCCGCTGTCGGGCCACTACGCCACGCTGCTGCGCGAGACGGTGCGCACCCTGCTGGGCGGGCACAAGGTCTATATCACCGACTGGAAGAACGCACGCACCGTGCCCCTGGCGGATGGCGACTTCCACCTGGATGACTACGTCAACTACGTGCAGGAATTCATCCGCCACCTGCAGGCCCGCTACGGCAACTGCCATGTGATGAGCGTGTGCCAGCCCACGGTGCCGGTGCTGGCCGCCATCTCGCTGATGGCCAGCCGGGGCGAGGCCACCCCGCTGTCCATGACCATGATGGGCGGGCCCATCGATGCGCGCCGCGCCCCCACCGAAGTAAACCACCTGGCCACGCAGCACAGCTACGAGTGGTTCGAGAACAACGTCATCTACCGCGTGCCGGACAGCCTGCCCGGCGCCGGACGGCGCGTGTACCCCGGCTTTTTGCAGCACACCGGTTTTGTGGCCATGAACCCCGACCGCCACGCCACCAGCCACTACGACTACTTCAAGAACCTGGTCAAGGGCGACGACGCCAGCGCCGAGGCGCACCGCAAGTTCTACGACGAGTACAACGCCGTGCTGGACATGGACGCCCACTACTACCTGGAGACCATCCGCACGGTGTTCCAGGACTTCGACCTGGTCAAGGGCACATGGGACGTGCGCTCGGAGAGCGGTGAGCTGGAGCGCGTGCGCCCCCAGGACATCCGCGGCACCGCACTGCTGACCGTCGAAGGCGAGCTGGACGACATCTCCGGCAGCGGTCAGACCGAGGCAGCGCACGACCTGTGCACTGGCATCGCCGCGGCCGACCGTGAGCACCTGGAGGTCAAGGGCGCCGGACACTACGGCATCTTCAGCGGCCGGCGCTGGCGCGAAATCGTCTATCCGCGTGTGCGCAGCTTCATCCTGGCCCACAACGCGCCGGCGGCCGCCGACGCGCACGCCGCCTGAAGGCGGGTCGCATGACGGCCGCACAGGCGGGGCGCAGTCCGCTGGCTTTGCAGATTGACGCCGCCCTGCCGCAGACGCAGTGCACGCGCTGCGGCTACCCGGACTGCGCCGCCTATGCGGATGCGCTGGCAGCCGGGGAGGCAGCCATCAACCGCTGCCCCCCGGGTGGCGCCGAGGGCGTGGTGCGCCTGGCCCACCTCACGGGCCAGCCCGTGCTGCCGCTGGACGAGTCCTGCGGCCGAGAGCTGCCGCGCGGCGTGGCCGTGATCGACGAGGACTGGTGCATAGGCTGCACGCTGTGCATCAAGGCCTGCCCGACAGACGCCATCCTGGGCCTGTCCAAACGCATGCACACCATCATCGCTGCGCACTGCACCGGCTGCGAGCTGTGCCTGCCGGTCTGCCCGGTGGACTGCATCCACATGCACAAGGTCAGCGCCGGCGCCACCGGCTGGAGCGCCTGGTCGCCGCAGCAGGCGGCGCATGCCCGCTCGCGCTACCAGGCCCGGCGCGAACGCACCGCAGCGCAGCACACGCCCGCATCGGTTGAGGCAGTTGCACCCGCCGCCGGGCGCAGTGCAGCCATTGCCGCCGCGCTGGCCCGCGCCCGGGCCCAGCGCAGCGCTTAGTGCGCCGTCAGCCGGCCGCGGCCAGGCTCTTGTAAACGCCGCACCCCAGGTACCAGTCGCCCACCCGCTGCACGAAGGACATCTTGGTCTGCACCGTGCCGGTGGCCGGGTGGGTGATGCCGTACTCCACCCAGCCGGGTGCGCGTTCGGCCTGGGCGACGATGGCCCGCAGCAGTGCATCGCCATCCACCCCGGCGATGTCCTGCACCCGCGTGCCCACCTTGGCCGGGTTGCCGCCAAAGGCGCGGTAGGTGCCGCCCGCATCCAGCGCGAAGACGTACATGTCGCGGTCGTGAAAGGGCTGGGCCGGGTCGGTCAGCATGGCCAGGAAGTCCCTGTGCCCGGCGCCGGCGCGGTGCAGCTGCGCGGCGCGCTGCACCAGGGCCATGGCCTCCTCGGCCGTGCCCTGCTGCAGCCTGAAAGCCAGCACCGCCTGCGACAGGGTGCCGGCACGGCTTTCCAGCGCCTGGGCCTGGCGCAGGCTCTCGCCCACCATGTGGGCGTTGCGCTGGGTGATCTGGTCGAGCTGCTGCACGGCGGCGCTGACCTCGCGCAGGCCCGTGCCCTGCTCGGCCACCGAATGCGAGATCTCGCTCACGCCGGTGGCCACGGCGCGCATGCCCTGCGCCATGGCGGCAATGTCCTCGCCGGCCGAGCGAATCAGGCCCGCGCTGGCCTCCACGTGCTCCACCGAGGCCTGGATGAGCTGGCGGATTTCGCGCGCCGCTTCGGCCGAGCGCCCTGCCAGCGTGCGCACCTCGCCGGCCACCACGGCAAAGCCGCGGCCGGAATCACCCGCGCGCGCCGCTTCAACGGCCGCATTCAGCGCCAGGATGTTGGTCTGAAAGGCGATGGAGTCGATCACGCCGATGATCTCGCCCATGCGGCGGGCGTCGCTCTGGATGGCCTGCACGGACTGCACGGCGCGGGCCATGGCCTGCGAGCCGGCCTCGGCTGTCTGGCTGACCTCGGCCGCCTGTCGGTCGGCCATGCCAGCCGCCTGGGCGTTATGGGTCACGGCCGAGGACAGCTGCTCCACGCTGGCGGCGGTCTGCTCCAGGTTGGCAGCTTGCTGCTCGGTGCGCTCGGCCAGCTGGCCGTTGTCGTGGGCCAGGCTCTGGCCGGCATGGGCCACCAGCGCAGCGTTGCTGCGCACGTCTGCCACCATGGCCGACAGCGTCAGCACCATGCGGTCCAGCTGGGCACCCAGCCGCGCCAGCTCGTCGCCGCCGGCCAGGCCGGCGCGGGCGCACAGGTCACCGGCCGCGGCCCGCTGCATGACCTCGCCCAGCCGCGCCAGGCCGGGCGCCACGCTGGCCGACAGGGCCAGTGCCAGATAGACGATCAGGAGCGAAAGGGCCAGGCAGCCCGGCCAGAGCCACAGCGGGGCCAGGCCGTGCCCCACCGCCAGCGCCACCAGCGACAGGGCGGCAACGCCGCCCAGCAGCGCCACCTTGGCTCCGAAGCCCAGGCGGCGCATCACCCACACGCCGGGGCGCAAGAAGAAAGAACTGGCCATTGTCTTGGGTCTCCTGTCGTTTCTCGGCGTACGCCCTGTGTCCGGCGGCTTGCAGATCATGATACTCATGGTAACTTTTGAAACGCTTACAGCGCACTGACAGGACGATGGAGGATTTCCCGTGCCCGACGCCCTTGCCGGGGGCCGGCGGGGCGCCGGCCATGGCAGATAATCGCGGCCCATGAATCCCCGGCTCTCCCTCCTGCAGCCCTATCCCTTCGAGCGGCTGCGGCAGCTTTTTGCGGGGATCACCCCATCGCCGGGCCATGCACCCATCAGCCTGGGGATCGGCGAGCCACGCCACGCCACGCCGGCCTTCATCCGGCAGGCGCTGTGCGACGGGCTGGACGGCCTGGCCAGCTATCCGTCCACCGCGGGCGATCCGGCCCTGCGCCAGGCTTTCACCGGTTGGCTGCAACGCCGCTACGGCCTGGCTCTGGACGCCGCCACGCAGGTGCTGCCCGTCAACGGCTCGCGCGAGGCGCTCTTTTCCTTCACCCAGACCGTGATCGACCCGGCCCGCGAGGGAGCCACGGTGGTCTGCCCCAACCCGTTCTACCAAATCTATGAAGGCGCCACGCTGCTGGCCAGCGCCCGGCCGCACTACGCGCCCAGCGACCCGACGCGCAACTTTGCCGTGGACTGGGCTGGGGTGCCCGAAGAGGTCTGGCAGCGCACGCAGCTGCTGTTCGTGTGCTCGCCCGGCAACCCGACGGGCGCCGTCATGCCGCTGCCGGAATGGGAAAAGCTGTTTGCGCTGAGCGACCGGCACGGCTTCGTGATCGCCTCGGACGAGTGCTACAGCGAGATCTACTTTCAGGGTGAGCCCCCCCTGGGCGGCCTGGAGGCCGCCGCGCGCCTGGGCCGGCAGGATTTCCGCAACCTGGTGGCCTTCACCAGCCTGTCCAAGCGCAGCAACGTGCCTGGCCTGCGCAGCGGCTTCGTGGCCGGCGACGCGCGGCTGATCCAGGCCTTTTTGCTCTACCGCACCTACCACGGCGGCGCCATGAGCCCGGCCGTGCAGGCTGCCAGCATCGCCGCCTGGGGCGACGAGGCCCATGTGCAGGCCAATCGCGATCTGTACCGCCAGAAGTTCGAACAGGTCACGCCGGTGCTGGCGCAGGTGCTGGACGTGCGCCTGCCCGACGCGGGCTTTTACCTGTGGGCCGGCGTGCCCGAGGCCCTGGGTTTGAGCGACACCGACTTCGCTCGCGAGCTGCTCGCTCAATACAATGTGACGGTGCTGCCCGGCAGCTACCTGGCACGTGAAGCCCAGGGCCGCAACCCCGGCGCGCAGCGCGTGCGCATGGCCCTGGTGGCGGGGGTGGACGAATGCCTGGAGGCGGCGCGCCGCATCGCCCGCTTTGCCGGCGCGCCCGGCTGACACGCCCCTTCACCCCCTCTTTCCCCCTCCCTTCCCTCCTTTCGTCCCCCATGAGCCAGCCTCTGCAGACCCTGATCGACAACGCATGGGACAACCGTGCCAGCTTGGCCCCGGGCAACGCGCCCAGGCAGGTGATGGACGCGGTGGCGCAGGTCATCGCCGACCTGGACCGCGGCGCGCTGCGCGTGGCCACGCGCGAGGGCGTGGGGCAGTGGACGGTGCACCAATGGATCAAGAAGGCGGTGCTGCTGTCCTTTCGCCTGAACGACAACGCCCTCATGCAGGCGGGTGACCTGGCCTTCTTTGACAAGGTGCCGCCCAAGTTCGGCGGCCTGTCGGCCGAGGAAATGGCTGCTACCGGCGTGCGCGTGGTGCCCCCGGCGGTGGCGCGGCGCGGCAGCTTCATCGCCCCCGGCGCCATCCTCATGCCCAGCTACGTGAACATCGGCGCCTATGTGGACGAAGGCACCATGGTGGACACCTGGGCCACCGTGGGCTCGTGCGCGCAGGTGGGCAAGCATGTACACCTGTCCGGCGGCGTGGGCCTGGGCGGCGTGCTGGAGCCGTTGCAGGCCGGCCCGACCATCATCGAGGACAACTGTTTCATCGGCGCGCGCTCGGAGATCGTCGAGGGCGTGATCGTCGAGGAGAACTCCGTCATCAGCATGGGCGTGTACATCGGCAAGAGCACGCCCATCTACAACCGCGCCACCGGCGAGATCCACTACGGCCGCGTGCCGGCCGGCTCGGTGGTGGTCAGCGGCAGCCTGCCCAAGGACGGCGGGCGCTACAACCTGTACGCCGCCATCATCGTCAAGCAGGTGGACGCCAAGACGCGCTCCACCACCAGCCTGAACGACCTGCTGCGCGACTGACGGCAGACAAAAACTCAAGGAGGGGACTACGCATGAGCACCATGGAAAAGATTCTGCGCCTGATGGCTGAGAAGAAAGCCTCGGACGTCTATCTGTCGGCCAATGCGCCCGCGCTCATCAAGATCAATGGCGAGTGCGTGCCCATCAACAACCAGCTGCTACCCGTGGAGGCGCCTTTGAACCTGCTGGCCGAGGTGGTGCCGCCCGACCGCATCGAGGAGCTGCGCGAGACGGGCGAGCTGAACATGGGCGTGCCGCTGTCGGGCGTGGGGCGCTTTCGCGTCAGCGCCATGCGCCAGCGCGGCAGCTTCGCCGTGGTGGTGCGTTTCATCACGCAGCAGATCCCGCAGCTGTCCAGCCTGGGCCTGCCGCCGGTGCTGGGCGAGCTCATCATGCAAAAGCGCGGGCTGATCCTGGTGGTGGGCGCCACCGGCTCGGGCAAGAGCACCTCGCTGGCGGCCATGATCGATGAGCGCAACGACAAGCTCACCGGCCACATCCTGACGGTGGAAGACCCGATCGAGTACCAGTTCAAGAACAAGCGCTCCATCGTCAACCAGCGCGAGATCGGCACTGACACGCAGTCGCTGCAGACGGCCTTGAAGAACGCGCTGCGCCAGGCGCCGGACGTGATCCTGATCGGCGAGATCCGCGACCGCGAGACCATGTCCGCCGCCATTGCCTACGCCCAGTCCGGCCACCTGTGCCTGGCCACGCTGCACGGCAACAACAGCTACCACGCGCTCAACCGCATCCTGTCGTTCTACCCGGTGGAGGTGCGCTCGACCATGCTGGGCGATCTGGCCTCGGCCCTGAACGCCATCGTCTCGCAGCGCCTGGTGCGCACCACCACCGGCGAGCGCGTGCCCGCCGCCGAAGTGATGCTCAACACCAAGCTGGTGGCCGACATGATCGAAAAGGGCGACTTCTCCGGCGTGCGCGAGGCGCTGGAAAAGTCCATGGCCGAGGGCTCGCAGACCTTCGAGGAATCGCTTGCCCGCCTGATCCTGGACGGCCGCATCGACCGCAAGGAAGGCCTGGCCTACGCCGACTCGCCCACCAACCTGATGTGGCGGCTGCAAAACGACTTTGCCCAGACGGCGCGCGACGCGCAGGCGCGCGTGCGTGCCGAGCAGACGCCCGAAGACGACGCCCCCTCGTTCACCGAGATCGTGCTGGACGTCAAGCCGGCCTGACCCTTTCGCCTCGTTCATGACCCCCACGCTGCAACTGGCCCGCGAGCTGATCGCCCGCCCCTCCGTCACCCCCGAAGACGCCGGCTGCCTGGAGCTGCTGGCCGCGCGCCTGGCGCCCCTGGGCTTTGCCCACGAGCGCCTGGACAGCGGCGAGGTCTGCAACCTATGGTCAAAACGGGCTCCAGCGCCCGCCAGCAGTGCGCAAGCAGCTATCAAAACAATAGCTTTCGTGGGCCATACCGACGTGGTGCCACCCGGCCCGCTGGAGCACTGGAGCAGCCCGCCCTTCACCCCCACCGAGCGGGACGGCCGCCTGTACGGGCGCGGCGCCAGCGACATGAAAACCTCGATTGCCGCCTTCGTCGTGGCGGTGCAGGAGTTCCTCGCCGCCACGCCCGAGCCGCAAATCGCCATTGCCCTGCTGCTGACCAGCGACGAGGAAGGCCCTTCGGTAGAAGGCACGCGCGTGGTCGTCGAGCAGCTGCGCGCGCGCGGCCAGGCGATCGACTGGTGCCTGGTGGGCGAGCCCACCGCCGTGCAGCAGACCGGCGACATGGTGAAGAACGGCCGGCGCGGCACGCTGTCGGGCCGGCTCACCGTGCGCGGCGTGCAGGGCCACATTGCCTACCCGCAGCTGGCAAAGAACCCCATCCACCAGGCGCTGCCAGCCCTGGCGGAACTGGCCGCCACCCGCTGGGACGAGGGCAATGCCTTCTTTCCGCCCACCAGCTGGCAGATCAGCAACGTGCACGGCGGCACGGGCGCGACCAACGTCATCCCCGGCCAAGTGGTGGTGGACTTCAACTTCCGCTTCAGCACCGAGTGCACGGCCGAGGGCCTGCAGCAACAGGTGCATGCCGTGCTGGACCGCCACGGCCTGGACTGCGAGCTGGCCTGGGCGCTGGGCGGACAGCCCTTTCTGACGCCCGCCGGCACGCTGGTGGAGGCCGTGCGCGGCGCCATCCACGACGAGACGGGCCTCACCGCCGAGCTGTCCACCACCGGCGGCACCAGCGACGGGCGCTTCATGGCGCAGATCTGCCCGCAGGTGGTCGAGGTCGGCCCGCCCAACGCCAGCATCCACAAGATCGACGAGCACATCCGCCTGGCCGACATCGAGCCGCTGAAGAACATCTACCGCCGCACCCTGGAGCGCCTGAACGCCCAGGCCGCCGCATGACGGGCAGCGCCCCCCTCGTGGCCGGCGCCACCGTGGGCGAGCTGGTGGCCAGCGGCGGGCAGCGCCTGGCGCAGGCCGGCGTTGCCTTTGGCCACGGCACCACCTGCGCCCGCGACGAGGCCGCGTGGCTGGTGCTGTGGTCCCTGGGCCTGCCCCTGGACAGCCCGCTGGATGGCGCCCCCGATTCAGTGGCAAATCAGCCCGTAACGCCCGCCCAGCAAGCGCGGGCAGCTATGCTTTTTGAAGAGCGCATCGCCACCCGCAAGCCCGCCGCCTACCTGACGCGCGAGGCTTGGCTGCAGGGCGTGCCGTTTTATGTGGACGAGCGCGCCATCGTGCCGCGCAGCTTCATCGCCGAACTGCTGGCCGACGCCAGCATCGACCCCTGGCTGGGCGAGCACACGCGCCACGTGCTGGACCTGTGCACCGGCAACGGCAGCCTGGCCGTGCTGGCCGCCCTGGCCTGGCCCGAGGTGCAGGTGACCGGCGCCGATCTGTCGCCGGACGCCCTGGCCGTGGCGCGCATCAATGTCGATCGGCACGGCCTGCAAGGGCGCGTCGCCCTGGTGCACAGCGACGTCCTGGCCCAGGTGCCGGGACCGTGGGACCTGATCCTGTGCAACCCGCCCTACGTGAACGAGCGCAGCATGGCCGCCCTGCCTGCCGAATACCGCGCCGAGCCGCGCCTGGCCCTGGCCGGGGGCGGCGACGGCATGGACTTCGTGCGCACCTTGCTGGCCGGCGCGGCCGCCTGCATGAGCGAAGACGCCGTGCTGGTGCTGGAGATCGGCAACGAGCGGCCCCACTTCGAGGCCGCCTTCCCTGCCCTGCCCGTCGTGTGGCTGGACACCAGTGCCGGCGAGGACCAGGTGCTGCTGGTCACGCGCCGCGCGCTGCAAGACTTTTCCCCTAGCTGATGATCACCTTGAAGAATGTGACCCTGCGCCGCGGCGCCAGGGTCGTGCTGGATGGCGTGTCCGCCACCATCAACCCCGGCGAGCATGTCGGCCTGGTCGGGCGCAACGGCGCCGGCAAATCCTCCCTGTTCGCCCTGCTGGCCGGCCATCTGCACGAGGACGGGGGCGAGTTTTTCGTCCCGCCGCAGTGGTGCATGGCCCAGGTGGCGCAGGAGATGCCCGAGACCGAGGAAAGCGCCAGCGCCTTCGTGCTGGAGGGCGACGCGCGCCTGGCCCAGCTGCAGCAGGCCTTGGACGCCGCGCAGCACGGCGGCGACGGCATGGCCATCGCCCAGCTGCACGCCGATCTGCAGGACGCCGGCGCGCACGATGCGCTGTCGCGCGCCCAGGCGCTGATCCTGGGCCTGGGCTTTTCGCCGGCGCAGCTGGAGCAGCCGGTGAGCAGCTTCTCGGGCGGCTGGCGTATGCGTCTGCAGCTGGCGCGCGCGCTGATGAGCCCGTCCGACCTGCTGCTGCTGGACGAGCCCACCAACCACCTGGACTTGGACGCGCTGGTCTGGCTGGAGGCCTGGCTCAAGCGCTACGCCGGCACGCTGATCGTCATCAGCCATGACCGCGAGTTCCTGGACGCCGTCACCGGCGTCACGCTGCACATCGACAACGCCCAGCTGACCCGCTACGGCGGCAACTACAGCCGCTTCGAGGAGCTGCGAGCCCAGCAGCTGGTGCTGCAGCAGGCCGCCTTCGAGCGCCAGCAGGACAAGATCGCCCACCTGCAAAGCTTCATCGACCGCTTCAAGGCCAAGGCCACCAAGGCCCGGCAGGCGCAAAGCCGCGTCAAGCAGATCGAGCGCATGGAGCGCCTCGCACCGGTGCTGGCCAGCGCCGATTTCACCTTCACCTTCAAGGAGCCGGCCAACCTGCCCAACCCCATGCTGGCGATCACCGACGCGGCCTTTGGTTACGTGGGTGACGACGGCGAGCAGATCACTATCTTGCGCGGCGTCAGCCGCTCGGTGCTGGCCGGGCAGCGCATCGGCATCCTGGGTGCCAACGGCCAGGGCAAGTCCACGCTGGTCAAGACCATCGCCCGCGAGATGGCGCCGCTCGCCGGCAAGGTGACCGAGGGCAAGGGCCTCTCGATCGGCTACTTCGCGCAGCAGGAACTGGACGTGCTGCGCCCGGCCGAGAACCCGCTGGAGCACATGGTGCGCCTGGCGAAGGACACCGGCGCCGACGCGGCCCAGTCGCGCGAGCAAGAGCTGCGCAACTATCTTGGCAGCTTCAACTTCAGCGGCGACATGGTGCGCCAGGCCGTGGGCAGCATGAGCGGCGGCGAGAAGGCCCGGCTGGTGCTGGCCATGATCGTCTGGCAGCGGCCCAACCTGCTGCTGCTGGACGAGCCCACCAACCACCTGGACCTGGCCACGCGCGAGGCCCTGGCCATGGCGCTGCAGGACTTTGACGGCACCGTCATGCTGGTCAGCCATGACCGGGCGCTACTGCGCTCGGTCTGCGAGGACTTCTGGCTGGTCGGCCGCGGCCAGGTCGGCCCCTTCGACGGCGACCTGGACGACTACCAGCGCTACTTGCTCGACGAATCGCGCCGCCTGCGCGAGGCCGCCCGGGCGGCCGAGGCGCCGCCCGCAGCAGACGCAGGCCGCGCCCCTGCCGCCAGCGGGCGCGAGCAGCGCAAGGCCAGTGCACAGGCGCGCCAGCAGCTGGCCGAAAAAACCCGCCCCTTGCGCCGCGAACTGGAAAAGGTGGACGCCAGGCTGTCCCAGCTGGCCGCCGAGAAGGAGGCGCTGGAGCAGCGCCTTGCCACCTCCCTGCCGCCCGCCGAGATCGCCGAGTGCGGGCGTGCCCTGAAAGCCTGCGCCGACGAGATCGAACAGCTCGAAGAGCGCTGGCTGGAGCTGAGCGAGGCGATCGAGGCGCTGCAGGCGCAGGCGTGAGGGAAAAAGGAGTGAAAAGTGGCTCCAGCGCTTGTCTGGACAGCGCCGGCAGCTATCTTTTCAGGAGAAAAGTACGCCTTGGCACCACCTCTGACATTTTGTTGAACGCGGCTGTCAACGCCGGGCCCTAGCGGCGCGTTGTCTCCTCATCTACGGAGGTAACCCTTATGAACGCCACCATTTTGACCGCCTGGCCTGAAGACGAACGCGACCGCAAGCGCGCCCCCATCCGCTTGTAAGCGCCGCGCGGCAGGCAGCCGGCGCCCTGCCCGCCCGTTTCGTGAAGATCCGATCAGCCGCCTTTTTGATCCGCCCATGAAAAAACCCGCTCGACGCGGGTTTTTTGTTGCCTGGGCAGCGCGGGCCGTCAATTCATGTGCAGGCCGCCGTTGACGGAGAACTCCGCCCCGGTGGTGTAGCCGCCCTCGTCGCTGGCCAGCCAGGCGATGATGGAGGCGATCTCGCTGGGCTCGCCCAGGCGCTTGACGGGTACCGTGGCGACGATTTTCTCCAGCACGTCCGGGCGGATGGCTTTCACCATGTCGGTGCCGATGTAGCCCGGCGCCACGGTGTTCACCGTGACGCCCTTGGCGGCCAGCTCCTGGGCCAGTGCCATGGTGAAGCCGTGCATGCCGGCCTTGGCGGCCGAGTAGTTGGTCTGGCCGGCCTGGCCCTTCTCGCCGTTCACGCTGGAGATGTTGATGATGCGGCCCCAGCCTTTTTCCACCATGCCGGCCACGACCTGCTTGGTCACGTTGAACATGGAGTTGAGGTTGGTCTCGATCACGGCGTCCCAGTCCTCGCGCGACATCTTCAGGAACATGCGGTCGCGGGTGATGCCGGCGTTGTTCACCAGCACGTCGATGGCGCCGTGCTCGGCCTTGGCCTTGTCGAAGGCGGCCACGGTGGAGTCCCAGTCGCCCACATTGCCGGCCGACGCGTGAAAGGTGTAGCCCTGCGCCTTTTGCTCGTCCAGCCACTTCTGGTGGTCGCGCGTGGGCCCGCAGCCGGCGATGACCCGAAAGCCCTCCTTGTGCAGGCGCTGGCAGATGGCGGTGCCTATGCCTCCCATGCCCCCGGTCACGTACGCTACTTTCTGGCTCATGGATGTGCTCCTTGTTGTGTATGGATGAATGGTTGGCCCAATCACTCTAGCGACAGTTCGGCAGGCCTCCTGCCCGTGTAAATACCGAGCAGGCGCGCCGTCAGCGCTCGACCGCCAGCGCCACGCCCATGCCGCCGCCGATGCACAGCGCGGCCAGTCCCTTGCCGGCGCCGCGGCGGCGCATCTCGTGCAGCAGCGTGACCAGCACCCGGCAGCCCGAGGCGCCGATCGGATGGCCCAGGGCGATGGCCCCGCCGTTGACGTTGACGCGGGCGGCGTCCACGCCCAGCGCCTGGTTGACGGCGCAGGCCTGCGCGGCAAATGCTTCGTTGAGCTCGAACAGATCCACGTCGCCCGCCTGCCAGCCGGCGCGCGCCAGCGCCTTGCGCGAGGCCGGCACCGGCCCCATGCCCATGGTGGCCGGGTCCAGGCCCGAGGTGGCGTAGGCGCGGATGTGCGCCAGCGGCGTCAGGCCCAGCGCCTGGGCCTTGGCGGCGCTCATGACCACCACGGCGGCCGCGCCGTCGTTGATGCCCGAGGCGTTGCCGGCCGTCACCGAGCCTGATTTGTCGAACGCCGGGCGCAGGCCGGCCAGGGCTTCGGCGCTGGTCTTGCGGTTCAGGTACTCGTCCTGGTCCACCGTCACCGGCTCGCCCTTTTTCTGCGGCACCTGCACGCCCACGATCTCGTCGTTGAAGCGGCCCGCGTCCTGGGCGGCAGCGGCCTTTTGCTGGCTGGCCAGGGCCAGTGCGTCCTGCATCTCGCGGGTGATGCCCTGCTCCTTAGCCACGTTCTCGGCGGTGACGCCCATGTGGTAGCCGTTGTACACGTCCCACAGGCCGTCCACGATCATGGTGTCGGTGAGCTTCCAGTCGCCCATGCGCTGGCCCTCACGCGAGCCGTTCAGCACGTGCGGCGACAGGCTCATGTTCTCCTGGCCGCCGGCCACCACGATCTCGCTGTCGCCCGTGGCCACGGCCTGGGCCGCCAGCATCACCGCCTTCAGGCCGGAGCCGCAGACGGCGTTGATGGTCAGGGCCGGGGTTTCCCGGGCGACACCGGCGGCCATCATGGCCTGGCGCGCGGGGTTCTGGCCGCAGCCGGCCGTCAGTACCTGGCCCATGATGACCTCGCCCACCTGGTCGCTCGCCACGCCGGCGCGCGCCAGCGCCTCGCGAATGACGGCGGCCCCCAGCGCGGTGGCCGGCACCCTGGACAGGGCGCCGCCGAACTTGCCCACGGGCGTGCGGACGGCGGAAACAATGACGATGTCGCGTTCCATGATGGGTTGCTCCTGCATTGAAAGGGAAATGGCGGCCCGCTCAGGCCTTTTGCTGCACGTAGCGGCCGGGCGCAGGCTCGATGGCCTGGTATTGGCGGCCCCGGCCGTAGGCCGTGGGCGCGGGCACCTGCTTGCCGGCGTGGCCCTTGAGCCAGGCGGTCCAGTCGCCCCACCAGCTGCCGGGATGCTGCGTGGCGCCGGCCAGCCAGCCCTCCAGGGCGGCAGGGAACTTGCCATCCTCGCGCAGCCAGTGGCTGCGCTTGCCGGCAGCCGGGGGGTTGATGACGCCCGCGATGTGGCCCGAGGCGCCCATGGCGAAGCGCTTCTTGCCCGGCAGCGCCTGGGTGGAGGCATAGGCCGCACCGATGGGCACGATGTGGTCCTCGCGCGAGCCGTAGATGTACACCGGCAGCCTGACCTTGCGCAGGTCGAGCTTTTCGCCGCACACGATGAGCGCGCCCGGCTTGACCAGGCGGTTTTCCAGGTAGAAGTTGCGCAAATACCAGGCGTAGTACGGCCCGGGCAGGTTGGTGCAGTCGCTGTTCCAGTACAGCAGGTCAAACGCCGGCGGGGTCTCGCCCTTCAGGTAGTTGCCCACCACGTAGTTCCACACCAGGTCGTTGGGCCGCAAGAAGCTGAAGGTGCTGGCCATGTCCTGGCCCTTCATCAGGCCGCCGGCGCCCATCTGCATCTCGCGCAGGCGCACGAAGGCCTCGTCGATGAAGACGTCCAGGATGCCGGTGTCGGTGAAGTCCACCAGCGTGGTCAGCAAGGTGGCGCTGGCCACTGGCTCCTGGCCGCGCGCGGCCAGCACGGCCAGGGCGCTGGTCAGCATGGTGCCGCCCACGCAAAAGCCCAGCGCGTTGATCTGCGGCGTGCCGCCGATCTCGCGCACCGTCTCGATGGCGGTGATCACGGCGTCCTGGATGTAGTCGTCCCAGGTCTTGCCGGCCAGGCTGTCGTCGGGGTTGCGCCAGCTGACCACGAAGGTGCGCTGGCCCTGCGAGACGGCATAGCGGATCAGCGAGTTGGCCGGCTGCAGGTCCAGGATGTAGTACTTGTTGATGCACGGCGGCACCATCAAAAACGGCCGCTCGTGCACCTTGTCGGTGAGCGGCTTGTATTCGAGCAGCTGGAACAGCTCGTTTTCGAATACCACCGCGCCCTCGGTGGTGGCCACGTTGCGGCCCACCTGGAAGCGGCTCTCGTCCGTCATGGAGATGTGGCCCTGGCGCATGTCGTGCAGCAGGTTGGCCATGCCGCGGGCGATGCTCTCGCCCTGCGTTTCCAGCGCCTTTTGCTGCGCTTCCGGGTTGAAGGCCAGGAAATTGCTGGGCGACATGGCGGCCAGCCACTGCTCCATGGCGAAGCGGATGCGCGCGCGGGTCTTGTCGTCGGCCTGCACGGCATCGGCCAGGGCCGCAAAGGTGCGCGACTGCAGGCCGTACAGGGCCACGGCGTAGGCGGCCAGGGGGTTGTGCGCCCAGTGGTCGCCGGCAAAGCGCTTGTCGGCGCCTGCCGCTGCCGCCGCCGGGCCCTGGGCGAACAGCGCGCCGGCCTCCTGCAGGTACTGGCGCTGCAGCGTTTCGAGCTTGTCCGGGTCAAAGCGCACCGGGGCGTGCGGCTGCATGGCGAGGGCTGCGGCGCCCAGGTCCGGCGGCTGCAGCGTGGCCAGCATGCGGCTCCAGCTCTCGCCCATCATGTTTTGCCATTGACGGGCGCCATCCGCCCAGCCTGCGTCAAAATTCATGTCGCTGTCTCCTGTGGTGTTGCGCTGCCTTTGGCGAGCAACGGGCTTTCGGGCATTGTGACCGAGCGCAGCGCCGCCCGGCAACGCGCCGGCCCGTCCGGCCTGCCGGTCACGGGCCTGCACCCCGCCAAACCCTGACTTTGATCATTCCCTCATGTATCTGGTAGCCATTGCCTGGCTCTACGTCACCCTGATGATGGCCGTGGCCGAAGCCACCGCGCCCACGGGGTCGGTGCTGGGCGCCCTCATCACGTTCGCGCTGTACGGGCTGCTGCCGCTGTCCATCGTGCTCTACATCCTGGGCACGCCGGGGCGCAAGCGGGCGCTGCGCGAGCGCCGCGAACGCGAGCTGCAGGCGGCCTCAGGCGGCCAGCCAGATGCAGGCGGCCATGCGGCCGCTGCGCCCCAGGACGGCGCTGTCGCGCCGGTGCGAGAAGAACCGTGAGGGCTGGCCGGCCGTGCACCAGGCGGGCGAGCTGTCGTTGCCATAGACGGCGCTGACGCCTGCCGCACGCAGGCGCTGGCGCGCCAGGGCCGGCAGGTCGGCCAGAAATTTGCCCCCGGGGCGGGCCGTGAAATGGGCGGCAGCGGCCGGGTCGTGGGCGACGAAGGCCTCGCGTACCTCGGCGCCCACCTCAAACGCCTGGGGGCCGATGCCAGGGCCGATCCAGGCCAGCACCTGCGCTCCTGAATTGATAGCTGCCGGCGCTTGATGCACGGGCGCTGGAGGCCAAAAAGGCTGCAAGGCCGCCTCCAGCACGCCGCCGGCCAGGCCGCGCCAGCCGGCGTGCGCGGCGGCCACGCGGGTGCCGGCGCAGTCGGCCAGCAGCACCGGCAGGCAGTCCGCCGCCATCGTCACGCAGGCCACGCCCGGCTCGGCGGTGGTGCAGGCGTCGGCCTCCAGGCCCGCCGGCGTGCCCGAGTGCGCGGCGACGACGCGGCTGCCGTGCACCTGCAGGGTGCGCACGGTGTGAACAGGCCCGCCTTCGCTGTCCAGCACCGTCTGCACCGCGGCCCAGTTGGCCGCCACCGCCTGCGGATCGTCGCCCACGAACTGGCCCAGGTTCAGGCTGTCCAGCGGCGGGGCGCTCACGCCGCCGCGGCGCGTGGTGCAAAAGGCGCGCACGCGCAGATGGGCGGGCCAGTCGGGGGCGATCCAGTCGTGGGGCAGCTGCAGGGGCATGGCGGTCGGGGCCGGGTGGCAAACCCGCCAGCATAGTGCGTGGCACACTGCGGCCGTTGCCTGCCAGCCTTCAACCTACACCCATGCGCTACGCCCTTTCCCCCGCTCCCCTTGCCGCCGTGCCCGTGGCCGGCAGCGACGAGCTTTTCCCCGTCCGCCGCATCTACTGCGTGGGCCGCAACTACGCCGAACACGCCCGCGAGATGGGCTTTAGCGGGCGCGAGGCGCCGTTTTTCTTCATGAAGCCGGCCGACGCCGTGCTGCCCGTGCCCGCCGGCCAGGAGGGCCGCCTGCCCTACCCCCCGCGCACGGCCGACCTGCACCACGAGATCGAGCTGGTCGTGGCCATGGGGCGCGGCGGCGCGAACATCGCCGCGCAGGACGCGCTGCAGCACGTATGGGGCTACGCCGTGGGCCTGGACATGACGCGCCGCGATCTGCAGGCGGACATGAAAAAGCAGGGCCGCCCCTGGTGCATCGCCAAGGGCTTTGACGCCAGCGCCCCCATCGGCCCCATCACTCCGGCGGCGCAGGCCGGCAACGTGCAGGACGCGGCCATCTGGCTGAACGTCAACGGCCAGCCGCGCCAGAAAAGCCGCACCAGCCAGCTGATCTGGAGCATCGCCGAGACCATCGAGCACCTGTCGGCCGCCTGGACGCTGCAGCCGGGCGACCTGATCTTCACCGGCACGCCCGAGGGCGTGGGCGCCGTGGCGCGTGGCGATGTGCTGGAAGCCGGCATCGAAGGCCTGGGCACGCTGCGCCTGGCCGTGGCATGACGTTCGGCCGCCGCCCCATCCGCCACTGCCGCGAGTGCGGCGCGGCCACGGTCTATCGCGTGCCTGACGATGGCGACACCCGCTCGCGCGCCATCTGCCCGGCCTGCAGCACCATCCATTACGAGAACCCTTTGAACGTGGTCGGCACCGTGCCGGTGCTGAAGGACGGCCGGGTGCTGCTGTGCAAGCGCAACATCGAGCCGCGCTGGGGCAAGTGGACGCTACCGGCGGGCTTCATGGAGCTCGACGAGACCACCGCCGAGGGCGCCGCGCGCGAAACCGACGAGGAGGCCGGGGCCGCGATCACTTTGGGCCCGCTGTTTTCGCTGGTCAACGTGCCGCAGGTCGGCCAGGTACACCTGTTCTACCTGGCCACGCTGCTGGACGCGCGCTTCGACCCCGGGCACGAGACCATCGAGGCCCGGCTGTTTTCCGAGGAAGAGATCCCCTGGGACGAGATCGCGTTTCGCACCGTCCGCGTCACGCTGGAGCGCTATTTCGCCGACCGGCGCGCGGGCCGTTTCGGCATGCACTGCATCGACCTGACCTGACGCTTGCACAAGGGGGCGCGGACCGCGTAGGCGGGCACCGACAGCGGCCCGCTCGGCATTCCTTCAGGGCAATGCTGCGCCGCACAAGAACATCGCGTTTTAGGACGCACAAGCGATGTTCCCTCCCCCTGCCACCACCCTGCAAGCTGCGCTGTATGCGCTGCCGGGACACTATCGCCGTTTCGAGCAGCTGGGCGCCCATGCCACGGATGGCGGCACGCGCTTTACGGTCTGGGCGCCCAATGCGCGCCGCGTCAGCCTGATCGGCAGCTTCAACGGCTGGAAGCCCCAGGCCTTGGAGTGCATGGCCGATGGCAGCGGGTACTGGACGCTGCATGTGGCCCAGGCCGGCCACGGCGACCTGTACAAATACCGCATCGAGGACGCGCAGGGCAACCTGCTGGACAAGGCCGACCCCTACGCCACACGCAGCGAGCCGCCACCAGGCAATGCCTCGCAGATCTGGTCGCTTCAATATGCGTGGAGGGACGACGCCTGGATGGCCGCGCGTGGTCGGCGCCAGGCCATGGACCAGCCGATCTCCATCTACGAGGTGCACCTGGGCTCCTGGCAGCGCACGGACGACGGGCAGTTTCTGAACTACGCCGAGATCGGCCACCGCCTGGCTGCGCACTGCCAGGCGCTGGGCTTCACGCATGTGGAACTGATGCCCGTTGCAGAGCACCCGTTCTACGGCTCCTGGGGCTACCAGACGGGCAGCTATTTCGCGCCCACGTCGCGCTACGGCACGCCGCAGGACCTGATGGCGCTGGTGGACACCCTGCACCAGCACGGCATCGGCGTGGTCTTCGACTGGGTGGGTTCGCACTTTCCCGCGGACGCGCATGCCCTGGCGCGCTTCGATGGCACGGCGCTCTACGAGCACGAGGACCCGCGCCGGGGCTTCCACCCGCAGTGGAACAGCCTGATCTTCAACTATGGCCGCTTCGAGGTGCGTGATTTTCTGATCAGCAACGTGCTGTTCTGGCTGGAGCACTACCACTTCGACGCCGTGCGGGTCGATGCCGTCTCCTCCATGCTGTACCTGGACTTCTCCCGTGAGGCGGGCCAGTGGCTGCCCAACCAGGACGGCGGCAACCAGAACTGGGAGGCCGTGGGCTTCCTGCAAGACCTGAACCGCGCCGTGTACGCGGCCTACCCCGACGTGCACGTGATTGCCGAGGAGTCCACCGCGTGGGAAGGCGTGAGCCGCCCGGCGCACCACGGCGGCCTGGGCTTCGGCATGAAGTGGAACATGGGGTGGATGAACGACACGCTGCGCTACATGCAGCGGCCGCATGCCTACCGGCGATGGCACGCGGGCGACATCCGCTTTTCCAGCGTTTATGCCTTCGACGAGAACTTCGTCCTCGCGCTCTCGCACGACGAGGTGGTCTATGGCAAGGGCAGCCTGCTGGATCGACAGCCCGGCGACCGGTGGCAGCGCTTTGCCGGCCTGCGCCTGCTCTACGGCTACATGTGGATGCATCCGGGCAAGAAGCTGCTGTTCATGGGCGGCGAGTTCGGCCAGGAGCGCGAATGGCACCACGAGCGCGCGTTGGACTGGCAGCTGTGGCAAGAGCCCCTGCACGCCGGCGTCGCCCGATGGGTGGCGGATCTGAACCACGCGCTGCGCGAGCACCCGGCCCTGCACCTGTGGGACTTCGATGCCCGCGGCTTCGAGTGGGCGCCCGCAGAAGGCGAGTCGCCTGTCGTCCTCGCCTTTTTGCGCCGCAGCCCGGGCGAATGCCTGCTGGCCGTGTGCAACCTGACGCCCGAGCCCGTGGCCGCGCTGCGCGTGGGCCTGCCCGCCTCCGGGCGCTGGCACGAAATCCTCAACAGCGACGCCGCCGTGTATGGCGGTAGCGGCATCGGCAACCTGGGCGGCGTGGACGCGCAGAACCACCCCCTGGCGCAGATGCCTGCGAGCGCCCTCCTCACCCTTCCTCCCCTGGCCACCGTGGTGCTGCGCCACGGCGGCGAACCCTCCCTGCAACCCTGATCGCTCTTCCCGACGGAGATATTTCCATGTCGCGCACCAAAAACGTTCTCGCCTTCGTCATGGCCGGCGGCGAAGGCTCGCGGCTTCACCCGCTCACGGCCGAGCGGTGCAAACCGGCCGTGCCGTTCAACGGCAAGCACCGCATCGTGGACTTCGTCCTGTCCAACCTGGTCAACTCGGAGATCTACTCGATCTATCTGCTGGTGCAGTACAAGTCGCAGTCGCTCATCGAGCACATCCGCCAGTCCTGGACCA